>MHEK01000033.1:0-64 GCA_001803795.1 Nitrospirae bacterium RBG_16_64_22
AGCACGGCGCTCGCGCGCCACAAGGCGATCCAGTATCCCCCCGAAGGAAACCCGCCCGACCCCG
>MHEK01000033.1:203-41869 GCA_001803795.1 Nitrospirae bacterium RBG_16_64_22
GTGGAAGGATCTGGACCCGATCTCCCGTCGCGTGAACCTCTCCCGCCTCTGGATGGTCACGCAGGACCGCCCCTTCTTCGATCTGCGCGGGATGCTGGGCGAGCACCTTAACGAGACGTACAACATCACGGGCAATTTCTACCGCCTGCTCAACAGCTCTTTTGCCCACATGCAGGTCGAGCTTGCCACGCTGACGCAGGACGGAAGGCTGCCGGATCTCTCGGGACTCAGAAAGGTTCTCATCGCCGTCCGGCACGGCCAGTCCATCGTCAAGAAGGCGGCGATCTCCCGGATCCAGGGACACTCGGAGATCGCCTTTCTCTCCGACGTCGGCATCCTTCAGGCGATGTTCGCTGGGGAGTACGTCAAGCGTCTCCTCCACCTGGGCCAGCTCCGCGTCCACACGTTCTGGGGGAGCTACATCCAGAGGGCGCAGGAGACGCTCTCCATCGTCAAGGACATGATCGGGACGTTCGCCCCAATCCGTCTGGAGGACGGCGCCCTCGAAATCGACAAGTACGGCCCCGAGAACTGGGGACAGGATAAGGACGCCCTCCCCGCCGAAAAGCTCGCCGAGTTCACCGAGCGCCGCTTCCAGCAATCGTTCGCTTTCAGCGCCACGTCCGAGACGTTCGGGGACGTGATCCGGCGGACGACCCCGCTCATCGAGGCGATTCACGCCGTCCCCGACGGGTTCGTCGAGGGCCGCACGCCCGTCGAGGTCCTTGTCGCCCACGGCGGCATCATCAAGTTCCTCTGCTTCCTCCTGCTCCAGCGGAAGAAGGGCGTGCTCCCACAGCAGGAGGACTGGCGCCTCTTCATGGAGACGACGAAGATCCGCAACGCCTCGGTGACGATCCTCGGCCAGACGGCGGAGGAAGAGTGGCGCGTCTTCATGCTCAACAACGCCGAGTTCATGCCCCGCCTCCCCGTCGATCTCAAGAGCCCACGCGGCATCGAGAGCGAGACGATCCTTTCGGAGACGAAAGACGGATCTTCGGCCGATATCTCGGAGATCATGTCATGGGTCCGCCGCCAGCACGAGGAAGCGGACGCGCGGTGGCTTCCGCGGCTCGACGCGATCCTCCCCGAAGGCGGCGGCTTTCGCCTGATCAGCCAGCGCCTCCCCGCGTAGATCCGGCCGAAGTTTACCGTCAATTTACTCCCTGTTGAACTCTCGGCGAGGCCGCCGCGGTAGTCTCCCCGCATGGCGAACGCGGAGACTCCACCGCTCATCATGGTCGTCGAGGACGACGGCGACATCCGGGCCCTCATCTGCCACGACCTCGTCAACGAAGGGTACGAAACGGTTCCCGTGGCCGACGGGCTCGAGACGCTCGGCATCCTGAAACAGCGGACACCGTCGCTGATCCTCCTTGACGTCAAGCTCCCGGGCCTGGACGGTTTGGAGGTCTGCAGAAAGATCCGGATGGACCCCCGGACCCGAGAGGTCCCGATCGTGTTCCTCACGGCCCTCGCCGACGTCGGCTCCCGCGTCCGCGGCCTCGTCGTGGGCGGAGACGACTACGTCACCAAGCCGTTCTCGCGGCGGGAACTCATCGCCCGCGTGCGGGCCGTTCTCCGCCGGGCCGACCGCGAATCCCGCCCCCCGCGGATCGCGGCGGGAGATCTCCGGATCGACCGGGACCGCTTCGAAGTGTCGTTCAAGGGACGGCCGGTCGTCCTCACGCCGATCGAGTTCTCGCTCCTGGCCGTCCTCGCGGAATCCCCCGGCCGCGTATTCTCCCGCGATGAGCTGATCGACCGCCTCTGGGGCGTCGAGGCCGAGATCCAGGAGCACAACCTGGACGTGCACGTTCACGCCCTCAGGGCCAAGATCCAAGACTCATCCCGGGACCCCCGGTACATCGTCACGGTCCGCGGAACCGGATACAAATTCCGGGACCTCCCGGCCGGGGATGAGAGTTTACAGTCTCTTGAGGATTCGGGTGGCGCCGCTCTTTAAGATGGCCGGGGTCATGGTCGGCACGCCGGCCGCCGGAACCCACCCCCCACTCCGTTCGACCTGGGACGTCGTGACGCCCTCCGGCGCCGCCGAGGTGCTTGAGCACATGGCCCAGGTCCTCAGGACGGGCCGGGGGCGGATCAGGTTCGACGACGAGGTCTCGGCCGTCCAGTTCCACCGCGCTCTCTTCTTCAGGGCCCGGATCGCCGTCGGGTCGCGGCGCGCGCGTCTTCGCATCGATCTCTCCTGGCGCACGTCGGAGCCGCTCCCGCTCAGGATCCGGGCCGGGGAGAGCGCATCACCGTAACCGGGGCATGCCCCACAACCGAGGAGGACGTCTCATGGGCAAGGACAAGCAGGAGTTCGAGTTCGCGGCGATCACGGACTGCAAGGACGCCGCCGGGTACATGGAAGCGATCGCGAAGGGGCTGAGGGAAGGACGGATCAACATCGCCGCCGGCGACCAGCAGATCGAACTCGTCCCCGCCGGAGACATCGATGTCGAGATCCTCGCGAAGCGGAAGGACGACAAGTCCAAGCTCGAGCTCGAGATCTCGTGGAAAAAAGGGGTGGGCGCCGGGATCGGCGAGCTGGTCGTCTCCACGCCGGCCGCCGCCAAGACCGCCAAGACCGTCTGACGCGGGCCGGCCGTTCCGATGCGTTCCCCCCGGCGCCTCGAGCCCGAAATCGCGAAGATGGTGAAGGCCGTCCGCTTCCAGCTCTCGGAGGCGCTCGCGGCGGCGATGGAGGGAGACGACTCGAAAGCGCGGAAAGTTGTCGAGCGCGATGACGCGCTCGACAACCTTAGGGCCCTCGTGGAGAGCCGGGTCCACGAGGCGCTCGCCGAGGTCTCGTTGGGCGAGAACAACCGTCGGTGGCTCCGCGGGATCCTTCGCGTCGCCGGGAACCTGGAGAAGATCGGCGACTACGCCGAGAACATCGCCCGGCAGGCCGCACACAGGCCGGAAGACCCGGCCCTGTGGCGCGCCACGGTCGCCGATCTCGGCGTGGCCGAGGCGGGGGACAAGGCCGTCGAGACGGTCGATCGGGCCATCGGCTCGTTCCTCGATCTGGACCTCGCCGCGGCGCGCGGCGTGGCCTTGCTCGAAACCGCGCTCGACGACTGCTACGGCTCCGGTGTCGCCGCGGCGATATCTCTTCTGCAAAGAGAGCCGGAGCGCGCGTCCGCGGTCATCACGGCCCTGGCCATCCTCAAGTACCTCGAGCGGGTCGGCGACGCGGCGCTCAACATGGCGGAGAGCATAATCGTGATCGTCACGGGAGAAAGGCTGAAACTCGGCCAGTACGTTCAGCTGACCTCTTTGCTGGAGTCGTGCGGAACCGACGGCGACGTCGTCCATTTCGAGAGCATCTGGGAGGGAATCAGCGGCGCCCGCCTGGGGCGCGTGACCCTCAAGACGGGAGAGACGATGGTCTTCAAGGAGGGAAGCTCCCGGAAGATCGAGGAGGAGATGGCCAAGCACAACTCCTGGAGGGAGATCGCGCCGGACCTTCTCGTTCCAATCCGGGCCCGGCATGCCGAGGGGGAACGGGCCGCCTTCCTCGACCTCTTCGTGGGAGACACGCTCGTCCGCCGCCTCCAGCGTCCCGGAGACGCGTCCACGAAGATCCTCCTGATCGAACGGTTTCTGGCCCGGCTCGCCGACCTCTGGGACCGGACATCCGAGCCGCGAGAGACCCCGACCTCCTACGTCCGACAGGTCCGCGATCGTCTTCCGGAGGTCTGGGCCGCCCACCCCGACCTCAAGGCGCTTCGCGGCCAACCCATCCGGGTTGCGGGCTCGCGGATCCCCTCCCTCGACGAGATCCTCGACCGGCTCTGCCCCCTGGAGCCCGGATGGGCCCCTCCCTTTTCGGTCTGGCTCCACGGAGACCTCAACATCGACAACATCCTCATCGACGAAGAGCCGCGCTCGTTCCGCCTGATCGACGTTCACCGGGCCGGCCCCGGCGACTACTTGCAGGACCTCTCCGTCCTCGCCATGTCGTTCATCCGCCACCCGGCTCTCCACGAGAACCCCGGTCTGCCGGCCTGCGTCTCGACCGTCCGCAGCTTCGCGGCGGAACAGGCGGCCCGGCGGGCCGATTCGCGGGCGGCGTCCCGATGGAGTCTCGCCCTGGCCCGTTCGTTCATCACGTCCAGCCGGCTCGTCCTGGACGATCGTCTGGCGCGCCGATGGTTCCTGAAGGGCGTGTCCCTGCTCGAAGCCTTGACCGAGGCTTCGTCCCTCCGGTCCGACGAGGAACCGGCCCTCTTCGCCTCGTCAAAGGGGGCGATCCCATGACGACCGCCCCGTCCGGTCCCGCGAAGATCGCCGTGGTCGGGAACCCCGGGGCCTGGTCCACGGAGCGGCTCGCCGAATCCGTCCGGAACGAGGGGCTGGATCCCCTCATCGTCCAGGCGGGAGAGCTGTCCGTCTGCCTGTCGACCGGTCAGGCGAGCTGGCGGGGACGTCCCCTCCCGGACGTTGCCGGCGTCATCGTCAAGAAGCTGGGCCTGTCCACGGACGAGCAATCCGCCATCCGCCTTCTTCCCCTCGCGGCCTGGGCCCGGCGGGGGGTCCCGGTCTTGAGCGAGCCCGACCGGATCGGCCGTGTGCTCGACCGCTGCCGGATGACGCTCGACCTCGCCCAGGCGGACATCCCCCTCCCCCGGACGCTCCTCACCGAGTCGCCCGACGAAGCGGCCGAATTTGTCGATGTCTGCGGCCGGGCGGTGATCAAACCCCGCTACACATCCAAAGGACAAGGGATGCTGTCCGTCGACGCCCCGTCCGACGTGCGGAGCCTCGTCGCGAACAGCGCGGCCCTGGGACGGGGCGCGGTCTACCTTCAGGAATTCGTCCAATCCCCGGGCCGGGATATCGGCGTCGTCGTCGTTGGAAACGGCATCGCCGGGGCCTATGCGCGGGTGGCCGCGCCGGACGAGTGGAAAACCACCACGGCCGCCGGCGGACGGTACGCGCCGGTCGAGATCGATTCCGCAATTGAGAGCCTCGCCCTCCGGGTGAGCCGGGTCTTCGGCCTCGATTTCACGACGGTGGACGTCGTGGAAACCGAGCGCGGCCCGCTCGTCTACGAGGCGAGCGCCCTCGGGGGCTTCCGCGGTCTCTTCGAGGCGACTGGAATCGACGCCGCCCGTCTCGCCGTCCGCTGGGCCCTCAAGCGGTTTCAGCAAACCGACGCACCCGCGCCGGCCGGCCCGCGAGCCTGAAATGGCGGCCCACATCGACGACCTGATCGGAAGGATCCGGGAACGGCACCCGGCACCGTGGCCCGTCCGGTTCCACGTGGCGGGCGTGACGCTCGATATTTTCGCCGGCACCGAGAAGATCGCCGAAGAGATCGCGGCCTACTACCTCCCCTTCGAGGACGAGCCGGGGGCCTCCGCCGTCCGGGAATCGGCCCTGACGATCTCCGTTATCGAGGCCGAGCCCGAGCGGATTCGCGGGACGGGCCGGATCCGCCGGGGACGCGCCGGGGCGGGACGAGTCAAGGAAATCGTGCATGAAGTCCCGGGAGGCCGGATCATCGAGAAGGTTGCTTCCGGACTGACCGTCTTCGTGGGAAGCCGGGAATGGATCGTCCTGGGCCGCGCGGCCGAGCAAATCAACCCGGTCGTCAACGTCATCAACGCCGCCTACATGACAGCCTGGCGCCGCCAGGGGCTCTCCGTCCTTCACGCCGCGGCCGTCTCGTGGGGCGGATCCGCCGTGGCCATCATGGGGGCGCCGGGCGCGGGGAAGTCCACGGCCGCGCTCTGGTGCATGGAAGAGGGCGCCGAATACGTCACGAACGACCGCCTTCTCGTCGGCCCCTTGCCCGAGGCCAAGGTTCTCGGTGTTCCGAAACACCCGAGGGTCAATCCCGGAACGCGGCTCACCCATCCGCGGCTCTTCATGAACCTGACGCCCGAAGAGCGGAACTCGCTCGGAAGACTCCCGCTGAAGGATCTGGTCGAGCTCGAAGAGAAGCAGGACGTCGTAATCGAAAGCTGTTACGGCCCGGGACGGCTCAAGATCCCGACGCGCCTTGCCGGCTGGGTCTTCTTGGATTGGCGGGTCGGAACCGGGGCATGGACGGCGTCCGTGATCCCGTTCGCGGCCCTCCGTCCCTGGGCGGGCGACATCGTCCGCGGGATCGACCCTTACGACTCTTCGGAAGCGGAAGCCGGTCCAGACGACCTGTTCAACGAGATGACCTCGCGCCTGTCCCGGGTCCCCGGCTTGCGGATCAGCGGAAAAGCCGACTTCCCGGCGCTCGCGCGCGCCCTCCGCGCCTGGATTGTCGATGGGGAACTTCCGGCGATCGGGGTGATCAATCCGGCCGAGGAGCTTCCTCGGGCGCTTGGGTGAGGGTTGCGGCCCGGCGGACGTTTTCCTGCAAGATCCTGATCGCTGTGGAGGAGTTCGATGACCGTCTGTTGCCCCATGTGCAAGGATTTCTTGAAATGCAAGAAGCGGGAGATGCGCCGAGCCGGATCCGGATGGGAGGCCTGCTGCGACCGGTGCGGCCTCTTCTACACGGCGTGTCCCGACGTCCCGATTCTTAGGCGTCGAGGATGGTTCCGGATCAACCGCGAGGCGTGGCGGACCAACCGCCCCGGGCCGCCGCTTCCGCCGGCTGTATCGATCACGGGATGAAGCCCATCGTCTTCGGGACATCCGGATGGCGCGGTCCCGTCGGCCGCGAGGTGACGCCGGCGCGCATGGAAGCCCTCGCGCGCGCCATCGTGCGCTGGCTCTGGAGGCGGACCGGGCAGGCGAACGCCCCCGGCGGGTCGATCCGCGTCCTCGTCGGGCGCGACACGCGTCTCCATTCGGAATGGCTCGAGAAAACGCTTATACGCGCTCTCCTGTCGCACGAAGGCGTATCGGTCGCGAGAGGGATCGGCGAAACGCCCACGCCGGGCGTGGCCTGGGGGGTGAGCCGCCTGCCGCTCCGCGCGGACTTGGGCCTCGTCGTGACGGCGAGCCACAATCCTCCTTCGGACAACGGTCTTAAAATCCTCATGCCCGACGGCCGTCTCTGCCCCGACCCTGCCGCCGCGGAAATCCTCGGGCTTGTCGACGAGACCCCGCCGCGGACCCGCCGCCCCCATCCGGCGATACGGGAGGTCGACGTCGCCTCCGCCTACGCCGAGGCTCTTCGAAAGCTCGTCCCTCCGCCTGGCCACAGCCTGGACCTGGTCGTCGACCCGATGCACGGGGCCGCGCGGAAGGTTCTCCCAGCGGTTTTCGAAGGATGGGGACGCGTGACGGCTATTCGAACCGCCCTCGATCCCGCGTTCGGGGGAGTCTCTCCCGACCCCCGTCCCGAGACGCTCCGCGATCTCGCCCGATGTGTCGTGGAAACGAACGCGGACCTCGGACTCGCCGTCGACGGCGACGGCGATCGGTTCGGCGTCGTCGACGCGGCGGGCGCCTGCGTCCCCCCGCACCGTCTCATGCCCCTCCTGATCGAGGACCTCCTCCTGCGCGGACCGCGCGGACCCGTCGCCCGCTCCGTCGCCACGACCCACATCGTCGACGATGTGGCCCGCGCGCACCGGACGCCGGTCGTCGAAACAGCCGTCGGTTTCAAGCACCTCGGAGCGGCGATGGCGGAGGACGGCGCCGTGATCGCGTGCGAAGAATCGGGCGGGTTCGCCTGGGCGCCCCATGTCCCCACGAAGGACGGATTGCTCGCCTGCCTCCTCGTCGGCGATCTGGTCGCCCGCCGCGGGGTTCCGCTCCACGAGCTGATCGCGGACTTCGAGAGGCGCTTCCCCCCCCGGCCGTTCGCCCGCCTCGACCGGCCGATGGACTCGGCCCTGCTCGCCCGCCTCGAGGAGGATCCGCCGACCGAGATCGCGGGCCGCCGCGTGGAAAGCATCGGCCGGCGGGACGGCCTCAAGTTCCATCTCTCCGACGGCTCGTGGATCCTCGTCCGGAAGGCGGGAACCGAGCGGATTCTCCGGTGGTACGCCGAATCGCGCCGGCCGAAGGACCTCCCGCTCATTCTCGGGGCCGTGGACCGGATCGAGGCGGAGAGATCGGGCGGCGGAAAGACCCGGTCCTCGGTCTCCGTCCCCGCTATGACGCAATGATCCTCCCTTCCATCCCCGTGATCGGCGCTTCGTGCTTTGCGGAGTACGACGGTTCGTTTCTCGACTTTTCGCGCTCTGCCGTCGAGGCCGGCTTCCGCCTCGTCGAGTTGAAGATGGAGCCCGCCCCGCGGCGGGCGTCCGGCCCGGAGGAGGAGGCGCTTCGCGATCTCGCGCGGAAGGAGGGGATCGCGTTCACCGTCCACGCGCCCTACCTCTCCGTCAACATCGGCGACCTGGACGACGAACGCTTCGGGGAGGCGAGGCGAGCGTACGCGGACGCGCTCTCGTTCGCGGCGCGGATCGAGGCCCGGACGATCACATTCCACGCGGGGAAGATCTCCCGGGATGCCTGGCTCCCGAAGACATGGGACATCTGCCGAAAGCGCTCCACCCAGGGAATCGCCGAGGTCATCGAGAACGCGCCTCCGTCCGCGCCTCAAGTCGCGGTGGAAAACCTCGGCCAGTTCACGCTGGAATACGTGAAGTACGGCGTCACGGTCCCCGAACTGCTCGACATCCGCCGGGCGCTCGGCGGCCGGGTCGGCGCCACGCTGGACCTGGGGCACCTTCGATCGTGCCGGGTCACTCCCCTCCAGGCGGTCCGCGCGCTGGGACCCGAAACGATCTTTCAGACGCACCTCCACTCGAACGGGGGCGACAGGGACGATCACGGCCCGCTCTCCGGGCGGGACGGAGACCTCACGGCTTTTCTCGACGCTTACGCCCGCAACGGCTGGTCTTTTCCCCTGACGGTCGAAGTCCGGAACTTTTCGGACCTCCTCGCAAGCCGCGACCTCCTCTGGTCGGTTTTTCGGCGCGGCCGTACGTTCTCGATTCCGGGCGAATAGCCCCCTGACAGGAAACGACGGGACACGCCGGATGCCGGAAGATCTTCTTCCAGAATGGATCGCGCGGCTCGGAATCGCGCTGGCCATCGGCCTCCTGATCGGCCTCCAGCGGGAGTCGGTCCGGGCGGACGGGCCCCGCCGGCTCGGCGGCGTCCGCACCTACGCCCTCGCCTCCATCGCCGGTTTTGCCGCCGCCCACGGCTGGCCCCATCCGTCCGTCTTCCTCGCGGGCCTCGCCGTCCTGGGACTCATCCTGACGGCCGGCATCGTTCGCGCAGGCATGGCGGGCGACGCCGGGGGAATCACCGCCGAGCTGGCGGCGCTTCTCACGTTTCTCCTCGGGGGGATGGCCGCGACCGGCCCCTTTCTCCCCCCCGTCGCGATCGCCGTCCTCGTCACGCTTCTCCTTGCCTCGAAACAGCCGCTCCACACCTTCATCCGGGAGTACGTCGGGACGGAGGAGATGATGGCCGTGGCCAAGTTCGCCCTGGTGGCCCTCGTCGTCTACCCCCTTCTTCCCGACCAGGGGTTCACGCCTCTCCGGATCAACCCGCGCCAGATCTGGTTCATGGTCGTCCTCGTCACCGCCATCTCCTTCTTCGGATACTTCGGCGTGAGAATCGCCGGGCCCAAACGGGGCATACTGATCACGGCCCTCTTCGGCGGCATGGTCAGCTCTACGGCCGTGACGCTCGCCTTCGCCCGCTTGAGCCGCGAACGGCCGGAGATCTCCCCGCCCCTCGCCGGCGGGATTGTCCTGGCGGGAACGGTCATGTTCCTGCGCCAACTGGTCGAAGTCGCCGTCGTCCACCCGTCCCTCCTGCCCGCCGTCGGCGCCCTGATGCTTCCCGTCGGCCTGGTCGGAGCCTGGTTCCTCCGGCGAAACGACTGGGCACCCGCCGCCGTGGATCTCCCTCTCGCCAATCCGTTCGAGATCGCCACGGCCCTCAAGTTCGGCGCCCTCTACGGCGCCGTCCTGGCGATCGTCCAGTTCGCCATGCTCACCTTCGGGACGGCGGGCGTCTACGCCGTGGCGCTCCTGTCCGGACTGGCCGAAGTCGACGCCCCGACGCTCTCGCTCCTCGGACTGAGCCGTGACGCGGTCGTCCCGGCCGGTGTCGCCGCGGTGGGTATCCTGGCGGCGGGGCTGGGGAATACCGCCGCCAAGCTCGGGTCGGTGCTGGTCCTCGGGTCCCGCCCCCTGGCCCGGGCCGCGATCTGGCCGATGGGATCCATGCTCCTTGCCGGCGCCGCCGCCATCGCCGTCTACCTGCTCCTGATCTAACAGGATTGCCCCGCTCCCTCGCTGAGTTTACACACCGTTAACCTGCCCTTGAGTCCGTTTTCCGCGCCGTTCCGTTACGATCCGCGTCAGAAGATCGGGGAGACGGCCCGGTTACCCGGCGAAACCCAGAAGAGGAGGGCTCGATGGCGTCCCCGCCCGAAGCGCGTGTCGATCTGCACGTCCACTCACATCATTCAAACCGCCCGTCCGAATGGATCCTCAAGAAGATCGGCAGTCCGGAATGCTACACGAAGCCGCGGGACCTCTACCGGATCGCGAAAGCGCGCAGTATGACGTTCGTCACGGTGACGGACCACAACGTCATCGACGGCGGCCTCGAGATTGCACACCACCCCGACGTCTTCCTCTCCGAGGAGGTGGACGTCTCGTTCCCCGAGGACGGCTGCAATATCCACGTCGTCACGCTGGGAATCACGGAAACACAGCACGCCGAGATCCAGCGCCTCCGGCGGAACGTCTACGATCTGACGCGCTATCTCAACGCCGAGGGAATCGCCCACTTTGTCGCGCATCCCCTCTACAACCAGAACGGGCGCCTCACGGTCGAGACGTTCGAGAAGATGCTCGTCCTCTTCCCCGCGTTCGAGGTCCGGAACGGCGCCCGCAACCGCCTGCTGAACGACCTGACGGATCGGATCATCACGGGGATTACGGGAGACGATATCGCCCGCCTCGCCGACAAGCACGGGATCGCTCCCGCCGGAGAATACCCGTTCCGCCGCGGCATCGTAGGCGGGTCGGACGACCACGGCCAGATCCACGTTGCCACGGCGTACACCTGGACCCTCGGAGCCCGGACGATTCCGGAGTTCCTGGACGCCGTGCGGCACGGGCGGACCCACCCCGCGGGCGCCAGCGGTTCGGCCGTCGTCCTGGCTCACTCGATCTACAGCGTCGCATTCCGTTACTACATGGACCGGCTTGGGGTCCGCCCCGAGAGATCCTCGAACCCGCTCATCGCGAGCCTTCCCCGTCTCCTCTACAACGACACGGAGGCGCGGCTCAACCCATGGGCGAAGATCTCCCACCTGGCCCGCCGGCTCAAGCCTCGAAAGAAGCTCAAGCCGGATGAGGAGGACCTCCTCGTCCTCTTGCGGGAGGAGCTTCGCGCCGTCTTCGGCCGGCCGGGGGAATACAAAGACTGGCTCGCGAACGGCTCCGCCTCCGTCGAGGAGCACAACGCCAGGATCTTCGGGCTCGCCAGCCGCATGTCCAGCCGGATACTGTTCGTCTCCCTCGAGAAGATCGTCAAGAGTTTCTCATCGGAGAACCCGCTCAAGGGGATCCAGGCCGCCTCCGGGATCGCGGGGATCTACGGCCTCCTGTCCCCCTACTTCTTTTCCTTCTCTCACCAGTACAGGGACCGCCGCCTTCTCGCTGAAGTCCAAACCAGGTTCAACGCCGGACGCGAGACCGGAGAATCCGTTCTCTTCTGCGACAACGACGCGCTCTGGGACTCGTCCGGTCTCACGCCGGCCCGCCTTCTCAAGGCGCGGGAGGAAGGCGTCCCGATCTCGATCTTCACCTGCTCGGAGATGCCGGCCTTCGACGAAGCCGGCCTCAAGAATTTCCCGGCCCCGGGGAGTCTCGCCGTGGCGGAGAACAGGATCTGCTTCCCTCCCGTGTTGGACGTCCTGGCCGAGCTTGAGACGCGGAATCCGGACCGGCTGGCCGCCTGGACGGCCGGACCGATGGGGCTCGCGGCCCTGCTGGCCGCGCGGCTCCTCGGCCTCCCGCTCACGACCTACTTTCACACCGACCTCCCGGCACTCGCGCGCTTCCTCACGCGGGACGCCGACATCGAAGAGCTCGTCTGGAAGTACGTCGCATGGTTCCATGGAAAAGCGGACACGGTCATCGTCCCCACGGTCGCGGCGAAGACGGCCCTGACGGCTCGGGGCCTCGACCCCCGCCGGATCGAGGTCCGGGCGTGGGCCTCGCCCTGGAGCGCGAACGGGACGCTGTTCGAGCGCGGCGAAGACGAGCCGCTCCGGCTGGTCTGCGTAGGCCCCATCGACAGGGACCGGGGGACGATCGAGATGATTTCCGCCTGGGACTCGGTCCGGGGCGCTCTCCCCGGTGCGACGCTTGTTCTCTGCGGCGACGGGCCGATGGCGGCCGAGGCGCAGGGACTGCCGGGCGTGGAAGTCGTACCGCCCCGATCCAGCGCCGGGCTTGCCGCGCTTCTTGCCCGCGCGGACCTCTTCCTGACCAACGACCGGATCGACCTCACGGGCCTTGAGACGCTCCGCGCCCTCTCGGCGGGGCTCCCGGCCCTGGTTCCCCACGGGTCCGCCGCCGCCGAGCACGTTCAACCGGTCCGCACCGGCCTCCTCCACGACGGGACCGCGCCGTCCATCGCCGCCGCCCTCCAAGCCCTGCTCGCCGATTCCCGCCGCCCCGAGATGGGCGATCTGGCTCGCCGACGGGCGCGCGAAGTCACCGTGGGAACGATGCTCGCCGCCGATCGCGTTTCCCGCGAGTCGATACCGGCATGAGCGGCTGCGCCGCGGCGACGGCCGTGACAACCTTGCCGCTCTCCGGTCACAACCCCTTGGATTCCTCCCTCCTCGCCGTCTACGTCTCGTGCGGGTCGGGACACCGCCGCGCCGCCCAGGCGGTCGCGGCCGCGGCGCGGGAGCGCGGGCTCGTTGCGGACAGCGTGAACCTCCTCGACCACGTCCACCCCCTGTTCCGGCGCGCCTATCAGAACGGCTACGAATGGATCGTCCGCCACGCCCCGGCCATTTGGGCCGGGCTCTACGCCTCGGCGGCGCATCCCCGGTCGGAGGCGGCCCTGCGGCGCGTCCAGGGGTTCCTCTCGAGGCCCGCGGCCCGTCCCTTCTTCGATCTGATCGAAACCTCGCGGCCTTCCACGGTCGTGGCCACGCATTTCCTCGCCGTCCACCTGCTGGGCCCCTTGCGGGCGCGCTGCGGCTTTCGCCTCGCCGCCACGATCACCGACTTCGAGGCGCATCCGTTCTGGATCGACGGCGCCGTCGACACGTACACCGTAGCCCACGAGGACGTCGCCCGCGAGCTTTCGGCCCTCGGCGTCCCCCGCGACAGGATCGAAGTAACCGGAATCCCCATCCAGCCGGACCTGGACAAGCGCGACTCCGCCGCCTGCCGCAAGGTCCTGGGGATTCCGGACGATGAGCGGGTCATCCTGGTCCTCTCGGGCGGCATCGGCGTCGGGCGGATCGAGCAGGTGGTCGTCGACCTCGCCCGGAGGCGCGTGGCCGCCTCCGTCTGGGTCTCGGCCGGAAACGACGCCGGGAGACTGAGGCGGCTCGAAGCCTTGGCCTCGTCTCTTCCGCTCCGCGTCCGCCCGTTCGGGTTCGTCGAGAACATCGAGGACTACCTGGGCGCGGCCGACGTCCTCGTGACGAAGCCCGGCGGGCTCACGGTTTCGGAAGCCCTCGCCCGCCGCCTCCCGACCGTCCTCATCGATCCGATCCCCGGCCAGGAGAAGGCGAACGCCCGCTTCCTGACCTCGCGGGGCGCGGCCCTGGAGGGAGGAAGCGCTGTGGAAGCTGTCGACGCCGTCGAGCGTCTCCTGTGCGACCCGGCTCTGCGGAGCGACCTTCGCCGGCGGATGGAATCGCTCGCCCGGCCGGACGCCGCGCGGGACGCGGCGAGGAGGCTCTTCCCGAACGGACCGCTCCTGATCGAAAACGCGCGCTTGGAACGGAACACCAACCATAGCGGAGGATGACGTGCACACCGACAACCGAACGTTTCGAGGGAAGAAAAAGATCGCCCTGGTCGCGCACGACAACAAGAAGCGCGATCTGCTGGAATGGATCAAGTTCAATCGGGATCTCCTGTCACAACACGAGCTCTGGGCCACGGGCACGACCGGCAGACTCCTGGAGGGGGAGCTCGGGCTTGACGTCATCCGCCTGCAAAGCGGCCCTCTCGGCGGCGACCTCCAGATCGGGTCAAAGATCGTCGAAGGAGAAATCGACTTCATGATCTTCTTCTGGGACCCGCTCGAGCCGCTCCCGCACGATCCCGACGTCAAAGCCCTTCTGCGGATCGCGGTCGTCTGGAACATCCCGGTCGCGTGCAATCGCGCATCGGCCGATTACATCATTTCGTCGCCCTTGATGACCCAGCCGTACGAACGCACCCTGCCGGACTACGCCGTGCATCTCGAACGCGAGCTTCGTTGAAGAACCCCGTAAAGGCGGGGATTCTCCGACCTCTAAGGTACTCTTCGTCATTTACATTCGCGCGCCTTGACCCCGCCCCAAGGGGCGGGGATTGCGGCGCACTTTGCGGTTCAACCGCCGGATGAGAGACCGCCGATGCTTCGCCGCGAAAGGAGACCTTCGATGAGAATCGCCGTGATCGGAGATCCCGCCTCCTGGGAAACCGACCGACTGTCCGAAACCATCCGTTCGCTCGCCCACGAGGCCGTCGTGATTCCCCCGGAGGAATGCTCCCTCTGTCTCCACAAGGGGCAGGTCACGCATCGCGGGCAGGATCTCTCCCTGTTCGACGCCGTTCTCGCGCAGAGTCTCGGGGACGTCGCCCGGCCGGCCACAAGATTCCGGGTCCACATTCTCCGCCACCTCGAGCGCCAGGGCGTCCGCGTCTTCCCCAGACCGGACGCCATCGAGAGCACGATGGACCGGTATCGGATGACGCTCGATCTGTCCCAGGCGGGCCTCCCCGTCCCGCCGACGCTCGTGACGGAGCAGATCGAGCACGCCCTCCTCTTTCTCGAGGCGTTCGGGCCGTCCGTCTTCAAACCTCTCTTCACGTCGGGCGGCCGGGGGATGGCCGTCCTCGCCGATCCGGCGGAGGCCCGTGGGTTCCTCCGCGCCCAGGCGGACACGGGCGGCCTCCCGTTCTACCTTCAGCAGTTCATCGAGAATCCCACGAACCACATGAGCGTCGTCATCGTCGGCGGGCGGTTCCTCTGCGCCTACACCCGCCCCTGGGCCGCGCCGGGGCGCGAGGAATCGGCTTCGCCTTCGCCCCATCGGCTTATCCAACCCTCCGCCGAGGAGATCGCCATCGCGCGTTGCGCCGCCCGTCTCTTCGGCCTGGGCTTCGCGACCGTCGAGATGGTCGATCAGGGCTCCGGCCTCACGATCTACGACGTGTCCCCCTGGGGAAACCTCCGGGGCCCCTGGGAGATCGGCGCGATCGACGCCGCCGGCGCCCTCGTCACGCACGTACTGGAGCAGATTCCCGCCGTGTCCATCGCCTCCGGGGACGAGACGGGTCGTCTCGCCCGGGTTTCCCATTGAAGGAGCGCTCCATGAACACAATCCTTGTGGCTGACGACCAACCGGCCCTCGTCGAGACGATGTCGAGCGGGGAGTGCCGGGATGAAATCTCCTTTCTCTTCGACACCCTCGTCCACGAACTCAACAACGTCGTGCTCGCGATCGACGGATGCGCGGGTCTCCTCCGGCGAGACGCGGCCCTTGCCGAACTCAGCCGGACGTACGTGGGCATGATCCTGACGGGAACAAACCGGCTCACCCGCCGCCTCGAAGATTTGCGGGTCCTGACACGGGACGGGAGCGAGACCGCCCCCGGGGCCGCGGATCTCTCCGCCATCCTCCGGGAGGTCGTCTCCGAATCGGAGGCGGGGGCCCGGGAGCGGGAGATCGAGGTCTCCGCCTCGGTGCCCTCCGATCCGGTCCCCCTTGCCGCCCCGGCCGCCGTCACGCGCACGATTCTCCGGAACATCGTCAAAAACGCGGTCAAGTACAACGTCCGCCGCGGGCGCGTGGACATCGCCGTCTCCCGGGATGAGACGCGGGGGACCGTGTCCGTCGCCGACACGGGGATCGGGATCCCGGCGGAAGCCCGGGAAGCGGTCTTCTCCCGCGGCATCCGCCTCGACCGCTCCGGGACGCCGGGAATGGGGCTCGGCCTCTACATCGTCCGGCGCCTGACCGAGCGCTTCGGAATCGACGTGGAATTGGACAGCGTGGAGGGAAAGGGATCGGCCTTCATTCTCCGGTTCCCTCTTTCCGTCTCCGCGTGGTCCCAGCCCCAGCCCGCCCCGCTCGCTTGGCCAACCTTGCCAACCGTGCCAACCCGTCCAACTCTGAAAGGAGAGAAAATCGGATGACAAGACATTCAGTCCTCACGGCCGCGCTCTCGATCTTCTGTCTCCCGTCCTTCGTCCTTCAAGCCCACGCCGAGCCACGAACCGCCAACCGGATCGCCAAAGTCGAATTCACATCGACCCCGGCCCCGGCGACGGCCGAGGAGATGGCCGTCGGCTACACGCGTTCCGACGCCGTCGTCACGTATGCCGACGGCCGCCGGAAGGTTTTCCCCCTCTCATACAACGTGCTCTACCGTCCCGGCAACGTCGTCGGCGGCAGGCAGGCCGCTTTGATCGTGGATCGGGAAGGGAAACCGATCATGCGGTCCTCGCCCGACGAGAAAGGCGACGCGGCCAAGGGGCCGTTCTTCGCGTTTGCCCCCGACGCCAACTCCCTGATCCGGCTGGGAGAGAAGGGACGGGAGCGCCTCTACCTCGTCACCCAGTTCGAGTACCACACGGAAGCGCCCAGCGCCGTCGACGGGAATCCTCCCCTCCAGATGTACGCCCAACTCCCGATGGCGATGAATCTGGCCGCGCTTCGGCAGAACGGGAAGACCGGCAGGCTCCAGGCGGTCAAGCTCTCGAACATCGACATGGGCCCGATCAACGGCCTCTGGATCCCCTGCGCCGCCTCGCTCACGCCGTGGAACACGCACCTGGCCGGAGAGGAGTACGAGCCGTACGCCAGGCTCTTCGAGAACGCCCCCCTCGAGCCGATGAACCTCTTCCTGAAGACTCCCGGGAAAACAGCCCGGGAAGGAGGAGCGAAGGCTTACGACTACGGCCATCCCGTGGAGGTATCGGTGGACGCGGGGGGCCGGACGAGCGTGGTCAGGCGCTACGCCATGGGACGCCTCGCGGCCGAGCTTGCCCACGTGATGCCGGACGAGCGGACGGTCTACATGGGGGACGACGGCCGGGACGTGGTCTTCTTCATGTTCATCGCCGACAAGCCGCGCGACCTCTCGGCCGGAACGCTTTACGCCGCGAGATGGGAGCAGACCGAAGCGGCGAACGGAGGAAAGGCCGTCCTCCGCTGGATCCGCCTCGGCCACGCGGCGGAATCGGAGATCAAGGCGCTCGTGGACAACGGGATTTCCTTCTCCGACATCTTCGAGTCCGTGGATGCCGAAGCCTACAAGGGCAACCCGGCCGCGCATGCGGGTTTCCAACCTGTCTACGTCTATGGAGGTTCCGCCGCGTCGAGCAAACCCGGCTCCGGGGTCAAGCCGGGCACGGTGTATCTGAGAGTCCGGCCCGGGATGGAGAAGGCCGCCGCGTTCCTCGAGAGCCGCCGGTACGCGGCCCTGAGGGGAGCGACGACCGAGTTCACGAAGATGGAGGGCGTGGCGCACAACGGGAGGGACAAGAAGCTCTACATCGCCATGTCGTACGTCGAGGCCGGGATGATCGGCGGGAAGAACGACGACCGGCCGCGTGATGACATCCGCCTGACGGGAGACGCGAAAGATCTGGCGTGCGGCGCGGTCTACGAGAGCCGCTTGGGCGGAGGGCAGTCGGATACGGACGGGAGCCCCATCCCGAGCGATTGGGTCGCCGCGACGATGGAGGCGCTCGTGACAGGCGGGAGAAAGTCCTTCGGCCAGACGGCTTACGGAAAACACGACGCGTGCGACACGGATCGGATGGCAAACCCCGACAACCTCAAATACTCGGAGGAAATGCGGACCCTCTTCATCGGCGAGGACAGCGGGAACCACCTGAACAATTTCCTCTGGACGTACAACGTGGATACAAGCCGGCTCACGCGAATCATGAGCGCCCCGGCTGGTGCGGAACATACCGGTCTCCAGATCGTGCCCAACGTGAACGGACACACGTACATCATGTCCAACATCCAGCATCCGGGCGCGGCCCAGGACCTCAAGAAGTATCCCGACGAAGTCAAGGTCCAGCTCCGGTCACGGGTCGATCCCAGGGGATCCGTGGGGTACATCTCGGGCCTTCCTGCTTTGAAGCGGTAGGAAGTCGCTGAACCCGCCGGCCCTCCGCGGGGCAACGCGGATTCGGCGCCTGGACGGGCAAAAGAAGAAAGAGTTTACCGTCCGTTTACCAAACGGACATTGGGCGCAAACAGGCGGAAGGTAAAATTCTGCCAACACTCAAGGGAGGAAAAGAAGATGAAAAAGAAAACGTTCGTCATCGCGGCCGCTCTGGCGGCCACACTCTCCGCGGCCGGGCCCCTGCTCGCGGCCGACTCGGTCAAGGTGGACCCCAAGCTCACGGCCTACAAGGCCGTCGC
The DNA here is from genome assembly GCA_001803795.1 of Nitrospirae bacterium RBG_16_64_22. GTDB lineage: Bacteria > Nitrospirota > RBG-16-64-22 > RBG-16-64-22 > RBG-16-64-22 > RBG-16-64-22. Next base: position 18,778 of record MHEK01000033.1, read on the forward strand.
CGGCGTCTCGGGAAACATCTCGAGCATCGGGTCCGATACGCTCAACAACCTGATGACGCTCTGGGCCGAGGGGTTCAACAAGTTCTACCCGAACGTGAAGATCCAGATCGAGGGGAAGGGCTCGACCACGGCTCCGCCGGCCTTGATCTCGGGAACGGCCCAGCTCGGGCCGATGTCCAGGCCGATGAAGGGAACCGAGATCGACGCCTTCGAGAAGAAGTACGGCTACAAACCGACGCCGGTCCGGACGTCCGTGGACGCGCTCGCCGTCTTCGTCAACAAGGACAACCCGATCAAGTGCTTGACGATGGCCCAGGTGGACGCGGTCTTCTCCAAGTCCCGCCGCAGGGGCCACAAGGAGGAGATCAAGACCTGGGGCCAGCTCGGGCTCAAGGGCGACTGGGCCAACCGGCCGGTCTCCCTCTACGGCCGCAACTCGGCCTCCGGGACGTACGGATTCTTCAAGGAGCACTCCTTGAAGAACGGCGACTACAAGGACGCCGTCAAGGAACAGCCCGGCTCGGCTTCCGTCGTCCAAGGCGTCACCGTGGACCGTTACGCTATCGGGTACAGCGGGATCGGCTACGCGACGCCCGGCGTCCGGGCGGTCCCCCTCGCAGAGAAAGAGGGCGGTAAGTGCGTCGAGGCCAATGCCGAGAACGCCTACGCCGGGACCTACCCGCTCTCGAGGTTCCTCTATGTCTACGTGAACAAAGCTCCGGGCAAGGGACTCGATCCCTTGACTCGCGAGTTCGCCAGGCTCATCCTCTCCAAGGAGGGACAGGAGGTTGTCGTGAAGGACGGGTACTTCCCGATCACCTCCAAGATCGCCCAGGAAGAGACGAAAAAACTCCAATAAATGGATCCTGTCCTCGAACAGCAGGTTGAAGTCCCGCCCCGCGGGCCGCAAAAAGCGGCCCGCGGGGCTGTTTCATCACGTTCGTCCGTCAAGCGCCGCATCCTCGTCGACCGGATCGCGCGACGTCTCGTGACGCTCGGCGGCGTTGTGATCATCGCGTCGATCCTCGCCATCCTGATCGTTATCGGAATCGAGGTCTATCCCTTGGCCGGACAGCCGGCCGTGACGAGCGGGGCGACGAGCACGGCCGCGGGCGGCGGGACTCCTCTAGCCATCGGCGTCGACGAGTACGTGGAGACGGCCTTCATCGCGGACGGCGGCGGAATCACTCTCATCTCCTTCAAGTCCGGCTCGGTGCTTCCCTCCCCCTCTCTTGCCGGCCTGGGCTCCGCCCGGATCGTTTCGGCCTCGCCCGCGGGGCGGGGGGTCTTCGCCCTCGGCCTCTCCGACGGGCGCGCCATCCCCGTCGAGGTAAGGTTCAACGTCTCTTACATCGAGAGCGGGCGCAAGGTGGAGCCGGAGGTTGTGGCCGCCGCGCCTCTCGCCGTGGATCCGTCGAAGCGGCCGATCGAGCGGCTTGCGCACATCGTCGGACCGGACGGGGCGGTGACCGCAGCCCAACTCGGCGCCCGGGAGATCATCCTCCTCTCCGTCAAGGAGACGAAGGCCCTCGTCGGCGAGGCGAAACGGGAGGAATCCCGAAAGACTCTTTCGCTTCCCTCGCAAGGCGAGATCACGGCGCTCGCCATCGACGCCCGGGGAGACAACCTCTTCGCCGGAACGTCCATGGGCGAGATCGTCTCGCTCGGCCTGCGCGAAGAAACCGAGCCCGAAGTGACGCGCCTCGGCCGCGAGCAGGATGAAACCGCTCCTTCGATCACGGCCCTCGGCTTCTTGAACGGAGACCGGACGCTCGTCGTCGGAGACGCCGCGGGAGGCGTGACGTCCTGGCAGGTCCTCCAGGACGCGGGCGGTGACCGCCGCCTTACGAGGATCTACAAATTCGTCTCCCACGAAGGACCGGTGATCGCATTCGCCCCCTCCCGCCGCGACAAGGGATTTCTCACGGCGGACGGCTCCGGCGCAATCAAGCTCCATTACGCGACAACGGGAAAGACCCTGCTCGACGTCCCCGCCGGAGGCGCGGAGGATTCGGCCGCGGCAAGCCTGGCGGCCCTTTCGTTCGCGCCCAAGGCCGACGGCTTCGTCACGGCCGACGCCGCGGGGCGCCTCTCGCACTTCCGGCTGGACAACCCCCATCCGGAGGTCACGTGGCAATCGCTCTTCGGAAAGATCTGGTACGAAGGGTACGAAAAGCCCGAGCAGGTCTGGCAGTCGACGGGCGGAACGGACGACTTCGAAGCGAAGCTCAGCCTCACGCCGCTCATCTACGGGACGCTCAAGGGGACGTTCTACGCCCTTCTCTTCGCCGTCCCCCTGGCCCTGCTCGGCGCCCTCTACACCTCGCAGTTTATGCACCCGGCGATCAAGGGGACCGTGAAGCCGGTCGTCGAGATCATGGCCGCCCTTCCGAGCGTCGTCCTGGGATTCATCGCCGGCTTGTGGCTCGCCCCGATGATGGAGAAGGTCGTTCCCGGCCTCTTCCTCATCCCGGTCGTCGTCCCGGTCCTCGTCCTTCTCTCGCTCGCCCTCTGGCGCCTTCTGCCGACCCCCGCCCGGACTTGGGTCAGGCCCGGGTATGAGGTCGTCCTCCTCGTCCCGGTCGTGACCCTCGGGATCTGGATCTCGCTCGGATTGGGCGGGCTGCTTGAAGCGGCTCTCCTATCCGGCGACTACCGCGGCTGGCTGTTGCGCGCGCTCGGGCTCACGTACGATCAGCGGAACTCCCTCGTCGTCGGCTTCGCCATGGGGTTCGCCGTGATCCCGATCATCTTCACGATCGCCGAGGACTCCCTCTCGAACGTCCCCCAGCACCTCGTCGCGGGGTCCCTCGCCCTGGGAGCGACGCGCTGGCAGACGGCGGTGAGGATCGTCCTTCCGACGGCCTCCCCCGGGATCTTCTCCGCCGTGATGATCGGGTTCGGCCGGGCCGTCGGCGAAACGATGATCGTCCTCATGGCCACGGGGAACACGCCGATCATGGACTGGTCGATCTTCAACGGCTTCCGCGCCCTCTCGGCCAACATCGCCGTCGAGCTCCCGGAGGCCCCGGAGGGCGGAACGCTCTTCCGCGTCCTCTTCCTCGCGGCCCTGCTCCTGTTCATGATGACGTTCGTCGTCAACACCGTCGCGGAGCTTGTCCGCCTCAAGCTCAGAAAGAAGTACCGGTACCTATGAGCAGGTTCTGGAAGAGCGGCGATCCGTTCATCTGGCTCACGGCGGGAGGGCTCGCCTTCTCCCTCCTCATGGTGGCGGGGCTCATCCTGTTGATCCTCGCGAACGGCCTCGGGTTCTTCTGGCCGAAGGACGTCGTCCTCCTCGTCATGGACGACAAGACCGCCGTCATGGGACAGGTCATGGACCGGGAGGAGATCCCCCAGCCGGGCGCCCCTCCCGAGACGCCGAAGAAATACCGGATCCAGGTCAAGCAGGGGAACCGAGACATCTATGGGCAGGACTTCACGTGGGTGGATGAATCGAGGATCGCCCGCCGCGAGAGACCGGACGACGCGATCGTAATCGAGCGGCGCGAGTGGGGAAACTTCGTCGGAACGTTGAGGGAAGTCCGCGAGGACGGGCGGCCCGTCGCTGGGGGCGGTGACGACGGCTGGAACGCCCTTGAGGCGCGTCTTCCGCAAGCCGCCCGGCTCCTGGCCGAAATCCGGCGGATCGAGAAGACGGAGATCGGCGCGGTCAACCACGCCCAGGAGAAGATCCGCCTCAACCTCAAGAAGCTCTCCGCCCAGGGAAGAGGAGAGGGGCCCGAAGCCGCCCGTCTCAAGGCGGAGCTGGGCGCCTTGCAGACCGGGTACGCGGAGATGGAAACCGCCTTGGGCGCCGCCAAGAAGAAGGACACAACCAGCGTGGTCGCCGCCGCCGTGGGGGGGCAGGAAAAGGAGCTCCCGCTCACGCAGGTCGTCCGGGCCTACCGTCCGAACGCCATGGGGTCTGGGGCCAAGGCCGCCTTCTACGCCGCAAAGGTCTGGGAGTTCGTCGCGGACGCCCCGCGGGAATCGAACACCGAAGGGGGCGTCTTCCCTGCGATCTTCGGGACGGTCATGATGGTCATGATCATGAGCCTCGTCGCGACGCCCCTGGGCGTCCTCGCCGCGTTCTACCTCAGGGAGTACGCCCAGCAGGGACCGTTCGTCAGCGCCGTGCGGATCGCCGTGAACAATCTGGCCGGTGTGCCGTCGATCGTCTTCGGCGTCTTCGGCGTGGGGTTCTTCGTCTACTTCGTCGGCGGATCGCTCGACCGCCTCTTCTATCCCGAATCGCTCCCGACGCCGACCTTCGGCACGGGAGGAATCCTCTGGGCCTCGCTCACGCTGGCCCTCCTCACGCTCCCCGTCGTGATCGTCGCCACGGAGGAAGGACTGGCCGCCATCCCCGGCGGGCTCAGGGAGGCGTCGCTCGCCCTCGGCGCCACGAAGTTCGAGACGACCTGGCGGATCGTCCTCCCGGCCGTCATGCCGTCGATTCTGACGGGGCTGATTCTCGCGATGGCCCGGGCGGCCGGGGAGGTCGCCCCGCTCATGATCACGGGCGTCGTCAAGCTGGCCCCCGCCCTTCCCCTCGATTCTTTCTGGCCCTTCCTCCACATGGACCGGAAGTTCATGCACCTCGGGTTCCACATCTACGACGTCGGGTTCCAGTCGCCCAACGTGGACGCGGCCCGGCCGATGGTCTTCACGACGACGCTTCTTCTTCTCGGCATCGTCCTCGTCCTCAACCTCGCGGCCATCGTCCTTAGAAACCGCTTGAGGAAGAAGTATGCCCTTGGAACATTGTAGGGGCGTATGGCCATGCGCCCTCGCAACTGATAGGATGCCGCCCATGGGAGACCCTTATGCCGATTGAGACGCGCCTGTCGCCGGATCTGCACGCGAACGCCTCGACGGAGGCTTTGGAATCGGCAATGGTCGAAATCCGAAACCTGTCCCTCTGGTACGGCGAAAAGCAGGCCCTCAAGAACATCTCGATGGACGTCCCAAAGAACCGGATCACCGCCTACATCGGGCCGTCCGGATGCGGCAAGACAACGCTTTTGAGGTGTCTCAACCGGATGAACGACCTCGTGGACGGCGTCCGGACATCCGGAACGATCCGAATCGGCGGAACGGACATCCAAGACTCCGCGCTCGACGTGACGGAGCTTCGGAAGCGCGTCGGCATGGTCTTCCAGAAGTCGAACCCGTTCCCCAAATCGATCTACGAGAACGCGGCCTACGGACCGCGAATCCTCGGCGCGAGCGACCGGCGGGAGCTGGACCAAATTGTGGAGCGCTCCCTCAGGGGAGCGGCCCTCTGGGACGAGGTGAAGGACAGGCTGAACGACAGCGCCCTGGGCCTCTCCGGCGGCCAACAGCAGAGGCTCTGCATCGCCCGGGCGATCGCCGTCGAACCGGACGTCCTCCTGATGGACGAACCGTGCTCGGCCCTCGATCCGATCGCCACGGCGAAGATCGAGGAGCTGATGATCGGCCTCAAGAGGCGCTACACGATCGTCATCGTCACGCACAACATGCAGCAGGCCGCGCGCGTCTCCGACATCACGGGGTTCATGCTGATGGGCGAGTTGGTGGAGATCGGCGCGACGCGCGACCTCTTCACGAATCCCAAGGACCGGCGGACGGAAGACTACATCACGGGGAGGTTCGGCTGATGGAGCGGATTTTCGACGAAGAACTGAAGGCCCTCAAGGGGCGCATCCTCGCCTTGGGCGGATTGGTCGAAGAGCAGGTCCAGCGCTCGATCAAGGCCCTCGTCGATCGCGATTCGGACCTCGCGCGAACGACGATCGAGGAGGACCACCGCGTGAACCGCATGGAGGTGGAGGTCGACGAGGAATGCGTGCGCCTCATCGCCCTGCGCCAGCCCGCCGCCGGCGACCTGCGCTTCCTCACCACGGCGATGAAGATCGTGACCGACCTCGAGCGGATGGGAGACCTGGCGGTGGACACCTGCGAGCGGGCGCTGGAGCTGAACGAAGAACCGCCGCTCAAGCCGTACATCGACATCCCTCGGATGGCCGACGCCGCCCAGCGGATGCTGAAGGAAGCGCTCGACGCCTTCGTGAACCGCGACGCGGCGCTGGCCCGCAAGGTCTGCCGGGACGACGACTTCGTGGACGACCTGAACAAGCAGGTCTTCCGCGAGCTCGTCTCGTTCATGGTCGAGGACCCGCACACGATCACCCGGGCGATCCGGATCTCGTTCATCTCCAAGTACCTGGAGCGGGTCGCCGACCACGCCACGAACATCGCCGAGATGGTCGTCTACATGGTCGAAGGCAGGATCATCCGCCACATGGTCCCGTGACGGGCCGATGAAGCGCAGGCTGACCGCGGAAATGATGGGGACCTTCTCGCTCGTCTTCGCCGGGACCGGCGCGATCACGGTCAACGATCTGACCGGCGGGATGGTCTCCCACGTCGGCGTCGCGCTGACGTTCGGCCTTGTCGTAATGGCGATGATCTATGCCGTCGGCGACGTCTCCGGCGCGCACATCAATCCAGCCGTCACCCTCGGGTTCTGGGCCGCCCGGCGCATTCCGACCCGCGAGGCCGCCGCGTACATCGCCGCCCAGTGCGCCGGAGCTATCGGCGCGAGCCTGACTCTGCGGGCGCTGTTCCCAGCCCATCCAGGTCTCGGCGGCACCCTGCCGAGCGGTTCCGTGGCGCAGTCCTTCGCGCTGGAGCTGGTCCTCACGCTGGTCCTGATGTTCGTCATCCTGAGCGTATCCACCGGGTCGAAGGAGCGGGGGATCATGGCCGGGGCGGCCGTCGGCGCGGTAGTGGGTCTGGAGGCGCTCTTCGCGGGGCCGATCTCAGGCGCCTCGATGAACCCGGCGCGTTCCCTGGGTCCCGCCGTTGTCGCCTTCCGCCTTGACGCGCTCTGGATCTACTGGACCGCTCCGGTCATCGGCGCTCTGGCGGCCGTACCGCTCTGCCGGCAGATTCGCGGGGCGGCCTGCTGTCGTGACGCCCCCGGAGAAATCCGCCCGTGAATCAGCCGGCCGCCCGAGGCCGTACGCGCCTCCTCTTCGTCTGCATCGAAAACTCGAACCGCAGCCAGATGGCGGAGGCCTTCGCCCGAATGATCGGCGGAGACCGGGTGGAGGCGTACAGCGCCGGCTCCCGCCCCTCGGGCAAGGTCAACCCGCGCGCCGCCCTGAGCATGAAGGAGGTCGGCTATGACCTCGCCGCCCATCGTTCGAAGTCGCTCGCGGAGATTCCCCAAGTGGAGTACGACGTGGTCGTCTCGATGGGCTGCGGGGACGCCTGCCCGTCCGTCCCGGCACGGCTCCGCGAGGAGTGGGACATCCCCGACCCGCGGGACATGGCTCCGGAGAAGTTCCGCGAGGTGCGGGACACGATCCGGGCCAAGGTCGAGAAGCTTCTCAAAAGGCTCCTGAAGAAATAGCCGGCGGCGCTAAGATGGTTGCCTGTGTGGTGGAGGAAAAGATCATCCGCCGAATGGCGGTATAGACGATTATCCAGTAGTCTTGGCAAGCAGGCATGGATGCTTCGCGCCAATCAGTCCGTCGATGGAAAGGTCTTCATCAAGGTCCGGCCAGTGAATGCCGTAGCCGGTCGGGGAGATCTCGAAGTTCTCCCGTTGCTCCCGGGTGGCCTTCGCAAGCCGGTCCGACTCCTTTGCGATGTCGATCTGGTACTCCTTGCCATCAACGCGCAACATCATCGTCGTCCCCGAAAACGCGACCCTCTCGACATCGTGTGCCTTATCCATCTCTCCCAGTTTCCCGCTACACCCCCGAGCCACGCGCGCTATAACCTCCTTGGCTCAACCAACAGATTGACGCCATCGACGATCTGTCTGATCCGCGAAGGAGAAAGAGCCCCGATCTTCTCAACGAGGTCTCTCTTGTCCACTGTCACGAGTTGGGTAACGTTTACAACGCTGTCCTTCCCAAGATTCGCCTCGCCCTTCCTTAGGAGGACGTTTCCTGGGGCCTCGGCCCGTTTGAGGTTGGACGTGAGTCCGCAGACGACCACCGTGTTGATCCGGCTTTGATTGAACAGGTCGTTCTGGATGACCACGTGCGGACGCCGAAACCCCGGCCCCGATCCGGACGGCGCGCCAAGGTCGAGCCAGAACACGTCTCCCTGCCGGATTACCATCGGACGGCCCCGGTCGCTTTCGCGTACCGCTTCCGAGCGGACCGCCTCCAGGCGGTCTCATCATCCGTCTCCGGCTCCGAATACGCCCTGTTGAGGGCATCGAGCATCCTCTCGTTCCGGTACTTCTCAAGGTACTCCCTCACTGCGTCCGAGAAGATCCGGCTCCGGGAGCAATGGGTATCCTTCGCAAGTCTTTCAACGGCTTTGAAGATATCGTCTGGAATGGAGATGGCAGTCTTCATCACGCCCCCTTGGAATACCACAAGTATAACTATAGCTCCTACCCGTGTCAATACCCCACGCCCGCGATCAAATCGAGCGGATCGGACGGATGAGACCTCACGCCGACCCCTCCAGCGCTTCCGCCACCGCCGCGAGCAGGTCGTCCATCTTGTACGGCTTCACCACGACGCCGCGGAAACCGTGCGCCTTGAAGTCGGCCATGGCCGCGTCCTCCGAATAGCCGCTTGAGACGATGATGCGGGCGGCCGGGTCGATCTCCAGGAGTCTCCGCGCGGCCTCGCGCCCTCCCACTCCCCCGGGAATCGTCAGGTCGGTGATGACCAGGTCGAACGGCCTGCCGGACGCGCGCGCGGACCGGTAGAGTTCGACGGCTCCGGCGCCTTCCGACGCCGAAGAGACGGCGTACCCGGCGTGCTCAAGGATCCGGACGGCCATGTTCCTGATGAGGTCCTCGTCGTCCACGACGAGGATCCGCCCAGACCCAGCCGGGGCCGGACGGAGCCCGCCGCCCTCCTTTGGCGGGGGCGCTATCCCCTCGGAAGCCGGAAGGTAAACGCGGAACGTCGTCCCGCGGCCGAGAGTGGATTCCACGGCGATCTTCCCCCCGTGGTTCCGGATGATGGAATAAGTGGCGGCAAGCCCCAGGCCTGTTCCCTTGCGCTTGGTCGTGAAATACGGCTCGAAGATCCTGTCCAGGTCCGCCGGCGTGATACCCACGCCGTGGTCCTGGACGGAGATCCTTACGTACTTTCCGGGGGAAAGAACGACGGCCGGCTCCCGCTCCTCCCCATCCAGCCGGACGTTCCCGCAACGGACGTCGATCACGCCGCCGCCGGACATGGCCTGGGAAGCGTTGAGGACGAGGTTCTGGATCACGCGGCTCATCTGCCCCTCGTCCACGTCCGCCGGCCAGAGGTCCGGCGGGATATCGAAGTCGGCGCGCGTGCCGGAACCGGAGAGCGCAAACGAGACGGACTCCCGGACAAGGTCCCCGATCGAGGCGGCCTTCTTCACGGGCGCCCCGCCCCGGGAGAAAGTGAGGAGCTGGTGCGTGAGGTCCCTGGCCCGCACGCAGGCCTTTTCGGCCTCTTCGAGCTGATCGTGGATCTCGCTTTCCGGCTCGACCATCGCCCTGCTGAGCGAGACGTTCCCGGTGATCGCCGTCAGGAGGTTGTTGAAGTCATGGGCAATTCCGCCGGCCAGGACGCCCACGTACTCCAGCTTGCTTGCGCGCAGGCGCTCCTCCTCGATCCGCTTCCGATCGGAGACGTCCCGGATGATCGCCAGGGAGGCCGGCCGTCCCTCCCAGACGGTTGCCGACGCCGTGATCTCGATGGGGATCCGGCGGCCGTCCTTCCGGACCCCGGCGACCTCGTACTGCCGCGGGGCGGACCTGCCTGCGAGCCTGTCCGTCATGTGACTCATGATCCGGGCAAGGTCCTCGGGCGGAACGAGGTCCATGATGGGCCGGCCCACGATCTCCTCGACCGCGCCTCCCATGATCTCGGCTAGACGCCCGTTTGCATACGCCAGGCGGCCATCCGCCGTCGCAATCACGATTCCGTCCTGGGCGTTCTCCGCCAGGGCCCGGAAGTTCTCCTCCCTCTCGCGGAGCGCCGCCTCAGCCTCGCGCCTCTCCGTCACGTCCCGGCCGTAAAGGTTCACGTAGCCGGCCTCCATGACCGGCCCCAAGACGAAGGAGACGATCCGGCCCCCGACCGGGACCTCGACCTCCGATCTCTCGCCCGCCGCCAAAGCGGCTGTCACGCCCCCGGTCGAATCCACGGGAACACGGTCTCCCACGCGACAGCGCCAAGCCTCCAGAAGATGGCGGCTGGCGGGATTGGCGTACAGGATGACGCCCTCGCGCGAGACCCGGAGGACCGGATTGGGATTCTCGTCCGGGAAGCGCGCCAGGACGGCGACCTGTTCCTCGGCCCGTTGCCGCTCGATGACCCCCGCCAGCGTGCCGGCGACGGTCGCGAGGAGCGCCTCCTCCTCGGCTGTCCGGCCGTGGCCCTCTTCGACGTAAAGGTTCAGAACGCCAAGGACCCGGTCCCCGGAGAGGATCGGGACGCAGATGTGGCCATGGGGATCCATTCCGTCGAACGTCAATTCGTGGGCGCCGTTCACCATGGAGGCAAAGACTACGCGTCGTTCCTGCGCGGCCTTCCCGCAGAGACACCGGCCGAACGGGACGCGCGCGCACGTGGAGAGGAGGGGCTCCCCCAGGCCCCGTTGGGCGGTCATGGAGAGCACGCCGGACCCGTCCTCCGCCAGGAAGATGCACCCCTTGCGCTGGACGTTCAGGCTCGGAACGGAAAAGACGAGATCCAGAACGTTTCCGAGCCTGGCCTCGAAGGGGATCACCTCTTGCGCGGCTTCGAGAACAGCGGCCACGACCCTCTGGGCATGGTAGTCACGTTCGATCTTCTCCTGAGCCTCCATCCGCTCCAGCTCGCCCGCGGCGCGGACGGCAAAGAGCTTGAAGATCGAATCGGCCAGGTCCGTGTTTTCCAGCGGCTTGCCGTCCAGGACGGCCATGAGGCCCATCACCCGGCCGGACGGGTCGCGGAGCGGCGCTCCCATGTAGGATTCCGCCATCATATCCACGAGGATCCGGTCCGAGGGGAAGAGACGCCGGACGCCATCGGGATAGGCGCAGGAGTCCTGGCGGACAACGTTCTCACAAGGCGTCCCCTGCAGGACGTATTCCACGTTGTCCTGCGCTTCGCCACGACAGCAGACCGCAAGCGTCCGGACGCTCTCGGGCGCCTTCCCCGTCAGCCGACCGACCAGCGCGTAGTCCACGCCGAGCGTCTCGGTGAGATGTTGAACGAGGGAGCGGAAGAACGCCTCCCCCGTCTGGGAGGCCGGCTCCTGGGCCACAGCTCTGAGGGCCCGGAACGTCCGGGCCTGAACATCCTCCGCGGACCTGACCGTCTTGAAGTAGGTGCCGATCCGGACGACGCCTGCAAGCATCAGGACGGAAACGCCGACGGCGATCCACTCGGCGGAATCGAAGCGGACCGAGCCCGCGCTCAGCATCGAGGCGAACGTCACCGTCCGGCGGACGGCGATCATGAGCATGGCCAGGGAGATGAGGATCCAGGCGCCCTTCCGCCCCGTGATCCGGATGAGGCGCAGGGCCAGGAGGGCCGCCTCGAGCTGAAGCCCGATGGAGAGCAGAAAGAGGAAAGCCGGTCCCGTCAGCATCTTCGTCGATCCGCGTTTCCGGTTGGCCCGCCCCAGGGCGGGTAACACACGAGCTTATACCACAACAGACCCAGCGCCTCAATACGGGGTCGGCGGCCGCGCCACGAACATCGCCGAGAGCGAGCCCGAACCGAATCCAGGGAACATTCAAGCCCCGCCGTGCATCATTTTAATCCTGTCGACCCTTGACAGGCTTTACATTCTGGAATAATGTAAAGTTGTGCAGGAGGAACCCGATGCCCGTTCTCAGGCTCAGCTCCAAGAACCAGATCGTGATCCCGAAGGAAGCCCGGGAGGCCATGCAGCTGAAGGGACGCGATGAGCTTCTCGTTGTCGTCAAGGAAGGGCTCACCGTCATCATGCCAAAACCGAGGAGCTACCGCAAAGCTCTCTCGGGTCTCGGTAAGGGGCTCTACCCGGAGAGCTATCTCAAGAAGGAACGGCGGTCTTGGACGAAGCGCACAACCTGAGAGGCTTTCTACGAAGGCACCGTCATATCTTCCTTGATACGAGCATCTTCATCTATTTCGTTGAGCAACACCCCCGATACCACCTTCTGTGTGATCACATCTTCGAGGCCGTTGAGGCCGGAAGCGTGCGGGCTTCCACCTCGACTCTTACTCTGCTGGAAATACTCGTCCAGCCATATCGGAGAAAAGCCGATGACCTCGTCTTGAGGTTCTACTCTCTCCTGCAGACCTACCCCAACCTGGGATGGGTTCCGCTCACGCTGGAAATCGCCGATCTGGCCGCCAGGCTCCGCGCCGAATGCCTCCTGGAGACTCCCGATTCCGTTCAGGCGGCTTCGGCAATCTGCGCCGGGGCAACCGGGTTCGTATGCAATGACGCTGACTTCAGAAGAGTGGAAGAAATCGAATGCCTCGTCCTGGAGGAATGTTTCGGGGCATGATCCCCGGCCCCTTCCTCCGCAGTTAGATCCAGAGATCCTGTCGCGGACGGTTCCGGAGCTATCGCTGAACCCGGAACCCCTGCGATTCCAGCTCGGCCAGATAGCGGTTGGGATCCATCCATTCCCCGAAGAGAAAGACGCCCGCCTTCCCGATCTCGCCCCGCGCAAGCGCGCAGGCGCCCAGCGCCGCGGGCATCGCGGGGATCCGCTGGCCCTCGCGGTCGGCCATGACCGTCACCGTCCGGCGGATCTGCTTCTCGGCGGAGTTTTTCCCCAAGACGCTCACCTGAATCGCGCCGCCGTCATAACCCGTGAGCGCGAATATGCCCCCCAACCGCACCAGGGCTGAAGCCGTCCGAGGCCCCGACGGAACGAGCCCGGCCCGCCTCAATCGGCCCGCGAACTGAATGAGCCGGTTCATCATGCGGCTCTCGAACCCCACGAAGAACCGGACGGTCCTTGCTCCAAGGAGACGGGGGATCTGTTCGTAGTCCGCAATGTTCGAAACGAACAGCTCCCGCTCGCCCACCGGCTCGGGGAAGGAGAAGAGGCGGCTCCGATGCCAACCCACGAGAGGAAAACCCCTTCCGTCCTCCCATCCCATGAACTCCTCTCCCAGGCTGTGGAGAAGCGCGCCGACTCCTCCCCTCCCCCGCTCGTTCTTGTTCCCGAGGAACAAACCGATGGTGATCTCCTCGACTTGCGGCATTCCCTGCGAGGCCATCTTGGCCAGGAGGGACGACGTGCCGGGAAGGCTGGAGTGGCCGGTGAGGGCGGCGATCCCGGCGTCCTTGATCCGGTCGCCCAAGGCGAGGACACGCCCGACGTACTCCCGGTTCTCGGCGATATCTACGTAGTGGACCCGCTCGGATATGCAGGCATCGAGGATCGTTGTGTCGAGGCGGTCAAAGGGACCGATACAGCAGACCGCGGCGCACGCGCCGCGGATAGATTCCCGAACAAATTCCCGATTAGATGCGTCACCCAAACGGAGAGCGATCCGTCCCGGGTCGAGTCCGGAAAGCGCCCTCTCCGCCCGCCCCGGGTCCCGGGCGACAACCGTGACCGGCGCCTCACAGAGCCGCAGGATCTCCCGCACGACCCGCTTCCCGAAAACCCCGCTCCCGCCGAAGACGACGATCCGCCCGGTCAGGCTCATTCCGGCCCCTTCCCCGGCGCCGTGCGGCCGCAGGGCAGACGGCACAACCGTTCTCTTCACGCCAGCTTGAGGTCCACGCGGCGGTCTTCGACGTTTACGCGGGAGACGGCGACGCGGACGGGATCGCCCAGTCGGAAGACGCGGCCCCGCCGGGCGCCGACGAGGGCGTGCGCGGCCTCTTCGTAGCGGTAGTAGTCGTCCTCGACCGACGAAACGTGGACGAGCCCTTCCACGAAGATCCCGTCGAGCTGGACGAACAGCCCGAACGCCGTCACGCCCGTGATGACGCCCCCGAACTCCTGCCCCACCTTGTCGCGCATGAAGGCGGCCTTCTTCGCGTCCACGACGTCCCGCTCCGCCTCCATGGCGATCCTCTCCCGCCGGGACGAATGATCCGCGATGCCCGGCAGACGATCCGCCAGGGGCGCGAGCTGGGCGACGGCCCTGTTTCCCAGGGCGAGCGTGTCCGCGAGGATCCGGTGGACGACGAGATCGGGGTATCGCCGGATGGGAGACGTGAAGTGCGTGTACGTCGTGGACGCCAGGCCGAAGTGGTCCAGGTGTTCCTCGGAGTACCGGGCCTGTTTGAGCGAGCGAAGGGCGGCCTGGTGGATGAGCCGTTCTTCCGGCTTCCCCTCGGACGCCGACAACAGCCTTTGCAGGGCTTTGGGCTTGAACGTCCCGATAATCGCCAGTTTGTATCCGAACGGCCGGACCAGCTCGGCGAGGGCCTCGATCTTCTCGGGAGCGGGCGGCTCGTGAATCCGGTAGAGCATCGGGATCCGCCGCTCCGTGAGGTGCCGAGCGACCGTCTCGTTCGCCGCCAGCATGAACTCCTCGATAATCCGGTGGGCGACGGAACGCTCGGCGGCGACGATGGCCGTCGTCTCCCCCCGAAGATCGAGGAGGATCTCCGGCTCGGGGAGGTCGAAGTCGAGCGATCCACGCGCCACCCGGAGGGCCAGGAGAGACCGGGCCAGGAGTTCCATCTCCTTGAACGCGGGAACGAAGTCGGCGTACTTCCGGGTCAGGTCCGGGTCGCCGTCGACGAGGATCTGCCGGACGGCTTTGTACGTCATCCGGTGGTCGCTCCGGATCGTGCTCTTGTAAACCGACGCGCCGCGGCGCCGCCCCTTCCCATCGAACAGCATTTCCGCCGTGAACGCGAGCCGGTCCACCCGGGGGTTGAGCGAGCAGATCCCGTTGGAGAGGTCCTCGGGGAGCATCGGGACCACGCGGTCGGGGAAGTAAACGGACGTCGCCCGCTCGAACGCCTCCCGGTCGAGAGGGCATCCCCAGGGGACATAGTGGCCCACGTCGGCCACGTGGACCCAGAGACGCCACCCGTCCCCTTCGCGCCGGATCGAGACGGCGTCGTCAAAGTCCCGCGCGTTTTCGCCGTCGATCGTCACGGTGGGAAGGCCGCGAAGGTCCTTGCGCCCCGCGATGTCCGAGGGCCGGACGTCCTTCGGGACGCCCCGCGCCTGGCGAACGACCGGCTCGGGAAACTCCGAGGGAAGATCGTACTCGGCGATGATCGCGTCCGTGTCGAGCGCGGGATCCCCCGCCTTGCCCAGGACGCGGGCGATCTTTCCCTCGGGGTTCCGCTGGGCCTGGGGATAGGCCGTAATCTCGGCCACGACGAGATCGCCCGTCCGGGCGCGGCCCGCCTCTCCCTTCTCCACGAAGAGGTCCTGCCCGAGCCGCCGGTTCCGGGGCACGACGAACCCGTGTTGCCCGGCCTGCTCAAACCGGCCGACGATCCGGGTGCGCGCCCGTTCGAGGACGCGCACGATCCTTCCTTCCGGTCCCCGTTCGCCCCTGGCCGACTCGACCCGGACGACCACCTTGTCGCCATGCATCGCCCCGCCCATCGCCTTGGCGTTCACGTAGACGTCCGGCTTCTTCTCCTTCTCCTCCTCCAGGACGACGAATCCGTACCCGTCCCGGTGGGCCATGAGGCGGCCAGTCGCAAGCGACATCTTCGCCGCGAGACCGAAGCGCCCCTCCCGAGTCTTGACGATCCGCCCCTCCCGCTGGAGTTCTTCCAGAAGACGACGAAGCGTGCGCTCGGCCGTCGCGGCGACGCGGAGGGAACGCTTGATCTCGTCGAACCTGAGGGGGCGGTCCTCCCGGCGTGAGAGGATTTCCAGGATTTGGTCCTTCCCCGGGACGGATGGGGGCTGGGATGGGGCGCCCTTGCGGGATTTCCGGCGCCGGTCAACCATGGCGGACAAGGGACCCTTCGGCTTGGGCCACAAGGCGGCCACCGACAGCATGGATCGTCGCCGCGGCCCGAGCCAGGCGTCCCCGCCGCTCGACGACCCTGCCGCGGATGACAAGGGGCTCTCCCACGCGGCCCGGCGAGCGGAACCGGACGGAGAGGGAGGCCGTCGCGAAGGCCCGGCCGGAGGCGTTGGCCGCCTTGACCATCGCCTCGTCGAGCAGGGCGGCGATGATGCCGCCGTGGACGACTCCGTCATACCCTTGCGTCTCTCGCCCGGGCGCGTAGGAAGCCTCGGCCGCGGACGCCTTGGGCTCGACGCGAAAGGAAACGCACAGCGAGCGCGGGTTGGCCGGACCGCAGACGAAGCACGACTCGTCGGAGGGAGCGCGGAGCTGGGACGGCCGCTTGACAGGCGTGGGCATCGACCGTACTATACGGCCCGAGTCGATTCCCTTCAACCTCGAAAAACCGTTATCCGCAGATGGCCGCAGATTGGCGCAGATTCTCAAAGGCTTACCTCCGAAATCCAGGGCCACCGAGAAGGCGATTCACATCTATTTCGCAAGCACCCAAATCGCCGCGGTTTGTTCTGTATTCATCTGCGCAATCGGCGTAATCTGCGGATTCTAGGCTCAACGCATTTCCCGATTCCCATGCCGAAAAATCAAATCCCACCCTTACCCGCCGTGGCAATCGTCGGCTTGGGCGCCGTCACGCCAGTCGGCAATTCGGCCCCCGAAGCGTGGTCGGCGCTCGCGTCCGGCCGGTCGGGCGTCGGGCCGATCACGCGCTTCGACCCGTCTCCCTTCCCCGCGCGGATCGCGGGAGAGGTGAAGAACTTCGATCCCCGCGTGTGCCTCTCCGCCAAGGAAGCCGGCCGGCTGGACCGCTTCGTCCAATACGCCGCGGCGGCGGCGGATGAAGCCCTTGCGGAAAGCGGGATCAGGCTCACGCCCCGCCTCGCCCGCCGGACGGCCATCGTCATCGGGTCGAGCCGCGGAGGGATCGGGACCTGGGAGGAGAACGTCTCCGGCCTTCTCGCGCGCGGGTTCAAGGGGGTCTCGCCCTTCGCCGCCCCCATGTCGCTCGTCAACATGGCCGCGGGGTTCATCGCCCTGAAGCACGGGATTACGGGGCCGACGCTCGCCCTCTCGACGGCGTGCGCCTCGGGCGCCCACGCCGTCGGCGAAGCCACTCGGATGATCCGCGACGGGATCGTGGACGTCGCGATCGCGGGCGGCGCCGAGGCGCCGATCGTCCCTTCGATGCTGGCCGCCTTCGCCGCCGCGCGGGCCCTTTCGCGCCGCAACGACGACCCGAAGTCCGCCTCCCGCCCCTTCGACCGGACGCGCGACGGGTTCGTTCTCTCCGAGGGAGCGGGGATCGTCGTCCTGGAATCGGCTGAGCATGCCCGGCGCCGGAGAGCGAAGCCCCTGGCCTTCGTCGCCGGGTACGGCGCCTCGAACGACGCTTACCACTACACGCGCCCCGCCCCGGCCGGAACGGGCGCGGCGTCAGCGATCCGCTCCGCCCTGGCCGACGCGGGCGCGAGTCCCCGCGAGGTCGATTGCGTGATTGCGCACGGGACCTCGTCGCGGGAGAATGACCGCATGGAGACGGCGGCCGTCAAGTCTGCCCTGGGTTCCCGCGCGCGGAAGATCCCGGTCGTCTCGCTCAAGTCGATGACGGGGCACCTCCTCGGCGCCTCGTCGGCCGTGGAGGCGGTTGCCGCCGCGATGATCATCCGTCACGGGCTCATTCCCCCGACGATCAATCTGAGGAATCCCGATCCAGAATGCGACTTGGACTACGCCGCCGAAGGCCCTCGCCGGGTCGGCGTCCGGACTATCCTGACGAACGCCTTCGGCTTCGGCGGCGTGAATGCCTGCCTGGTGATCCGGCGGGACGGATAGGAAGAAACGATGCTCATCGTCGGCCTCACGGGAGGGATCGCCACGGGGAAGAGCCTCGTGGCGGAGAAGCTCGCGTCCCTCGGCGCTGTCGTCGTGGACGCCGACGATGCGGCGCGATCCGCCGTCGCCCCCGGCCGGCCGGCCCTGGAAGAGATTCGCGCGCGCTTCGGCGACAAGATCATCAGACCGGACGGAACGCTCGACCGGCCCGCTCTTGCCCGGCTCGTATTCCATGACGGATCGGCCCGGCGCGATCTGGAGAAGATCGTCCACCCGCGCGTCTTCGAGCGCATGGCCGAGGCCGTCTCCCGCGCCCGCCAGACGAACCCGGAGGGAGTCGTCGTCCTGGTCGTCCCCCTCCTCTTCGAAACGGGGTACGAGAGGAGCGTGGACCGGACGGCCGTCGTCGTCTGCCGGCCCGACCAGCAGATGGAAAGGGTCATGAGGCGGGACGGCCTCCCCCGCGAGGAGGCCCTGGCCCGCCTCTCCGCCCAATGGCCGATTGAGGAGAAGCGGCGGAAGGCGGATGACGTGATCGAGAACACGGCTTCCCCCGAGGAAGCCTTGAAGCAGGTGGAAGTCCTTTTTCCTCAATGGGTTCTGCTCGCCCGACGCCAGTTGACTTAACGCCTCCGGATCAACGATAATTGGGCGGTTTGGATGTCCGGTTGGTCCCCCCATTTGGAACGACGGAAGGAGACGAAAGCAGTGTCCGTGACCCATATCCGCAAGGCCGTCTTCCCGGCCGCGGGACTCGGAACGCGGTTCCTTCCGGCGACGAAAGCCTCTCCGAAGGAGATGCTCCCGCTCGTCGACAAGCCGATGATCCAGTACGTCGTCGAAGAGGCGGTCGCGTCGGGCATCGAGCAGGTCATCATCGTCACGGGCCGGGGAAAGCGGGCGATCGAGGACCAC
This sequence comes from Nitrospirae bacterium RBG_16_64_22, assembly GCA_001803795.1. GTDB lineage: Bacteria > Nitrospirota > RBG-16-64-22 > RBG-16-64-22 > RBG-16-64-22 > RBG-16-64-22. The sequence goes on from MHEK01000033.1 coordinate 37,485, forward strand.
TTCGACGTCGCCTACGAGCTGGAAAACAACCTCAAGGAGAAGGGGAAGACGCGCCTCCTCGACGAGATGCAGAAGATCGCCAATATGGTGGACTTCTGCTACGTCCGTCAGCGGGAAGCGCTGGGGCTGGGCCACGCGATCCTCTGCGCCAAGAACATCGTCGGGAACGAACCGTTCGCCGTCCTCCTGGGAGACGACATCGTCGACAGCCGCGTCCCGGCGCTCAAGCAGTTGGTCGGCGTATTCAAGCGGCATCAGGCGTCCGTCCTCGCCGTCGAGCGGGTCCCTCGGTCGCAGGTCAGCCGGTACGGCATCATCAAGACCGAACCGATGGACGACGGCCTTCACCGGATCCTGGACCTCGTCGAGAAGCCGAAGCCGGAAAGCGCCCCCTCCGACCTGGCCGTCATCGGCCGGTACATCCTGACGCCGGAGATCTTCGAAGAGCTGGAACGGACCAAGCCGGGGAAGCTGGGCGAGATCCAGCTCACGGACGCGCTGAAGAGCCTCTTGGGGCGGCAGGCGATTTATGGTTACGAGTTCGAAGGAAAGCGGTACGATGCCGGCGACAAGCTGGGTTTCCTGGAGGCGACGGTCGAGTTCGCCTTGAAGAACCCCGAGCTGGGTCCGCCGTTCCGGTCGTACCTGCGGACGCTCAAACCCTGAGGAGAAAAGACGTGCCAAAGAAGGATCCGGAAACGGAATCCGAAAACGAGGAAACGTTCACGCCGTCCGACGAGCCGCCCGCGGAGATCCCGGGCCGTCTGCCGCTCTTGCCGATCCGCGACGTCGTCGTCTTCCCTTACATGATTCTGCCGCTCTTCGTGGGGCGCGAGATGTCGATCCGCGCCATCGACGGGGCCCTGTCCGAAAACCGGATGGTCCTCCTCGCCGCTCAGAAGGACCTGGGCGTCGAGAACCCCGAGCCGAAGGACATCTACGCGGTCGGCACCGTCGGGATGATCATGCGGATGCTCAAGCTCCCCGACGGCCGGATCAAGATCCTGGTCCAGGGGCTCGCCAAGGCGCGGATCACGGAGTTCGTCCAGACCGACCCGTACTATCAGGTCGCCGTCGAGAAGATCGTCGAGTCCAAGATTCCCGAGATGACGCTCCAGGTGGAGGCCCTCGTCCGAAACGTCAAGGAACAGCTCGAAAAGGTCGCCTCCCTGGGAAAGGTCATCCTTCCCGACATCATGGTCGTCGTGGAGAACATCGAGGACCCCGGCCGCCTGGCCGACCTCGTCGCTTCGAACATGGGCCTCAAGGTCGAGGGCGCCCAGGAGGTGCTCGAGATCCTGGACCCCGCGGCCAGACTGGGAAAGGTGAACGAGGTCCTCTCGAAGGAGATCGAAGTCCTCACGATGCAGCAGAAGATCCAGGCCGACGCCCGCGGCGAGATCGACAAGACCCAGCGGGAGTACTTCCTCCGGGAACAGCTCAAGGCGATCCAGAAGGAGCTGGGCGAGACCGACGAGCGGGCCGAGGAGATCAACGACCTCCGGCAGAAGATCGAGGCGGCCAAGATGCCGGAAAAGGTCCAGAAAGAGGCCGAAAAGCAGATCGGGCGCCTCTCCAAGATGCACCCCGACTCGGCCGAATCGGGAATCATTCGGACGTACGTCGAATGGCTGGTGGAAATGCCCTGGAGCAAGTCGACCAAGGACAACCTCGACCTCAAGCAGGCCAAGAAGGTCCTCGACGAGGACCACTACGACCTGGAGAAGGTGAAGGAGAGGATCCTCGAGTACCTCGGCGTCCGCAAGCTCAAGGAGAAGATGAAGGGGCCGATCCTCTGCTTCGTGGGTCCCCCGGGCGTCGGGAAGACGTCGTTGGGCAAGTCGATCGCCCGCGCGCTGGGGCGCGAGTTCGTCCGCGTCTCGTTCGGCGGCATGCGCGACGAGGCCGAGATCCGCGGCCACCGGCGGACCTACGTGGGCGCGATGCCTGGCCGGATCATCCAGGGGATCAAGACGGCCGGGACGAACAACCCCGTCTTCATGATGGACGAGGTGGACAAGATCGGCATGGACTTCCGGGGCGATCCGGCCGCCGCCCTCCTCGAGGTCCTCGATCCCGAGCAGAACAACCAGTTCTCGGACCACTACCTGGGCGTGCCGTTCGATCTCTCGAACGTCATGTTCATCACGACGGCCAATATCCTCGACCCTGTCCCTTCCCCATTGCGGGACCGGATGGAGGTGATCCACCTCTCCGGGTACACGGAAGAGGAGAAGCTCGGCATCGCCCGGAACTTCCTCATCCCGCGCCAGCTCTCCGAGCACGGGGTCACGGAAAAGCACGTCGCCTTCACCGATCCGGCGGTCCTCGTCCTCATCGGCCAGTACACGCGCGAGGCCGGCGTGCGCAATCTCGAGCGCGAGATCGCCAACATCTGCAGGAAAGTCGCCCGGAAAGTGGCCGAAGGGAAGACCGAGCCGCACGAGATCACGCCCGCGAACATCCACCGCTACCTTGGACCGCCCAAGTTCCTCCCAGAGGACGAGCGGGAGGCCCACGAGGTGGGCGTCGTCACCGGACTGGCCTGGACGGAGACTGGCGGCGACACGCTCACGGTCGAGGTCACGACGATGCGCGGCAAGGGCGGCCTGACGCTCACGGGCCACTTGGGGGACGTGATGAAGGAGTCGGCCCAAGCCGCCCTCTCGTATGTCCGGTCCCGAGCCGCCCGCCTGGGCATCAAGGAAGACGTCTTCGAGAAGACCGACCTCCACATCCACGTCCCCGCCGGCGCCATTCCGAAGGACGGCCCCTCGGCGGGAATCACGATGGCGGCCGGAATCGCCTCCGTCTTCACGGGGCGTCCCGTCTCGCGCAACATCGCGATGACGGGCGAGGTCACGCTTCGCGGAAGGGTTCTTCCCATCGGCGGCCTCAAGGAGAAGTCCCTCGCCGCGAGGCGGGCCGGGTTCAAGACGATCCTGATCCCTCGCCGAAACGAAAAGGATCTGGAGGACATCCCCAGGAACGTGAAGAAGGACCTCCATTTCGTCCTCGTGGAAAACATGGATCAGGTCCTCAAGAAGGCCCTCCTGCCTCCCCCGCCGAGCCGCCCGGCCCCTGCCGGGAAAACGGCCCCCCCGGCCAAACCGGCCAGGGAGTCCGACGGGCGGCCCGCGAAGCGGCCGCAGGCCGAGAAGCGTCCCCCGGCCTCCCGTCGGCGGCCGGAGAGAACGGCTGTCGTTTCCGGGTAGGATCTCCCCTGGTTACTCTTCGCTCTCTGGGTGAATTCGGGCTCATCGAACGGATCCGCCGCCGCGCGGTCGATCTTTCGCGCGGCGGACGGCTCGTGCTCGGAGTCGGAGACGACGCCGCGGTCCTCCGCCCCCGGCCTGGGTTCGATCTTCTCGCGACAACCGACCTGCTCTCGGAAGGCGTCCACTTCAACCTCTCGTGGACGTCCTTCTACGATCTGGGCGTCAAGGCCGTCGCCGCGAACATTTCGGACATCGCGGCCATGGGAGGGACGCCGACGGCCCTGCTGATCGCGCTGTCTCTTCCGCCATCGACTCCCGCCGGGCGGGTGGATCTGTTCTACCGGGGCGTTCTCGACGCGGCAAAACCGTTCAGTGCCCGGCTCGCCGGCGGGGATACGACGGCTTCGCCGGCGGGAGCCGGCGTCACCATCTGCGTCACGGCACTGGGGGAGATCGAGCGGGGCCGGGCGCTCACGCGGAGCGGAGCCAGGCCGGGCGACTTGATCTTCGTCTCTGGCACGCTTGGCGGCTCAGCAGGCGGGCTAGAACTCCTCACGCACGGGACCCGCTTCACGCCAGGGCGATATCGAACCGACCCCGTGGAAGAGAAACCGGAGCGGTCGCTCATCCGGGCCCATCTGCACCCCGTCCCACTCGTCGTCCTTGGGAGGGCGCTTGCGCAAGGGCGGCTCGCCACGGCGGCGATCGACGTCTCGGACGGTCTCCTGGCGGACCTCGGCCACATCGCCGACGAGAGCGGCGTCGCCGCGGTCGTGGAAATCGCGAGGATTCCCGTTTCTCCGGCGCTTCGAGGCGTCCCTCGCCTCGGAGCCAAAGTGGAGTCGCTCGCGGCCGCGGGCGGGGAGGACTACGAACTGCTGTTTACAGCCCGTCCCGAACATGCCGGGAAGATCGAGCGGCTCGCGCGGAAGTGCCGCTTCCCCGTCGCGCCGATCGGAAGAGTCGGCCCGCGCCGGTCCGGAACGCCCCGCGTCCAGACTGTCGACGCCCGAGGGCGGACGATTCGATTCGAGGACCTCGGATACGAGCATTTCCGGACGGCCGTCCGCAAGAGGGGCTAGGATGGGGTTCCAGGTTCGAGAGAGACTCCGCCAGATCGCCGGTTTCCACGACACGCCCCACCGAATCGCCCTGGCCGTCGCCCTG
>MHEK01000034.1 GCA_001803795.1 Nitrospirae bacterium RBG_16_64_22
GATGCTCCATGCCCGCCGTCTCACGTTCGCCCATCCCGCGACGGGCGAGCGTCGCACCTTCGCCGCGCCGATCCCGGAGGACATGGAGGCTCTGCTGAAGCGTCTGGAACTCCTTGGTCCGTAGTATCTCCGCCCAAGAAGGCCCCAAAAAGGCCTGGCGCGCGCCGAAAAGCAAACTATGCCCAAGCCTTCCGTAGAGCCGCCGTCCCGGCCGGCCGCGGCCCCTCCTTCCGAGCCGATCGTCCGCCGTAGAGCGGACGCAGACGCAGGCTAGAACTTGACGCCGATTCCAGCGAAGGCCCCTTCCCGCTTGCTCGTCACTTTGTCGAGCTTCGACGAGAGAGCGCTTCCGTCGGCCAGATAGACGGTATCGATCCCGTTCTTCGCTTCCAGCTTGATCGACCAGAACCCGCCCTCGACGAACACGAGGCGCGTGGGATGGTAGGCCAGGGAAATCTTCAGCTCGCTCCCCGTTCCGCCGTCGGCGTCGTGGACGAAGTTCGGCGGCGTCGACCGGAAGTCCGTCCGCAGGTTCCAGAAGGCTTCTCCGCGGTATTCGGCGTTGAAGATGTAGGCGTACGAGGCCCGGACCTCTAAACGGCGCCCGATCGGAATCATTCCGGCGATCCCCGCCCGGAGGGCGCTCCAGTCGAACGCGTACTTGGAGTTGAGGCCGTAAAACGGCTCGCGGACCGCGCGCTCGTTCTCGACGGTCTGCACGCCGTTCGTCATTGTCAGGTCATCCTGGTACGACTGGAACCCCGCCAAGAGGTCGATCGTCACGCCCTTCTCGCGCGGCGGTCCGCCGACGGCGGACTCCGGGGGCCGCATGCGCCGACGCTCGTCCGGCTCCAGGCGGCGTGACTCCCTTCCGAGCCACGGATAGATCCTGAACAGGACGTTGATGTCGTAGGCCGTGACGGTCCCTGACGCGTCTGACTTCGACTCCGAGAAGTAGTAGTCCTTCAATCCGTACGCCGGGATCGTGAGCCAGTCGCCGTCCGTAGTTGTCCCGCCGGAGACGTCGCCGCTTCCGTATGAACCTGAGAACCTGAGCCATGGGGTCGCCCGGACCCTCGCGGCGACGACCGGGATCGTACTCTTGAGGTTGTCGAACGTCAGCCGTGACTTCCCCGTTAAGGGGACGGGACCCCCGCCGAAGTCGTCCGTGCCGGAGAAGCTGATGCTCCAGTCTCCCGTTCCCTTGCTTTGCCACCCCTGGAGGGAGACGGCGGCACGTTCCTCGATCCATGGATCGGGCGTCGGTTCTTCCGGGGGTTGAGCGGTCGCGGAGAGCGGGGAGGCCAGCCAGCCTGCGAGGATGAGAAACGCCGGAACGAGGCGGATCGGGCTGAACTTGGAACGCCGAGCAAGCGGCTGTTTCGCGGGGGTCGATCCCTGGCCAGATATCGGATGCGTCATCGGGGGCTTCCTCCGGTCCGAGAAGGGACTGCTTCCGGTTGGCGGATGGATTATAACCAAGAAGCTTGCGAAGGTGGGACTACTTTTCTTCCTCGCCCTTTTTGCCCCGCGCGTGGGAGAGGGGGGAGCGCTTCCTAGATTCGGGCCGCGCCGATTCTGTCGGTCAGGGCCGCGGTGATCTTCTCGATGTCCGCGCCGTCGCGCTTGGCCGCGTCGCGGAGCGATACGGCGCCGCCGCAACAGGCGTCGATTCCGAAATCGTTGAAGATGGAGATCGTCTCAGGAAACCTGGCCAGGATGTCGTTCACGGTCATTCCGCGAATGTCCATGAAGAGTTCCTCCTCAGTGCGCCGGGTGCGGCGCGGCGGAGATCACGGCCAGAACGACAAGGTCGGTGTCCTTCGGCGCCCTCATGCCGTGGGGCTCGTCGGGCCGGCAGGCCACCAGGCTGCCTGCTTCGACGGGAAGCTCGCCGTCCTCTCCCATGAGAATCCACCCGTGCCCTCGGACGACGGTCATCAGGACGTTCATCGGCGCGACGTGGGGCTCGACTACTTGCCCCGCTTTGAGGCAGAAGAGGGCTGCGCGGATGCCGGGGGCATCGTAGACGAGGTGGACGTTCGGCCGGTCATCACGGAAGCTGATCATCTGGATGAGCGATTTGACGCCGCTTGCCGGCGCCGCCTGGGTAGATGGATGTGTTTCCACAAGTGTCTCCTTCGAAATCATCAACGTCCGTGTGGGGACCGGGCTTCCGCGGCCTTGCGGAGGCCATCACGAGTCTTGCCTTATGCGGCGATCCCGAGGCCCATGGCGAGGCCCAGGCCCACGACGATCAGCCCCGCGATCAGCGTCGCCCGGGCCATCCACCTGAGCGCGAGCCGGCTGGACGCATACCAGGGGTCGTCCGCCGCCAGCCTCCGCGCCCACGGTCCCAGCCATGCATGGTGGAACCATGTGAGGAATACCATGCCCATAGCGAGAGAGACCTTGACGGCCAGGAACGCGCCCTTGCGGCCGACCATGGGCGTCATCGCGGCTAGCGCCGTTCCCGTCGCGAGCAGGGTGACGATCGCCGTCCACTTGACCCAGTGGAAACGTCTGCCGGCCGCGCGCTCGATCTCCTTGCGGGCCGCCGGCCAGTCGGCGTCTGGAAGAGCGCCCGAAGCCGGGAACGATCTCAGGATGGGATTCAAGACCAGGATGGCGTACGCGAGTCCGCCGATCCAGACGGCGGCGCCGAGGACGTGAAGGTACACGAGAACGAGTCGAATCACAAAAAGGGCTCCAGGAGACAAAGCGGCCGGGAACACCCGGCCGCGTTATTATCGTTTGAGCGCCGCCGAACATTCAACCGGAATATGGACGGGTGGAAAGAACCCGCCTGTCTCTTGCGCGTTATGTGTCGAAGAGAATCGGGATAAGCGGGAGAGAATCCGAGAAGCCGGACGTCTCGCTGGAAGTTTCCCCCCGGTAACTTCCAATCGAGGCGCCGGCCCCTCCGGAAACCGGTAGACAGAGCCGAGCCAGCAAGGAAAACCAACTACCCGATCTGGTCCACCGAACGTGAAGACCAACATCGATTTTCGACGTGAACGATATCAGAAGACTTTTCGCAGTCCTATGATATGTGTCATAAATCCGCTCTATTTTTTCTCCGTCTCGTTGTGAAACTGCGTTTGATTCGCCGGAATCGACGATTCTTCTCGTATCACAATCCGAACTTGTGCGCGCGATCGGTCCCGAAGATCCCCGAGGGACGCGGGATCGACAGACGCTCCAGTTCCTTTTTCGAGGACGTGTCGTAGACGACCACTTGGTCGCTCTTGTTGGCCGAGACGTAGGCCGCCTCGCCCTTCGGCGTAAACGCCATGTGAAAGATCCTCTTTCCAGGCTTGAGCGTCGCGGCGACCGACAGAGATCCCGCGTCCACGACTTGTATCGTATCGGCGTCGTCGCCGCTGAAGTTGACCCATATTTCTCTTCCATCCGGACGCGCCACGGCGAAGACGGGCGTTCCGGCCAGCGGGACCGAGCGGACGAATGTCCCATCGGCCGCGCGGAAGACGGCCAGACGCTTCTCTCCCACGACTGGGGCGAAGATCATTCCCGCCGCCTCGGACCACCCCTTGAGATGCGGGATCTTGAGGACGGGATGCTTGTCGTACGATTTCCCCGGTTCGCTGAGGGAGACGCGCGATACGCCGTCCAGTTTCCATGTGTCGAGACGCGCCATCCACGGCGAGTGGAAAAGGCCCGCGACGTACGTCCGCCCGTCCGACGCGAGGACGCCGTCGAACGGCATCCGGCCGACGTCCCAGAACTTTTTCACGACGGGGAAGCCCGGTCTCCCGGCGTCCACGACCCAGATCCCGTCGGCGTCCATGAGGGAGAAGACGAGGAGGTTCCCCGGCGCGTTCACGAGGCCGACCGTGCGCGAGGGAATCGTCGTCCCCTCCTTCTCGCGGAGCGCGGGGATCACGGCGAGTTCGGCCAAGGTTTCGACGTCGTAGATCCGGACGTCCGTCGGATCGTAGTTGGAGACGGCGACGCGCCGCCCGTCCTGAGTGACCGTGAGCCCGATCGTCGAGCTTCCCACCCTGACCCTGTTCGCAACCTTGAGATCGAGCAGGTCCACCTTGTTGAGCCATCCGTCGCGCGTGACGACGAAGGCAAATCGGGCGTCGCGTGAAAAGGAGATGCTGGCGTGGTGCATGACGCCGAGTCCCGCGACCCGCCCGAGAACATTGTGCCGGACGGAGTCGACGACGGTTACGCCGCCGGCCTCCCGCTCCACGATGACCATCAGCGCGCCTGTCCCCCATTTCTCCGCCCCTGTTGCCCCGCGGGGAAAGAAGGCGAAGAACGCCAGGATCAGGACAGCGCTTCGGGCCGACCGGTTCATTTCCCTGCTCCTCCGTTATCCGGGTCCCCGCCGCGGCCGTCGCGGCCGCTGCGGAACGAGTAGACGTAAGCGGCGGCGGCCTCGATCTCTTCCCTGGTCAGCGGGATGTGCGGCATCGAGTTGGACGCGTATCCTCGTTCGCGACTCAGCGCGGCGGGACTCACGATGTACGCGTAGATCTCCGCGGGGGTCCGGCGGGACGCGATCCAGCGGAACGAGGGGCCGAAGGCCTTCACCTCGGGATGGTGGCATCCCATGCACTTGGCGTCGAAGACGGTCTCTCCGAGGGCGATCCGGTCCGGGTCGGTCCACCACGTCCCCCCGGCGAGGACGGCCGCCGGGAGAAGAAGAATGGACAGAAGAAGCCGGGTCATTCGACAGTGGGCTGTGTGGATGCAAGCTCCAAGGCCGCCGGCGTGATTCCGATCTCGTCGTCCGTCAGGTAGCAGGCCGGGTCTGGGGCCCAAGGGTCGCCGTGCACGACTTCGGCCCGAGCCCTGTACGATCCCAGGCATGTCGACCGGAACCGGCAGGCGCCGCAACGTCCCTTGAGGAGGCGCTCCCGGTCGCGAAGGCCTAAGAGGACCGGATCGCCCGGGTCCTGCCAGAGCCGGCCGAAAGGCGCTTTTCGGACGTTTCCGTATGTCCGCCGGGTCCAGAACTGGTCGGGATGGACATTCCCCTGGGGATCGATGTTCGCGATGGCCGTGCCGGAAGAGTTGCCGCCCCGGCGGAGAAGGAGGCGGTGGATCCGGGCCGCGAGCGCGGGATCGCGGCGGGCGATCGCCAGGTAGAGGTACGGGCCGTCCGCGTCGTTGCTCCCCGTCACGATCTCCATCGTCCGCTCTTGGGCGACGGCGCTTTCCGCCCGGGCGAGGATCAGGTCCATGGCCTTCCGCGTTTCATCGGCCGATAGGTCGCGCGGGGCGATCCTCGCGCCGCGCCCGGCGTAGACGAGATGGGCGATGTAGAGGCGGTCGACTCTTTCCCGTTCGGCCAGATCGAAGAGTCCGGGAAGGTCGTGGACATTGTTCTTGCTCAGGGTGAATCTGAGCCCCACGGTGAACCCGGCGTCCCTGCAAAGGCGGATGCCCCGGAGGGCTTCTTTGAACGCGCCCGGATGTCCCCGCAGGCGGTCGTTGACCGCCGGTCCCGCCCCGTCCACGGAGACCCCGACATAGCGGAACCCGGCGGACCTGAGGGCCGTCACGGTCGTCTCGTCGATGAGCGTCCCGTTCGTCGAGAGCGAGATGGAGATGCCGCGGGCGGCCGCTCTTCCGGCGATCTCGAAGAGGCCGGGGTGGAGGAGCGGATCTCCGCCGGAGAAGATGATGACGGGGATCCCGAACGCCGCGAGGTCGTCGACGACGGAAAGGGCCTCGCGCGTGGTCAGTTCGTCAGGGTCGGGCTCCGCGCGCGAGCTCGTGTAGCAGTGGACGCAGTGCAGGTTGCAGCCGCGGGTCAGGTTCCAGACGACGATTGGTTTTCGCCGGGCGGGGGAGGGGGCGTACCTGAGGAGGGCCGGGGACAGGCCGGCCGACTTCTTCGATTCGGCCTCGCGTTCGGTTTGCTCGGCCCGGAGCAGTTTCGTCACATTGAGCATGGCGCTCTCTCAACGCGTGAGGGACAGTGGACTTCTACACGCTACGCTACAGACTGACGCCCTTCCGGGGCCATGATTCGCGTCATATCCGCCGGGCGGCTAGGCGGCTGGGTGATAAGGCAAGATCGGCGGCCGTGCGGTTGGGTGGTTGGGAACTTCCCATCGACCCATCAACCCATCGACCCAACGCCTAGTATTGCAAATCGTAAATAACGAAACATTTTGTTTGGGGTTTACCCGCGGTCGTGTAGGTTGGGTTAGCGGCTTTATCGCGTAACCCAACAAACCGAATATTCGCCAAGATGGTTTTGTTGGGT
>MHEK01000035.1:0-5502 GCA_001803795.1 Nitrospirae bacterium RBG_16_64_22
GGGACGTTGCTAGTTTAGCTAAGTTATTTCGAAGAACTTCCAGGGCGTTGCTTCCCACGGTGCATTCTGACGGGCAAGCGGATGAGACTTGCGACCTTCCGACCGCAGGGCCACGACGGAGGCACGGCCGAGGACGCGGGGGCATCTCTGGGGGGAAGGGAAGGGCCGAACGCTGGCGCTTCCGCCGGAGCCCGCGTGGGCCTTGCGAATGGAGAGCGCGGTTGCGAGTGAGGGGCTGTGGCCGCATCGTTATCCGGACGCCTTTTGGAGGTGGAGCGCCAACCGCCGTTTGGGTGCCTTTACGCGAATACTACCAGGAACCACTCTCGCGGGCAAGGTTGGCCGCAACAGTCGCCTTCACTCCGGCAAATCCCGAATCGGCCGCAAACGGCAAACCTGCTTGACGAGGACATCCCCGAATGTGTATATTGGGAACGATTGATACACACGCAAGGGGGGCTCTCCGATGAGAACGAATATCGCCATCGACGACGACCTGATGGCGCGAGCGATGAAGCTTTCCGGGCTCGCCACCAAGAGAGAAACGGTGGAGACGGGTTTGCGCCTCCTCGTCCGCCTGAAACAGCAGACGCAAGTCCGCCGCGCCCGGGGAAAACTCCGATGGGAGGGAGATCTCTCCGAGATGCGGCGTGACCGATGATCGTCGTCGACGCGTCCGTCTGGATCGACTACTTCAACGGGCGCTCCACGCCCCAGACCGATCGGCTGGACGATCTTCTCGGCCTCGAACCGATCCTCACCGGGGACATCGTCTTGACCGAGGTCCTTCAAGGATTCAAACATGAGCGCGATTTCCGCGAGGCGCTCAAGCTCCTGAGCTTGTTCGAATTCAGGGAAATGATGGGGAGGGACATCGCCGTCGCCAGCGCTCTGAACTATCGGCTGCTCCGCGCGAAGGGCGTCACTCCGCGCACGGTTGACATGGTCATCGGCACGTTCTGCATCGAGAACGGCCATTGCCTTCTGCACGCCGACGCGGATTTCGACCCCATGGAGCGATATCTGGGTCTCGATGTTGTCCGCTGATGGGACGTCTGCGCGGCTGATGGGCTTGTGACCCAGATTGCCGCCCTTCTTATCCCCGTTCTTGCCCCGCCAATCCCGCCTTTGTTATGATTCGCCTTCAATGCGTCGCGTCGTCATCACCGGCCTGGGCACGATCACCTGCCTCGGGAACTCAGCGGAAGAAACATGGAACGGCCTTCTCGCCGGAACGAGCGGCCTCGCGCCCGTCCGCTCGTTCGACGCTACGCCGTACCGGACGAAGATCGCGGGCGAGGCGTCGTCGTTCGACGCGGACCGCTGGGCGCGAGGTCCTCGGGCGGCGGGACTCGACCGCGCCTCCCACCTGCTCTTCGCGGCGGCGGATGAAGCCGTCTCCCAGGCGCGCCTCGACAGGCGGGAGCTTGCGACGGACCGCGCGGGGATCGTCCTCGGCACGACGCTCGGCGGCATGCTTCAGGGCGAGGCGTTTCACCGGGCGTTTCTCTCCGGCGCGAAGCCCGCTCCGGGGGCCCTCGCGGATTACCTCGCGTTCTCCCAGGGCGAGAACCTCGCCGCCCGCTACCGCGTCCCGACGATGCCCGAGACAGTCTCCACCGCCTGCGCCTCGGGGGCGACGGCCATCGGCCTCGCGTTCCGCCGGATCAGGGACGGAGAACTCGACCTCGCCATCGCCGGCGGGTACGACACGATGTGCAGGTTCACGTTTGCGGGTTTCGATTCCCTCCAACTCCTCGATCCCGAGACCTGCCGGCCGTTCGACTTGAACAGGCGCGGCCTGGTCCTGGGCGAAGGCGTCGGCGTCCTGGTCCTGGAGGAAGCCGGACGGGCCGCCGCCCGGGGGGCGAAGGCCGTCGCCTGTGTCCGCGGCTTCGGGACGACGTCGGACGCCTACCACACGACGCGGACCGCTCCGTCCGGCGAAGGCGCCGCCGCCGCCATCCGAATCGCGCTCGGCGACGCCGACATCGCGCCCGACGACATCGACTACGTCAATGCCCACGGAACGGGGACCCCCGTCAACGACCGCGCGGAGGTCGCCGCCCTGAACGCCGTCTTCGGACCGCGGCTTGCACGGGTCCCGGTCTCGTCGACAAAGTCGATGATCGGCCACCTCCTGGGCGCGGCCGGCGCCGTCGAGGCGATCGTGTCCGCTCTATCGATCCGCGACGGAATGGTCCATCCGACGGCGAACTTCACGACGGCCGATCCCGCCTGTCCCATCGACGTCGTCCCGGACCGCGCCCGGCGCGTTCCCGTCCGCGCCGTTCTCACGAACTCATTCGGCTTCGGCGGAAACAACGCCTGCCTCGTCCTGACGCAATGCTGAAAGACATCGTCCTCTCCGGAATCGGCGTCGTCTCGCCGTTCGGCGTCGGCGCCGACGCGCTTCTTGCGGGCCTCATCGAGAGCCGGGAGGCGTTCAGATCGGGACAGCCGTTCCGAAGAAACGGTGCCGTCCCGGACTTCGACCCATCCGCCCACGTTCCGAAGGACCTTCGCCGCCTTTCCCGGCCGTCCCTCTTCGGCGTCGTCGCGGCCCACGAGGCTCTCCGCCGGGCCGGCCGCCTTCCCGTCCCCGAGCCGTCCCGCGCGGGGGTCTCGATGGCGACCTGCCACGGCGCGATCGCCTTCTCCGAGTCGTTTCACCGGTCCCTCGTCACGCAAGGCCCGGCGTCCGTCAGTCCCGCGACGTTCTCCGAATCTCTCTTCAACGTCGCCGCCTCGCACATCTCGATCGCGCTCGGGATCACGGGGCCGGCGATCACCGTTGTCGGCGACGGAACGCGGTTCCACGACCTCCTCCGCCGGGCCGCGGCCGCCCTCGGCGCCGGAGAGATCGACATCGTCCTCGTCGGGACCGTCGAAGAGGACCACCCGATCCTGCATGAAGGATACGGGACCTGCGGCCCCCGCGTCGCCGGATGTCTCCAATTGGCGGACGGACGGGGCGGCGAATCGCCCCTCTGCGAGGGAGGCGTCGTGGCCGTCCTGGAGCGGGCCGAGACGGCGAGCGCCATCATAGCCAGAGTTGAACTGTTCGCTCGCTTGGGAAGCGACCCTCCGGGTCCGCCGGACGCAGGAATCCCCCCTCCCCCCCTTTATCAAAGGGGGGCTGGGGGGGATTTGGAACGGTCAGCTTCCGGTGAAATCGGGCTCATCCTTCATCAGGATCCCGCATTCGTTCTTCCCTCCGGGTCGCTCGACGCCGAATGGGAGGCGGATGAATCCCCTCTGGTCCCTTCCCCCGATCGGGCCTTCGGCCTCCGCCCGCTCCTTGGCGAAGCGTTCGAGTTGATGGGCGGCCTCCAGCTCGCCGCCGGAGCGGCGCTCATGGAACGGGACCCGGAGGTCCGGGCCGTTCGAGCGTGGAACGTCGCCCCCGTCACCGGCCGGCGGGACGGGTTCAGTCTTCTCCCGAAGCGATGACGCCCGAGCCTGTCGTCGTCACGGGAATGGGGATCGCATGCGCCGCGGGGGTGGGAATCGAAGCGTTCGCGGCCAGCCTCTTCGACGGGAAGCCGGGGATCCGCCCCATCCGGTCTTTCGACACAACGGGGTTCGCCCTCCCCGACCACGCCCTCCTGGGCGGCGAAGTCGCCGATCTTCCCGAAGGCCTCCCTCGCGTCCCTTCGTCTCCTTCGCCAGACTTCTCGGCTCGTGCCACCGACAAAACCTTCTCATCGCTCGACCGCGTCCAGAAGCTCGCGCTCCTCGCCGCGCTGGAAGCCTGGACCTTCCCCGCGGACTCCCTCAGCGGCGAGCGGACCGGCATCGTCCTTGGGACCGTCACGGGTGGAATCCGTTCGGGAGAGACCTTCCTCTCCAGAACGCGGTCATCCGCCCCGACCGGCGCGGACCTCCCGTGCAGAGCGGCGCCGGAGTCGGCCGCGCTCGCCGTCGCGCGGGAACTTAAGCTCTCTCCCGTCAACCTGACCGTCAACACGGCCTGCGCGTCCGGGACGACGGCCGTCGGCCTCGCCTTCCGAATGATCCGGAGCGGCAAGGCGGACCGCCTCCTCGCCGGAGGGGCCGAGGCCCTCTCCCTCTTCGCCGCGAGCGGCTTCTCGGCCCTCAAGCTTCTTACCTCGGACGCGATCCGTCCCTTCGACCGGCGGCGGAGCGGCTTTCTCCTCGGCGAAGGGGCCGCGTTCGTCGTCCTCGAACGTCTCTCCTCGGCCCGAAGGCGAGGAGCCAAGGTCTACGGGACGATTCTTGGATACGGCGCGTCCGCCGACGCAACGGGGATGGTAAAGCCCGATCTCACCGGCTCCGGACTTGCCCGCGCCATGGAAGCCGCCCTCAAGGACGCCGGTCTGTCCCCCGCCGACGTGGACGCGATCAACGCTCACGCCACGGCCACGATCCACAACGATCTAGCGGAGTCCGCCGCCGTTCACCGGGTTTTTGGAGACCGCTCAGCCGCCGTCCCCGTCTCGGCGGTAAAGCCCCTGACGGGACACGCCCTCGCGGCTTCCGGCGCGATCGAGACCATCGCTTCTCTCCTGGCCCTCGCCCGGCAGACCCTTCCGCCAACCCCCGGCTTTGAAGAACCCGATCCGGCCTGCGCCCTGAACGTCGTCCGGTCGAGCGAGACGCGTCCCTTGTCGCGCGTTCTGTCAATCTCGGCCGGGTTCATGGGCCACAACGCCGCCCTCATTATCAGCCGGGCCGACGCATGAACCTAGAAAAAGCAGTTGAACCGCGGAGCACGCAGAGAACGCAAAGGAGTGCCATGGATTGGAAGACACATCGACCTCACCAGGCAGGTGAGCATCAAAACCGCCAGAAAGGATGTTCCTCAGCGGACTCTGTGTCCTCTGCGGTGAATGAACAGCGGTTTTTAGGATGAAGATGAAGGTCACGGGAACCGGGATCGTCTCTCCCCTGGGACGGATCACCGCGGAGATCGCCAAGATGATTCTCTCGGCGGCTCCTGAACAAGCGAGGCCCGCATCGGACGCGCCCTCGTTTCGGCTGGGTCCGTTCAATGCCGAGGACTTCGCCGCAAGCGACCGCGATCGTTTCCGCGTCCTTGACCGCCCAACGTCCTTCGCTTTCGTCGCCGCGCGGGGCGCATACGACGACGCTGGTCTGAGCCGTCTCCCTCCCGACAGGATCGGGATCTCGTGCGGAATCGGCTACGCCACGACGGGCGTCAACGCCGCGTTCTTCTCCGACGCTCTCGACCTCGGTCCGCGGATGGTCAGCCCGCTTCTCTTTCCCCTGACGACACCTTCCGCCGTCGCGGGCGCGCTGTCGATCTTTCTTCCGGCCTCAGGTCCCGTCCTCACGACGTCGGCCGGAAGCGCGTCCGATCTTTCGTCTCTCGCCCGGGCCGCGGAGATGATCGAAGCGGGCGATGCGGACGTCGTCGTGGCCGGCGGAACAGGCGACGCCAATGCCATTCTCGCCCGGGCCCTCGGCGATGCCGGCCTCCTCTCGGGGCAGGCGCCCCTTCCCTTTCATCCCAAGGCC
>MHEK01000035.1:5517-10356 GCA_001803795.1 Nitrospirae bacterium RBG_16_64_22
GGCGCGGCATTCGTCGTTCTTGAAAACGCGGAAACAGATTCAGCCCTCGAAGATAAGACCCGCTCTCTCCAGAACGCTGGAGCGGGTGGCCGAGGACGGGGCGCCCCATCGCTCGGAACGGCGGACGCCGTGAGAACGACGGGGCTGTCCGAGGACAGGACCCGCTCCCTCCATAGCACCGGACCAAGCGCCCGTGAAGAAACGAATGCTCTCCCGGCCTATCTCGTCGGCGTCGGCGAATCGTTCGAGCATGAATCCCTGGCCGGAGCGCATACGATCGCCCGCGCCATCGAGGACGCGCTGGCTCAATCGAGCTTGAACCCGGAAGAGATCGACGGAATCCTCGCCGGAACCGGAATCAGGCAGACCGACGCGGCCGAGGCGGAGGCGATTCGTCAGATATTCAAAGACCATGTGCCCGTGATCTCACTTCGCGGTATCATGGGGGAAACTTTCGGCGCGACGAACCTGATGTCCGCGCTGATCGTCCTCGAATGCGGACGGCGAGGATTCTGGCCTGCGAGTCTCCCGGGGCCGCGCTCGCGCGAGGCCCTCGTTCCTCTCACGGCACAGCCGACCCCGACCCGCGGGCGAACGCTTCTCGTCGTCGCAACGAGCCCGAACGGACACACAGCCGCGGCCCTCTTTACGAACGGAATGAGCTGATGGTAACAAACGCCCTTACAGTGGACGTCGAGGAGTGGTACCACATCTGCGACGCGGAGCCGTTCATCTCCCCCGCCGACTGGCCGTCTCTCCCCTCGCGCCTCATGATCGGCCTCGACCTTCTCCTCGCCGATCTTTCGAAGGCGGGCGCGCGCGCCACGTTCTTCGTCCTGGGCGACTCAGCCGCCCGGACGCCCCGGGCCGTCCCGTCCATCCTCTCCGCGGGACACGAGATCGCCTCGCACGGCTATTCGCACAAGCAGGTTTACAAGATGTCGCCGGAGGAATTCGGGGCGGACCTCGATCGTTCCGTCGGCATTCTCAAGGAACAGGGGGCGAAAGACGTCCGCGGCTTCCGGGCGCCCGAATGGTCCATCCGGGCCGACTCCATCTGGGCGCTGGACATCCTCGCCCGGCGCGGGTTTCGATACGACTCCAGCGTCTACCCCATCCGGATCATCGGAATGCCGGCCGCCCGCCCCGGCCTGTGGCGCGTTTCTTCCGCAAACGGCCGCTCGCTCGTCGAGTGGACGCCGCCCGTCCGGCGGATCCTCGGCGAGAACCTTCCTTTCTCCGGGGGCCTTCATCTTCGTCTTCTGCCGTACAAAGTGATCGCCCGTTGGATCCGCGAACTCAACGACCAGGGCGTCCCCGCCCTCGTCTATGTCCACCCCTGGGAGCTAGACCCCGACCCGCCCCGCGTGAAGCTCGGCGCCGTCAAGCGCTTCGTCCACTACGCCCGGATCGGCGCGGCGCGGGAGAAGCTCAAGCGGCTGATCTCCGATTTCCGGTTCGCCCCCATCGCGGCGATTCTCGACGACCTCGACCCGGCGGCGCTTGACGAAGGGCCGGAACGATGAGGATCGCCGCCCTCATTCCGGCATACAACGAGGAGAAGACGATCGCCGCAGTCCTGCGCGAAGTCCGCCCGTTCGTCGCGGAGATCGTCGTCGTCGACGACGGCTCGACGGACGGAACGGCCTCAGCCGTTCGAGAGTCGGGCGCGACGGTCCTTCGCCACGAGCAGAACAGAGGAAAGGGCGCGGCCCTTCGAACGGGATTCGACCACCTCGCCGGAGGCGGTTTCGACGCCGTCCTCACGATGGACAGCGATCTCCAGCACAAGGCCGACGAGGCCGTTCACCTCGTCGAGGCCATGCGGAGAACAGGCGCGGACCTCGTCATCGGCGAGCGGACCGGCCTCGCCCGGCATACCCGCTTTCTCCGCCGCTTCGGAAACCTCTGCACGAACTTCTGGGTCGGCGTTGTCGCCGGCCTCGACCTTCCCGACACGCAGTCCGGATTCCGCCTCCTGTCGAAGCGTTTCTGCTCCGAGGTGCGGCTCGATTCGGACGGATACGAGATCGAGACGGAAATGATCCTTAAGGCCGCCCGGCAAGGACTCAGGATCGCGTCCGTCCCCATCGAGGTCAACTACATGGACGGCGCGGCCACGTCCAAGATGCGGGCCCTTCCCGCGACGGCCCGGGTCATCAAGGTCCTCGTTCATCACCTCTGGTCCGCGGGAACGAAATGACGCGCCCTTCCGATCCGCTGGAGACGCCGCTGACGCCCGAGCCTCCGGCCGGCCTCGCCGGACGATGGGTCGGCCTGCTCGCCCGGCGCGGCGGCCTCGTCCTGGTTCTCGCCGCCATCACGACCGTTCTCGGCTTTGTCACGCTGGCCCGCATGGGACTCTCCGGCGACGTCATCGACGCCTTCCCCGCGAACGACCCCCAGGTCCAGCGGTTCCGCGACTCCCTTCGCGTCTTCGCCTTCGCCGATGAAATCGCCGTCCTCGTCGAGACGGAAGACGGCGGCCCGATCGACCCGCACGTCCCCTTCGTTGAAGCCGTCGCCGAGGCCGCCGCCCGCGACCCCCGCGTGACCGACGCGGAGCTGAACCCCGCCCGGCAGGCCGCCCGCCTCTTCAAGTGGGAGAAGCTCCCGCTCTACCTGACGCCCGAGGGCGTCAATGCGCTCGCGGAACGCCTCTCGCGCGACGGCGTGTTACGGCAGATGGCCGAGAACCGCGCCGCCATCGATTCCCCCGCCGGCGCGGGGCTCGAAGAGATCATCTCTCGCGACCCTCTGGGGCTCAGGCAGGTCTTCCTCGCCCACAAGTCGATGCGCTGGGACGCGCCCGCCGGCGCCGCTTCCGGAGGCGCCATCGTGAGCCCCGACCGGACTCAGCTCATCTTCTTCGTCCGTCTCGCCCGGACCGCCGACAAACCCGTCCTCCTCAAGACCGGCGACGGCCCCGTCTCCATCGTCGAGAAAGCGCGCGCCGAGACGCTCTCCAGGTGGCACGCTCCCGTCCCTCTCAAGTTCCGGTACACCGGCCTTCCCGTCGTTTCGCGCGAGATCCAGGAGGCGGCCCGGGGCGGCCTGGCTCTCTCAGCCCTCTCCTCCTTCGCCCTCGTATTCCTCCTCTTCCGCCTCCTCTTCCGGGACGGAGCGTGGCTGCTTGCCGCCTTCGCCGCGACGCTCGGCGCGGGCGTGGCCTGGACGTACGGACTGATCGCCCTCGCCTACGGGCGGCTCAACCTCTTCACCTTCTTTGTCGCGGCGATCATCATCGGCCTGGGAATCGACTACCTGGTCCACTTCTCCCACCGCTTCTGGCGGGAGCACGCGGCCTCGGCCGATCCCGCCCGCGCGATGGAGAAGACGTTCTCATCGACCGGCGGGAGCATTCTCGCCGGGGCCGCCACGACGGCGGCCGCGTTCCTCTCGATCCTCGTCACGTCGTTCGTCGGCCTCCACGAACTGGGCGTGGCCGCCGCCCTCGGCATCGCCGCCTGCGCGGGGGCGGCCTTCACCGTCGCCCCCGTCATTCTCCTCCGTCGCGCCGCCCGTGGCGCCCCCCGCCGCATCCCCAGCCTTCCGGGCGCCGAGCGGATCGCCCTCGCGTCGGCCCGCCGGCCAAAGGTTGTCCTCGCCGCGTGGCTGACGGTCATTTTCCTCGCCGGCGCTGCCGCCCCGTCCCTCCGATTCGACGCGTCGCCCGAGTCGATGGGGCTCGTCGATTCCCCCGCTCTCGCCGCGGAGCGGGAGATTGCGAAGATATTCGGCCACCGGAAGAACCCGCTTATGGTCGTCGTCGAGGCGCCGGACGCCATGACCCTCCTGCTCCGGCTGGGGCGCGTCGAGACGGCCGTCCGAAGCCTCGTCGCGGACGGAACCCTCCATTCCGCCCGGTCCGTCTCGTCGTTCTTTCCCATGCCCGAAGATCAGCGCGCCGCCCTAGCGCGCCTGGAGGATCTTCGCTCGAACGGGCGGCTTCCGGACCCGGCGCGCCTTAGATCCTGGCTCTCCGCCGCCGCCGAAAAAGAAGGGATCGCCTGGCCGGAGTCGTTCGATCCGTACGTGGAGACCGTCGGCCGCTTCGGCGGAATATCCACCCTTCTCACGCCGGCTGAAATCGGCTCCGCCGGACCGGTCCGACACTTCAAATCTCCCGACGGCCTCAAAGCGGCCCTCTATGTCTATCCGCGGGACGGGGAGTGGACGGCGGACCGGCTGGAGAACGTCGGCGGGCTGGTCGAAGCGTCCGGCGGCGTAAGCGTCACCGGCATCCATCTCGTTCTTTCCCGGCTCAAGTCACAGGTCGTCCGGGAGGTCGCGGCCGCGTCGGCTCTTTCCTTCGCGCTCGTCGCCGGACTCGTCTTCATCCGGTTCCGCCGCGTACCCGACACCTTGGCCGCCCTGCTCCCCGTCGCCGCCGGCTCGGCCCTCCTCGCCGGGTGCCTCGCCGCCTTCGGGATTCCTCTCAACTACGTCAACATCGGCCTCCTGCCGATGCTCCTGGGGATCGGTATCGACTACGGGATCTTCGTGGTGCAGGGAGTCCGGGAGGAAGGCAGTGCGGGACCGGGAGCGGCGTCCGTCGCCGGCGCCGTGGCCATGGCCGCCCTCACGACGGCCGTGGGCTTCTGGTCGCTCGTCATCACGGACTTCGCCGCGATCCGCTCGATGGGGATCGTCGCCGTGATCGGCGTCGCCGCCATGGCCGCCGCCGCGCTCACGCTCCTCCCGGCCGCGGCCTCATTCGCCTCAACTTCCCGGCGGGACCCGCAATTGACGGAAGGATCGGGAGATGTCGAGGAGGCGCAATCTGGATGCAACCCAGGCGCAACCAGGAAGACGAGCGAACCGTAACGCCTTGGAACT
>MHEK01000036.1:0-157 GCA_001803795.1 Nitrospirae bacterium RBG_16_64_22
TTCACCGTTCTCGTCGGGACGCTCTATCCGCTCGCCGCGGAGGCGATCATGGGGACGAAGGTGAGCGTCGGCGCGCCCTATTACAACAAGGTCTTCGTCCCGCTCATGCTCGGCATGCTCGTTCTTATGGGGGTCGGCCCGCTCATCGCGTGGCGGC
>MHEK01000036.1:166-332 GCA_001803795.1 Nitrospirae bacterium RBG_16_64_22
TCTCAAATCTGAAGAGAAACTTTCTCGCGCCGGCCCTGGCGGGGATTGGCGCGGGTGCGGGCGCGGCGGCGGTCGGGATGCGGGAGGCATATCCTCTGACTGCGGTCGTCATCATGGTATTCGTTCTCGGAACGATCGCGATCGACGCCTACAAGAGCGCCGGGTC
>MHEK01000036.1:352-16440 GCA_001803795.1 Nitrospirae bacterium RBG_16_64_22
TCTCGCTGGCGGGCGGCCTGGCGCGCGTCGTCCGTCGGAACAAGCGGCGGTACGGGGGGATGGTGATCCACGTGGGGATCCTCCTGATGGTTCTCGGAATGGTCGGGTCCGGGAACTACCAGACCGAGAAGAGCCTCGTGATGAAGCCGGGAGATTCCTTCACGATCGCCGGATACGCGGTCGCGTTCAAGGAGATCCGGGAAACGCGCGGGCCGAACTGGCAGGCGATCGAAGGTGTATTCGAGGCGCGAAACAACGGGACGCTCATCGCCGAGCTCCGGCCCCAGCGCCGCGTCTATTCGCGGTCGAGCATGCCGATGACCGAGGCCGCGATCCACAGCACCTTGACACGCGATCTCTACGTCGTGATCGGCGACGAAGTGCCGGGGCAGGGGATCGCAGTGAAAGCCTACGTGAATCCGCTGGTCCAGTGGATATGGGCGGGCGGTGCGGTCATGGCGCTGGGGACGGTTATCGTCATGTTCCAGCGGCGGCGGTATCCGGTAAAGGAGGCCGCGTCGTGAGGCCGTGGCAGGTCGTGACGGGCTTGGCGGTTGCCGCGCTTCTGGTTCTCTTTGCATTCGGCCTGAGGGGGAACCCGAGGTTCATTCCTTCTCCGCTGGTGGGCAAGACGGCCCCGGCGTTCGAAGCCGAAACCTTCGACGGGAAGACGATCCGCCTGGACGATCTCAAGGGGAAGGTGGTCATGGTCAACTTCTGGGCGACCTGGTGCCAGGAGTGCCGGGTGGAGCATCCGATGCTGGAGAAGATCGCCGCCGACTACGGCGGGAGGGCCGATTTCGCCATGATGGGGATTCTTTATCAGGACAAGGTCGAAAAGGCCCGCCGGTACCTTCAGGAGACGGGCGGGGCCCGCTATCCTCACCTGCTCGACCTGCGGGGGCGGATCGGGATCGATTACGGCGTCTACGGCGTTCCTGAGACGTTCGTGATCGACCGCGCGGGCGTCATCCGCCACAAGCAGGCCGGCGCCGTGACGCAGGAATTCGTGGCGAAAGTCCTGGAGCCGGTGCTGAAGGAAAAGACGGTGAGTCGGTGAATGGGTGAATAGGTGAATCGGGGAAGAGCGGAAACGGGGAAATGGGGGAAAACCGCCCTCCTTGTTGATGGCCTGCCTGCCGCAGGCAGGGAGGGGTAGAAGGAACGAAATGAGGCTCATGAGAAGGATTGGTCTACTTGTGATTGCAATTCTCCTGGGCGGTTCGCTTGCTTTCGCCGCGACCGTGGACGAGGACCCGACGGAGGCGAAGGTCCGCGAGATCTCCAAGGAGCTTCGCTGTGCGGTCTGCCAGAACGAATCCGTTTACGATTCCCGCTCCGATCTCGCCGTGCAGATGAAGGAACTGATCCGGGACAGGCTGAAGGCGGGGGAGTCGCCGGAGTCGATCCGGAAATACTTCGTCTCCCGCTACGGAGACTACATTCTCCTGGAGCCCCGCCGCCAGGGGCTCAACTGGCTGATCTGGGCGGGACCCGGCGCGGCGTTTCTGGCCGGAAGCGGGGTCCTGTTCGTTTATCTTCGCCGGCGCGTGAGAAGAGACCGGCCGGCCGCCGGAGCGCCGGTCGACGCGAAGCTGAAGAAACGCCTGGAGCAGGAGATGGAAAAGCTGCCCGACGAGGACGTTCCATGATCGTTGCGATCGCAGTCATGGCGCTTTTCTTCGTGGCCGGCGCCGTCTTCGTCTTCTGGCCGCTGTTGACCGGGAAAACGGAACCATTGCCGATCGGCGTGGATGGCGGCGAGGAGAGCGCCGCCTCCGATGCGGAGCGGGCGAAGGCGGAAGCCCTCCGGAACCTCAAGGACCTCGAAGAACAGTTCGCGGACGGCCGAGTCACCGAGAACGAATATGGAGACCTCAAGCCGGTCTACGAAGGGAGGGCGGTGGAAGCGCTCGCCGCCTTCGAGAAGGCGGGACGAGGCGCGAAGACACCGGTGTCGGCGCCGTCAAGGGATCTTGCCGGACTCGTTCCGATCAACAGGATGGCGGGGTTCATGGGCATCGTCCTGGCGGGCGTCCTCGCGGCGGGCGCGTACGGATTCCTGGGGCAGTGGAGGACGGCGGCGAAACCTGAGGCGGGTCATCCTCCTCCGGCTGAGAGCGGGGAACTCGACGTGGCGGGGATGGTCGCCCGTCTCGAGGCCAGGCTTGCGGCCAATCCGAACGATGTGGGCGGGCAGTTGATGCTCGCCCGCTCGTACATCGCGCTGGGGCGGTTGGATGACGCTCTCGAACGGTACCGAAAGGTTCTGTCCGTCGATTCACGGAACGAAGAGGCCCACTTGGGCGTGGCCACGCTCATGCTCCAGGCCGGGCACCTCGACAAGGCGGCGAAGTCGCTCGAAGAGGCGCTCAAGACATCGCCGAAGAGCGGTCCGGCCCGCTGGATGAAGGGTCTCGTCTTCGCGAAGCAGGGACGGTTCGACGACGCCGAAAAGACTTGGCTCGGTCTTTTGAAGGAAGTACCTCCCGACAGCCGCGAAGCTGGGATGATCCGGGAGTCCCTCGTTGAGATCGAAAAGGCCCGAAAGGCCGGGACGCCGGCCGCCCCGTAGAAGTTAGGCCTTTCTCATTCCCCGACCCTTGGATGCTCGGCCTTCAAGCGTTACGTCCCGGCGGCGTCCAGGAGAGTCATAACAGCATTCAATCGTCCAGGCTCCGCCGGTAACGCTCCCGCTAGAACCGATACGTGACGCCGATCGTGAGGCCGGTCGTGTCGATGAGGCGGCCTTCGATGTTCAGGTCGAGCTGGGGCTGGATCCGGATATCGATGCCGGCCACCAGCCCGATGTTGTCGTCCAAGCGGAGGTTCGTCATCCCTCCGGACCCGTCAAGATTCATGTACGAGACGCGGATGCCTCCGTAAGGGACGAGCTGGCCGTGTGTGTACGACGCGATCCCGGCGGCGGCCAGATCCCAACCCGCGAGTTCCATGCCTCCATCTTTCGACTGGAGATAGTTGACCTGCACGTCGGCGTTCACCTTGAGGGCGGGGATCGCCTGAAAGCTCATGACCTGGATCTTGGACCCGACCCCGAGAGAGGCACCGAAGTTGCCGTTGAAGCTCATCCCCGAGACCGCCGCATCAGCCGCGCCGAGCTTGAGGTAGAGATCGATTCCCTGATCGACGCCGTAGGCCGCCTTAACGGAGAGGCGCGAGGTTTCCAGCCGGTAGTGATCCGCGGAGTCGTGGACGTCCCGCCGGTCGAACTCGAATTGCCCGCCGAGCCCGATCTTGTTGAATCCGAGGGGATCCGCCGGTGCCCCGACCGTCTGGGCGCGGGCCGGGGCCGGCCACGCCGCGAGAACCGCCAGGAACCCCGCACATATGAGCGTCGTTCTCGTCCGCTTTCCAGGGAAAGGTCTCATCGATTTCCTCCTCCGGAGATTGATTGGGCGGCCCGGTCTTGGCGCCGGACCGCCAGCTTGCAAACGGGGCGTATTCTAACGATGGGAGGGCATCGTGTCCAGCCGAGAATACGACCCCGAACGCGACCGGACGCTATTTAGGTCCATGACGCGAAGACGGGACGTGGTAAAATAACAACCTTCGGTCTTTCATTGCCGCTTTGGAGCATCGCACGTGAACGAAACCGGGAGCGCCGCGCGGTCGATCGTCATTCGCGGGGCGCGCGAGCACAACCTCAAGAACATCGACGTCTCGATCCCGCGGGACCGCCTCGTCGTCATCACGGGCCTGTCCGGATCGGGCAAGTCGTCCCTCGCTTTCGACACGATCTACGCCGAGGGCCAGCGCCGCTACGTCGAGTCTCTTTCGGCTTACGCACGGCAGTTCCTCGAGCAGATGGAGAAGCCGGACGTCGATTCCATCGAGGGGCTGTCTCCGGCCATCTCGATCGAGCAGAAGACGACGAGCCGAAACCCGCGGTCGACGGTCGGGACGGTCACGGAGATTTACGACTACCTGCGGCTTCTTTTCGCCCGCGTGGGACGGCCGCACTGCCCTAAGTGCGGCGATCCGATCGCGGCCCAGACCGTCTCGCAGATCGTCGACCAGGTCGCCGTTCTGCCCGAGAAGACCCGCATCCAGATCCTTGCCCCGATCGTTCGCGGACGGAAGGGGGAGTTCAAAGGCGAGTTCCTCAAGATGCAGAAGCACGGGTTCGTCCGTGCCCGGATCGACGGCGTCCTCCGGGACCTCTCCGAGAAGATCGACCTCGACAGAAAGAAAAAACACACTGTCGAGATCGTCGTGGACCGGCTGGCGGTCAAGGAGGGGATCGAGCGGCGTCTGGCCGATTCGATCGAGACAGCCCTTCGCCATGCCGAGGGGCTGGTCCTCGTCAACATCGTCGACGGAGGGAAAGACCTGATTTTCTCGGAGAAGCTCGCCTGTCCGCGGTGCGGGATCTCCCTTCCCGAGCTGACGCCCAGGATGTTCTCGTTCAACTCCCCTCACGGCGCCTGCCCGGCCTGCGACGGCCTGGGTATCAAACTCGACGTCGATCCGGACTTGGTCGTCCCGGATCCGTCTCTCTCTCTCCGCGAGGGGGCGATCCACCCCTGGGCTCACCGGAACTCGTACTACTTCTTCCAGATGCTCGACGCCGTGTCCACGCACTACGGCTTCCGGATCACGACGCCGTTCAAGGATCTGGCCTCGGAGCACCAGCGGATACTTCTTTACGGCTCCGGCGAGGACGAGATTCCGTTCTTCTTCGAGCGGGACGGACGGCGGCACGTTTACCGGCGCCCTTTCGAGGGGATCATTCCGAACCTGGAGCGGCGCTACCGTGAGACGGAGTCGGGGCCGGTCCGGGAGGAGATCGAAGCCTACATGGGGGCGCATCCGTGCGTGGTGTGCGGCGGCCGGAGGCTGAAGCCCGAGTCGCTGGCCGTCAAGATCGCCGGCTTGTCGATCGCCGACGTGAGCCGACTGTCGATCGCCCGGACGCTCGACTTCTTTCAGACCGTTCCGCTTTCTCCAGCGGAGCAGGAAATCGCCGCCCGTATACTGAAGGAGATCCGGGAGCGCCTGGGCTTCCTCGTAAACGTGGGACTCGAATACCTGACGCTCGACCGCGCCGCAGGGACGCTCTCGGGCGGAGAGGGACAGCGGATCCGCCTGGCCACGCAGATCGGGTCTTCGTTGATGGGGGTCCTCTACATTCTGGACGAGCCGTCGATCGGACTTCACCAGAGGGACAACGCCCGCCTCCTCGCGACGCTGAAGCGGTTGCGCGACGTGGGCAATACCGTCATCGTGGTCGAGCACGACGAGGAGACGATTCTCGACGCCGACTACGTCATCGACATGGGGCCGGGCGCCGGCGTTCACGGGGGAGAGATCGTCGCCCAAGGGTCCCCATCTGAAATTCTCCGGCACGAAGAATCGCTGACGGGAAAGTACCTGTCGGGGCGCCTTTCCATTCCTTTTCCGGAGCGGCGGCGGAAGCCGAAGGGCGCGCTCGTCGTCACGCGGGCGTCGGCGAACAATCTCAAGAACATAGATGTCCGCTTTCCGCTCGGCACGATGACGTCCGTGACGGGCGTCTCGGGATCGGGGAAGAGCACGTTGATCGTCGACGTCCTTTACAAGGCCCTCGCGCAAAAGCTCCACCGGGCGACCGAGAAGCCAGGCGCGCACGAGAAGATCGTCGGGATCGAACAGGCGGACAAGGTCGTGGACATCGACCAGTCGCCGATTGGCCGGACCCCCCGGAGCAATCCCGCGACCTACACTGGAGTCTTCAACGACATCCGCGATCTCTTCTCCCAGACGCCCGAAGCCCGCATGCGCGGCTACGCGCCCGGTCGGTTCTCCTTCAACGTGAAAGGCGGGCGGTGCGAGGCCTGCCAGGGCGACGGCGTAATCCGGATCGAGATGCACTTCCTTCCGGACGTCTACGTGACCTGCGAGGTCTGCCGGGGGAAGAGGTACAACCGGGAGACGCTGGACGTCCTGTGGAAGGGGAAGACGGTCGCCGACGTCCTCGAGATGACCGTTTCGCAGGCGGCGGTTTTCTTCGACGCCGTGCCGGCCGTCAAGCACAAGCTGGACACGCTTGCGGACGTGGGCCTCGGCTATATCGCCCTGGGGCAGGCCGCCACGACGCTCTCAGGCGGGGAAGCCCAGCGGGTGAAGCTGTCGAAGGAGCTGACCCGGCGGTCCACGGGCCGGACGGTCTACATTCTCGACGAGCCGACCACGGGCCTGCACTTCGCCGACATCCAAAAGTTGTTGGACGTCTTGACCCGGCTCGTGGACCAGGGAAACACGGTCATCGTGATCGAGCACAACCTGGACGTGATCAAGACCTCCGACTGGATCATCGACCTCGGCCCGGAAGGGGGCGAAGGGGGCGGAATGGTCGTGGCGGAAGGGACGCCGGAAGACATCGTCCGGAATCCCGCCTCACATACGGGCCGGTACCTGAAGCGGAGCCTCGACGCCGGAGAAAAGGTCTCCGCATGAGGATGACGGCGGTTGTTCTCATGCTGGGTCTCCTGACGGCCGCCGGATGCCGGGAGACGGACGATTCTCACCGGCGGAGCCAGTACCTCATGGGAACGGTCGTGACGATCACGGTGGCCGGCCTGGACCGCGATGACGCGGACCGCGCGATGAACGCGGCCTTCGAAGAGATCCGCCGCCTCGAAGGCATTCTGACGTTCTTCTCGGAAGACTCGGACCTGGGGCGGATCAACGCGGCCGCTGGCGAACGTCCGGTCGGTGTGTCTGCCGAAACGATCGAGGTCCTGGCGGAGGCGCGGCGGATTTCCGACCGCTCGGGAGGGGCATTCGACGCGACGATCGGGCCGCTCGTCTCGCTCTGGGGGTTCGAGGTGAAGGAGCGGTTCGTTCCGCCGAAGGAAGAGATCGAACGCGCCCGGACGCTCGTCAACTGGCGCAACATGGCCGTCGATCCGGAACTCGGAACGGTCCGGCTCGAGCGCAGGGGAATGAAGGTCGATCTGGGCGGGATCGCCAAGGGATACGCGGCCGATCGCGCGGCCGAAACGCTTCGGAAACACGGAGTCTCCCGCGCCCTCGTCGCGGTGGCGGGGGATATACGCGCGGTGGGCGAGAAGGCGGTGGGGGTTGCCTGGCATGTGGGGATTCAGCATCCCCGCGAGCCGGGAGCCGTCCTCGGGAGTCTCAAGATCGCCGATCGGAGCGTCTCCACGTCCGGCGACTATGAGAGATATTTCATCAAGGACGACGTTCGCTACCATCACATCCTCGATCCGGCCACGGGCCGGCCCGCGGCGGCCAGCCGCAGTGCCACGGTCCTCGCCCCGACGACGACCCTCTCTGACGCGCTCTCCACGGCCGCGTTCGTGCTCGGCCCCGAGAAGGGGATCGCGCTCGTCCGGTCGGTTCCGGGCGCCGAGGCAATCATCGTCGACCGGGAGGGCCGGGTCCACGTGACGCCGGGGCTCGCGGGAAAGGTGGAGGGGCTTGCGTCCTGACCGGGTCGTCACGACAGGGGATATCATCGTCTTCGTTCTTCTGCTTGCCGCGACGGCTGCGGGCGTCGCCTTCGCCTCGCGATCCCGTCCCGCCGGAGAGGAGGCCGCGATCGAGGTCAACGGCGTTCTCCGCGAGAAGCTGGCCCTCTCCGTGGACCGTCTGCTCAAGATCGAATCGCCGTACGGGTTCAATACGGTCGAGGTGAGCGGCGGGCGGATCCGCGTTCGGGAGGCGTCCTGTTCCAACAAGATCTGCGCGGCACAGGGATGGGTCCACCGGGAGACCGAGGAGATCGTCTGCCTCCCGAACCGGTTCAGCGTCCGCGTGGCCGGCCGGGGAGGGGAGAAGTACGACGGAATTACGCGGTGAGCGAGACGCGCCTGGCCTCGCTGGCCGCGCTGGCCGTCGTGATCCACACGCTGGAGGGGATGATCCCGATGCCCTTCCCGTGGATGCGGCTCGGGCTCGCCAACATCGTCACGCTGGTCGTGCTTGCGCTGTCCGGTCTGGGGAGCGCTCTCATGGTGACCGTCGTCCGTGTCGTCGTGGGATCGCTCATCGCCGGTCAACTGCTGGGGCCCGGCTTCTTTCTGGCCCTGGCCGGCGGGACGGCGGCGACCGTGGGAATGGGACTCCTGCACAGGGTAGCGGGGGGAGGTTTGAGCCTCGTCGGCGTGAGTCTGGCCGGGGCGTTCCTTCACAACGCCGCCCAGCTCGCCGTGGCCGGACTTGTCTATACCCGTCATGCGGGCGTGTTCTATCTGCTTCCCGTTCTCATGGGCTTGGCGCTCCCGACGGGACTGGTCACGGGCTGGCTCGCGGAGCGGGTCGTCAGACGGATGAAAGATGACGGTGAGTCGGTGAATGGGTGAATAGCAAAGGGACAGAGGCACAAAGGCACAAAGGAATGACATTCCTCCCCTTTGTACGGGCCCCGACTGTGTCGGGACAGGAAGGCAGGGTGGGGTAGAGGGCTTCGGATGCTTCTACCTCCCCCTTCCCCTCCTTACAAAGGAGGGGAGAAGGCGGTTGTCGATTCGGCGATTGGGACGAGGAGGCAAGGAATGAATTCAGCGGGACCCGTTTCGCGCAAGCTTTTCCGCCGGGCGGTCAGGATCATTCCGGGCGGCGTGAACTCGCCCGTGCGGGCGTTCAAGTCGGTGGGCGGAAACCCCTTGTTCATCTCGCGGGCGTGGGGGTCGAAGGTCGTCGACGCCGACGGGCGGACGTACATCGACTACGTCCTGTCGTGGGGTCCGATGATCCTGGGACACGCTCCGCGCCGGGTGGTCGACGCCGTTCGGGGCGCGGGCGAGGCGGGCTTCTCGTT
Organism: Nitrospirae bacterium RBG_16_64_22; assembly: GCA_001803795.1. Classification (GTDB taxonomy): domain Bacteria; phylum Nitrospirota; class RBG-16-64-22; order RBG-16-64-22; family RBG-16-64-22; genus RBG-16-64-22. The sequence continues at coordinate 9,138 of MHEK01000036.1, forward strand.
CGGCGCGCCGACAGAGGGGGAGGTCCGGCTGGCGGAGGAGATCATCCTGGCGGTCCCTTCGATCGAGATGGTAAGGCTCGTCAACTCCGGAACCGAAGCCACCATGAGCGCGCTCCGGCTTGCGCGGGCGTTTACGCGCCGCGACAAGATCGTCAAGTTCGCGGGGTGCTATCACGGTCACAACGATTCCCTCCTTGTTGCCGCCGGGTCGGGCGCCGCGACGTTCGGAGTTCCCGATTCTCCGGGCGTGACGCGCGGGACCGCGCGCGACACGATCATCCTGCCGTTCAACGATTCGGCCGCGGTGCGCGAGACGTTCCGTCGGGAGGGGAAAAGGATCGCGGCCGTCATCGTCGAGCCGGTGGCGGGCAACATGGGCGTGGTCGTCCCAAAGCCGGGGTTTCTGAAAGGGCTGAGACGCGTGACGAGGACGCACGGATCCCTTCTCATCTTCGACGAAGTGATGACGGGCTTCCGCCTGGCGCGGGGCGGCGCCCAGGCGCTGTTCGGAATCCGGCCCGACTTGACCTGCCTCGGAAAGGTGATCGGCGGGGGCCTCCCGATCGGGGCTTACGGCGGACGGCGGGAGATCATGGAGATGATCGCGCCGTCGGGGCCCGTTTACCAGGCGGGGACCCTTTCGGGAAATCCCCTCGCCGTGGCCGCGGGCATCGAAACGCTGGGGGCATTGCGTCAGCCGGGTTTCTATCGCGGCCTCGAAGAGGCGTCGGCGAATCTCGAGGAGGGACTGCGGCGGACGGCGGCCTCGGCCCGGGTTCCAATCTCCATTGCGCGGGCCGGCTCGATGTTCACGGTCTTCTTCTCGAAGAGACCCCCTTCGAATTACGATGAAGCCCGAAAGTGCGACACGGGGGCGTTCGGCCGGTTCTTCGGAGGAATGCTGAGAAACGGCGTGTTCCTGCCGCCCTCGCAGTTCGAGGCCGCGTTCCTGTCCGCCGCTCACACGGCCTCGGACATTCGCAAGACCATGCGCGCCGCGCGCGCCGCGCTCCAGGAGGCCTAGGCGACGCCGTGGAATCCGTTGCCGAGATCCAGCGACTGATCACCCGGATCGATCTCGAGTCGCTGTTCGCCCTGCTGATCGGGTTCGGATTGGCCATTCTGCTGGACCGGGTCTTCTTCGGTCTCTCACTGCTTTTGGGGGGGGCGGCCGGGCTCGTCAATTTCCACTGGCTTGCCCGCGCGGTCGACTACTACGCCTCGCTCACGGGAGCGCGCGTCCGCGGGATGACGCCGCTCTATTACATGGCCAAGTTGTCCTCGGTGTTCTTTCTTTTTTTCGCCGCCGCCAAGTGGCAGATCGCCGACATCGGCGGCGTGGCGGCGGGATTCACGATCGTTCTGGTCGTCATCCTGGTGGAAGGTTATACTTTTCTGCGGCGGCACGATGAGGAGTCACGATGAACAGACTCGGCGCGGTGGAGATTGACGACCGAAAGATTTTTGAGCAGGAATCCCCGGCCGGGAGAATCGCCAGGGAAGAACTCGCGGCCCTCTCGCCCCGGCTGAGCGAGGCCCAGGACTGGATGGGCCGGATGGAGAAGGAGGGGCGGATTGGGTATCGCACCCTCCCGGATCAGGATGTCCGGCCGATCCTTCGCGCGGCGCGGCGGGTCCGCGAGGCGGCCGACGACCTCGTCGTAATCGGGATCGGCGGATCGTCCCTCGGCGCCGTCGCTCTTCAAGCCGCCCTCGCTCATCCGTTCCACAATCTCCTGCCCCGGAAGACGCGGAAAGGCCCGCGCGTTTTCTTCCTGGAGAACCCCGATCCGGACTATCTCGCCGCTGTCCTGGACACGCTGAATCTTCGAAAGACCGTGGTCAACGTCGTGACAAAGTCGGGCGGAACGGCGGAGACGATGGCGAATTTCCTCGTCATTCGAAAGGTCCTGTCAAAAGCCGTCGGCAAGAAGCACGCGGAAAGAGTAATCGCCACGACGGATCAGGACACAGGAGATCTCCTGGTGATCGCGCGGGAAGAAGGGTACGCGACGCTTCCCGTTCCGTCCAACGTCGGGGGGAGGTTCTCCACGCTGACGGCCGTCGGCCTGTTTCCCGCGGCGGCCGCCGGAATCGACATCCGCGGACTTCTCGCCGGCGCGCGGGAGATGCGGCAACGCACGGGGGCGCCCTCGATGGAAACCAACGCCGCCTGGCGCCTGGCGGGTATCCTTTACCTGGCGGACAAGCTCCGGGGAAAGCGCGCGGTCGTTTTCATGCCGTACGCGACGGCCCTGCGGGAAGTCGGGTTCTGGTTCCGCCAGCTCTGGGCGGAATCGCTCGGGAAAGCGCGCGATCGGGAAGGACGCGAAGTTCATACCGGCCAGACGCCGATCGCGGCGTCCGGACCGGTGGACCAGCACTCACAGCTCCAGCTCTACATGGAGGGACCGGACGACAAGGTCTACGTCTTCGTCCGGGCGGCGAGGTTCGGCAGACGGGTCCCGATTCCGCGGGCTTTCTCCGGCTCCAAGACCTGCGCGCTCCTGGGAGGGCACGAACTGGGCGGGCTGATGAACGCGGAGCAGGCGGCGACTGAAGAGGCCCTTCATCAAGCGGGCCGGCCCGTGATCCGGATCGATCTTCCGGCCGTGAGTCCGCACGCCGTCGGCCAGCTTCTCTTCCTGCTTGAGGAGGCGACCGTCGTTGCCGGCGGACTCCTCCGGATCGATCCGTTCGATCAGCCGGGGGTGGAGCTGTCGAAGATACTGACCAAGCGGGAACTGGAAAAGTAGGAAGAAGCGCCGGCCTTGGACAGCTTGCAAAGCGGCCGGCTGGATGTGATAAACTTAAAGCAGGTCCCCCCGCAATAACAGCGCGATCTCTGGCCCAACGGAGCCGGTTTGTCCGGGCGCCATCCAAACCAACGTGGAGTCACAGCGTGATCGTGGGCAAGCGTCGATCCGCGCCGCTTTCGTCGACCGCTCGATTCTGCATGGCCGCTGTCCTTGCCGTCGGGCTTGTCGCTTCCCCGGCGCAGGCGGGATCGGCGGAGCCCCTTAGATTGGGCGTGTTCCCGTACCAGAGCCCGCTCAAGATCTACAACGACTTCCAGCCGGTGGCCCAGTACCTGAGCCGGGAGCTCGGACGTCCCGTCCTGGTTGAAACCTCGCCCTCGATGGAGCGTTTCGTCGAGCAGGCGTCCCGGCAACGCTACGATATCGTCTACGCCGGCCTCTCGTACTACATCCAGCTTCGCGAGAAGGCGGGATACAGGGCCATCGCCACCGTCGTCCGCGGCGACGCCTCCAGCCGGCGCGGGGCCCTGCTGGCGAGGCAGGACAGCGGGATCCGGACCGTCTCCGATCTGAAGGGCAAGAAAGTCGGCGCGCTTCATCCGGACGCGGTCTGCGGCTACGTTCTCCAGCGGCAATTGCTTCAGGAGGGGGGCGTCAACCCCGACCGCGACGTCGAGTTTGTCTTCATCGGAAAGCTGGACTCGATCATCTTTTCCGTGCTGAACAGGACGGTGGACGCCGCGGCCGTCGACCTTTCGGAGCTGGCGGGCAAGGAACGGGGAATTGTCGACAAGATGCGCGTTCTGGCGGTGACGCCGGAGGTCCCCGACTTTCCGATCGCCGTTCGGAAAGGGCTGAATGGGGGGATCGTGGAGCGGATCCGGCTCGCCCTGATCCAGGCGCGCGATTCGTCGGTGCTCGCGCCGTTCCGGGCTACAGCGTTCGAGCCGGCGCGCGACTCCGATTACGACGCCTTGGCGGCGCTCATCCGCAAGTCTCCCTGATCGTCGGTCCGCGGGTATTCCGGTATGCGCCTCTTTCCAAAAGTCCTTCTTCTCATCCTCGGACTCTTGATCCTCTTGGCGGCCGTCCTGACCGTTGTCGAGGTCCGGAACGAGACCCGGCAGATCTCTTCTCTCGTCGAGCAGAAGGGGACACAGATCGCCCGGGTCCTCTCCGTCTCCGCGCTTCCGCACCTCGTCAACCGTGACTTCGGCACGCTGAACGCCCTGCTCCAGGAAACCCAGCGCGGCTCGGACCTCATTGCGGGCGCGCTTCTCGGGCCCGACGGCGTGATCCTCGCCCACACGGATATCAACCGTTTGGGCGACAAGGGATCGGACGATCTGGTCCTTCAGGCCGCCGGCGGCGAAGGGGCTGTCGTTAAACACATGGGAAGCGGCAACGATGCCGTGATGGCAGTCGGCGTGCCGGTCCGGCTGCGGGGCGACATGCTCGGGGTCCTGCGGCTCGAGTTCTCCGAAACGGCTGTTTACAAGTCTATCCGTTCGACCGTCTTTCGCGGGATCGGCGTGGCGGCGGCCGCGTTGGTGATCGGTTCCATTCTGGCGTTCGCCGCCAGCGGCCTGATCACGCGGCCCATTCTCCAGTTGACGGCGAGTGCGGGGAAGATCGCCCGCGGCGACATGTCTTATCCAATCGCCGTCAACCGCAAGGACGAGATTGGACAATTGGCGGCCGCGTTTCAGAGCATGACGGAAGGTCTCAAAAGAACGTTCGGCGACCTCGTCCGCGAGAAACGCCGGACGGAGGCGATCGTCCAATCCGTTCCGGACGGAATGGTCACCGTCGACGCGGGACGCCGGGTGACGTTCATGAACCCCGCCGCGCTGTCAGTTCTGGGCTTCTCGGCCGACGAGGTCCTTGGGCGTCCGTGCGTGGAGATTCTCGGGAATCCGCCGTGCGTGGCGGACTGCTTTCTGGCGGGCGGAAACGGTGCGGCCTCAGCCCGGCGCGAGGAGATGGGCCTTATCACCAAGACGGGACGGCCGATCAGAGTGATCAAGACGGTCGCCCCCATGCAGGACGAGGATGGGCGCGTGGCCGGGGCCGTGGAGACGATCCAGGACGTCACGCAGACCCGCAGGCTCGAAGAGAAAGTCCGCCAGTCGGAGAGGCTCGCCTCGGTGGGGAAGCTGGCGGCGGGCGTGGCCCACGAGATTAACAACCCCCTGTCCGCCGTGATCGGAATCTCGGGCGTTCTCCTCAGGCGCCTTCCCGCCGACCACCCGGACCGGGGGCCTCTCCAGGAGATCTCCGACTACGGAAAGAGGTCCGCCCGGATCGTCCGCGATCTTCTGAACTACGCCCGCCAGATGCCTCCCGAGAAGAGGTCCACGGACATGAACAGGCTCGTCCGCGAATCGGTCCAACGGATCGAGCGGGCGAATCCGGACAAGCGTTTCTCCGTGACGTTCGACCTCGACCCGTCGCTTCCGGATGTCCTGGCCGATCCCTATCAGATGGAGCAGGTATTCTCGAACATCGTCCTGAACGCGGTCCAGTCGCTGAATGGAGAGGGAGAAGTGAGAATCGTGAGCGCCCTCGACGGGGACCGAATTCGGATTTCCGTGATCGACAACGGATGCGGAATCCCGCCCGAAAACCGGTCCCGGGTGTTCGAACCGTTCTTCACGACCAGACCGCAGGGGATGGGAACGGGTCTGGGCCTGTCCATCAGCTATGGGATCGTGAGCGGCCACGGTGGAACGATCGACGTTGAGAGCGAGGAAGGGATCGGGACCTGCTTCATCGTCCGTCTCCCGCTGAGCCCGATCAGCAGAGGTCCAGTCTGATGGGAAGAAGGAGCGTCCTGGCCGTCGACGATGAGCAGGCCATTCTGTGGGTGATCCGCGAGACGCTGGGGCCGGAAGGGTATGACGTCGATACGGCCAAAGGCGGACAGGAAGCGATCGACAAGATCGCGTCCCGGTTCTACGATCTCGTGATCACCGATCTGATGATGCCGGACCGGTCGGGGATGGACGTCATCGAGGCGGCCAAGAGCGCATGGCCGGAGACCGAGATCCTGGTCATCACGGCCTATCCGTCGATCGAGACGGCTATTCAAGCCATGAAGCGGGGGGCCGCCGACTACCTGACCAAGCCTCTCGAGCCGGAGGAGATCCTCCTTCAGGCGGAACGGATCCTTTCCTCCCGCGAGCCCGGCGTGGAAAAGCCGGCTGTCGGTCCAGCGGCTCCCGGCCGGTACGACGGGATCATCGGAACGAGCGCGCCCATGCAGGCCGTCTTCCGGCTCGTCGACAAGGTCGCGCCGGTTCACTGCACGGTCCTGATTCAGGGTGAGAGTGGAACGGGCAAGGAGCTGGTCGCCCGCGCGATTCACGCGAACAGCGGACGGCGCGACATGCTGTTTCTCCCGGTCCATTGCGGCGGACTGGTGGAGACCCTCCTGGACAGCGAGCTGTTCGGCCACGTGAAGGGAGCGTTCACGGGCGCCGTCTCGGAAAAGAAAGGGGCGTTCGAGCTGGCGAACGGCGGGACGCTCTTCCTGGACGAGATCAACTCGATCAGCGAGGCGATGCAGGTCAAGCTCCTCCGCGTTCTCCAGGACCAGTCGTACGCCAAGGTCGGCGACCCCGCGCCGAGGAAGGCCAACGTGAGAGTCCTGGCGGCGGCCGGCGCGGATATGAGCGAGCGGGTCGCTGTCGGAGCGTTCCGAACCGACCTGTACTACCGCCTCAACACGGTTACGATCCAGCTTCCGCCCCTCCGGGAGAGGACGGACGACATTCCGCTCCTCGTGGATCACTTCCTTGGCCGCTTGTCCGAAACGCTCGGTTGTCCTGTCCGGCGGCTCACGCCGCAGGCGATGGAGCGCCTGCTGTGCCACCGATGGCCGGGGAACGTCCGGGAGCTCGAGCACGTCCTTCAGCGGGCGATGATCCTGGCCGAGGGCGACGTTATCGATCCCTCGCACCTTCCGGCGGTCATCGCCGGGGACGACGCACCGGGCGCTCCGAGCGCCTTCTCGCTTGAGGAGGCTGAGAAGCGGCACATCCAGAGCGTTCTTCACTTCACCCAGGGACGCCGGCAGGAAGCGGCTCGGCTCCTTGGCGTAGATGCTTCCACGCTCTGGCGAAAGATGAAGAAGTACGGCCTCCTGTCCATTGCTTTTCTGCAATGTTCTTGATCCTGGCTTCATTGCGGAACCGCAAGCACGCTGTCCCGCCGCGCGACCTTTAGACCGCCTAACCCGTTGAAAGTCCGGCCAAGCCTCGGTCTGGCACAACCTCTGCGTTTTAACAATGACTTAACAATCGGTTTGCTCCCTGTTTCCGGGGGTTGCCGTCCAGATTGACGGCAGGAGAGCGGTCTGCGTACGAGAGAACTTTCAGGTTCGGACAACGCTTACAAAGTGTTCCACCCTCCCACACTCGGCCCGGGGGAGAACCCCCCGGGCGCTTTTTCGCCGACACAAGGAGACGCAAAGATGACTCTCAAACGACGTGATTTTCTCAAGCTTGCCGGCATCGGCGCCGGGGCCGCTGTTGCGGGGGGCT
>MHEK01000037.1 GCA_001803795.1 Nitrospirae bacterium RBG_16_64_22
GCTGAAGGGCGGGCCAGAGTGCCCCGCGCCCTCGGGGGAGCGGACGATCGGCAAAAACATCGAGCCCGGGCAGACAGGATCGGTCATCCTCATGGGGGCGAAGCCCGCGGCGGCTGGGGAGTACGGGGTCTCGGTGGCCGTGCCGCCGGACCAGATGGGCCGGCCGTTTTCCATCACGCTCAAGGTGGCGCCGGTTATCACGGGGCCGCGGACACAGATGCCGGACCACCCGCCGCAGGTCCGGCCCACGCCTCCGAGCTCTCCGCCGCCGGACGATATGAAGTCCAAGCCGCGGCTGGTTCCCAGGTAGGGGGGAAGACCGGTTTCGAGTTATGAGTTCAAAGTTCGGAGTTGATATCGGGGAGGGAAAACGAGGAAGGTCGAGCAAGAAGATCCACGACAGCTTCTGGAAGCGGTATTTCCCCGAGGTCCTTTTCACGCTCGAGTGATTGCCATGCGGATGGGGAGAGGGCGGAATGACCGAGAAAAGCAATTGGGTGGCTGATTTCGCCAAGGGGTGCGCCTTCCGGCTTACCCTCCTTGCTCTCATGGTCGCCGGGTTCTACGTCCTCCTGTGTCTCAGGCCGCCGTTTCCGACGTTGCTTTTGTTCGCCGACGGGGCCGAGGTGGCCGCGCCCATCGCGGGGTTCTTTATGTGGTTCGCCGTGCTCTACGTGCTGTACGCGCGGCAGAACGAGGCGGACATCGCCCTCCTCCAAAAAAGAGGCCTCCGGGACGGGGAGCGGGCGCTCGTCTGCGGGATTGTGAGGCCCATGGGCCCGCTCCTTGCGGCCCCCTTCAGCGGGAAGGAGTGCGTAGGCTATTATTACACCGCTACCCACCGCACATCGCCTGGGCGCAGTGGTTCCACCACGTGGACCGACTACGAGGGGTATGCCCTCGCGCCGTTCGCCATAAGGAGCCCGCTGGGCGATGTGAGGATACTGGCCGAGGCCGACAAGGGACTTTTCTACGAGCTGTCACGTGAAAATCTGGGAGACGCCTACGAGCGGGCCGGCGCGTACCTGGGGGCGGCGGACTTCGGAGAAACCATCACGAGTGTACTGGGCGGGAAGTCGAGGACACGGGAGACGGTCAACGGGCCGGGGGATTTCCGCGTGGACATAAGCATCGATCCACCCAGGGATCCAAGGACATGCGATCTCGAGGAGAAGATAATCCGTCCCGGCGAAGCCGTCTACGCGGTCGGGGTTTATTCGGCGGAGCGGGGCGGTCTCATTGCCGATCCTAACATCCTGAACACGCCCTTTCACATCGTGCGGGGCGGCGAGAAAGCGCTCAGGCGGAAGACGCGCCTGAGGCTTGCGGGCGCAGCCGTCTGCGCGGGCATTTCCCTCGCCGTGGTTGCATTCTATTTCCTGGTGCACGTGCCGGAGAACCCTGGGCGAATCGTCTGGTGAAAGCGGAAAGGCCCGCCCTCGGGGCGGATTTCGCCGACAGGGTAGTCCTTGGGGTCTATAATCTTCGACTCTTCCTTGCTCGCCCATAACGATGAACTTCCCCACCAGGAGTGAAGCGTAGCCCATTCCGGACGGCCTGGCCTGCCGGCGGGGTTGTGTAACACAGCGATTTTCCTTGACAATTCTGGTCTGACCTTGTAGAAGACTAAGACTTTTTGCGTTCTCGGGGGAAAAAGGCAATCCGTCGATGGACCAGACACTCCTTCTCAACGCTTCATTCGAGCCTCTCCAGGTTATTCCCTGGCAGAAAGCGATCACCCTTCTTTGGCAAGGAAAGGTCGAAGTCGTCGAGTTCCACGACCGGGAGGTTCGCGGCGTTTCCGTGACGATCCGCCTCCCCTCGGTCTTACGTCTTCTCCGGTTCATTCGGGCAAGCTCGGGAAAGCGGCCGGTCCGCCTCTCACGGGCGAATCTCTTCGCCCGCGACCGCTTCCAGTGCCAGTATTGCGGCACCCGCCATTCATCGAACGACCTGACGTTCGATCACGTCGTTCCCGTTTCGCGTGGCGGCCGGAAGACTTGGGAGAATATCGTCACTTCTTGCGTTCCTTGCAACAGGCGAAAGGGCGGCAGGACGCCGGAGGAGGCCAGGATGCGCCTGGTGCGGCCGCCCCGAAAGCCTCTCTGGGCGCCCGTCCTGACGATCCGGTTCGGTTTGGGGAACGCCCCCGTTTCCTGGAGGGATTACCTGCACTGGACTCTTGAGTTCGAGGCCGAGCGCTCGCTCTGATATACGATAGAGCGATTGCACATGCCTTGGGCATATCCCCGAAACCCCTTTGAGCGCAAGAACTTCAGGCTCGGCTGTCGGCGGAATCCCGGTTTCCTGCTTCTTTCGGCGGCTTACGGATCGGCGATCGCGTGTCCCAGTCTGCCCGGAGGCAACTCAACGCCTTGATATTTTTGAACAACATTCGCCTGCATTCGGGTGGCAAGGCGGCACACGAATTGCTCCGTTTTTGGCCCATCGCTTATAACGGGGAACATCTGCCATGAAGAAGATCGAGGCGATCATCAAGCCGTTCAAGCTCGACGAGGTGAAGGACGCCCTGAGCGAGGTCGGGATTCAGGGGATCACGGTCGTCGAGGTGAAGGGATTCGGCCGCCAGAAGGGACATACGGAACTCTACCGGGGAGCCGAGTACGTGGTCGATTTCCTGCCGAAGGTCAAGCTGGAGATCGTCGTCCCCGACAGCTTGGTGAGCCAGGTGATCGACACGATCGAGCGGACGGCCCGAACGGGCCGGATTGGCGACGGAAAGATATTCGTGTACCCGATGGACGAGGTTGTGCGAATTCGGACGGGAGAGAGAGGGGAAGCGGCGCTCTAGCGGCGTGCTGTCCTGAAAAAAGGGGCCCGGTTTCCCGCCGGTCGCGGCGGGTTGGGCGGGCGTGGTTTCCGTGGAACCGGAAGGAGGAAGAGGATGACACCGAAGGAAGTCGTCGAGTTCGCGAAGAAGAACAACTGCCAGATGGTCGACCTCAAGTTCATGGATTTCCCCGGGCTGTGGCAGCACTTCTCGGTGCCGGTGGACGAGCTCAAGGAGGCCATCTTCGAGGAAGGCCTCGGGTTCGACGGCTCGTCGATCCGCGGGTGGCAGGCGATCCACTGCTCCGACATGCTGGTCGTTCCCGATCCGGCGACGGCGATGATGGACCCCTTCACCCAGTACCCGACGCTCAGCATGATCTGCAATATCGTGGACCCCATCACGCACGAGAAGTACTCGCGTGACCCGCGATACATCGCCCAGAAGGCGGAAGCCTATCTCAAGTCCACGAAGGTCGGCGACACGGCGTACTTCGGCCCCGAGCCGGAGTTCTTCATCCTGGACGACGTCCGCTTCGATCAGACCGCCTACTCCGGCTACTACTTTCTCGACTCGAGCGAAGGAATCTGGAACTCGGGGCGGGAAGAGAAGCCGAACCTCGGGTACAAGCCGCGCCACAAAGAGGGGTACTTCCCCGTCCCGCCGATCGACAGCCAGGAGGACATCCGGACGGAGATGGTCCAGGAGATGATCAAGCTCGGGATTTACATCGAGAAGCAGCACCACGAGGTGGCGACGGCCGGGCAGGCGGAGATCGACATGCGCTTCGACGCGCTCGTGGCCATGGCCGACAAACTCATGTACTTCAAGTACGTCTGCAAGAACGTGGCGAAGCGGCACAGCAAGACCGTGACCTTCATGCCGAAGCCCCTCTTCGGAGACAACGGGTCCGGCATGCACACGCACCAGTCGATCTGGAAGGGAGGCAAGCCCCTCTTCGCCGGCGACGGGTACGCCGGCATGTCCGAGATGGCCATGCACTACATCGGCGGCATCCTCAAGCACGCGCCGGCCCTGGCCGCGATCACGAACCCGACGACGAATTCCTACAAGCGGCTGGTTCCGGGGTTCGAGGCGCCGGTGAACCTGGCCTACTCCAGCCGGAACCGGTCGGCCTCCATCCGGATTCCCATGTACTCTCCCAGCCCCAAGGCCAAGCGGATCGAGGTGCGGTTCCCCGATCCCTCCTGCAATCCGTATATGGCCTTCGCCGCGATGCTGATGGCGGGGCTCGACGGGGTCGAGAACAAGATCGATCCGGGCGCGCCGCTAGACAAGGACATCTACGGCCTGACGCCGGAGGAGCTGGCGGGCGTTCCGACGATGCCGGGCTCGCTGGAAGAGGCGCTCGACAACCTCGAGGCGGACCACGAGTTCCTGCTCAAGGGGGACGTCTTCACGCAGGACGCGATCGACACCTGGATCGAGTACAAGCGGTCGAAGGAGGTCGACGCCCTGAGGCTCAGGCCCCACCCTTACGAGTTCTTCCTCTATTACGATATCTAGAAAAATCTTCCGCTCGTTCGCGGGAAGATGTGAGAGAATTGAGGGGGTTCCGGGATGTTTCGGGACCCCCTCGCTGTTTTCGGTCTTCTCCCCTCCCATGGGAAGCCCCAGGATGACGCTTCGCCCGATGAGCCTGACGCGCAAGTTCGCTGTCCTGATGGTCCTTTTCCTCACCCTGCAAGGCGCTCAGCTCTGGATGGGCCTTGGCGGGATGGCGCGTCTCGGGGAGGAGGCCGCGTTCATCAATGCGGCGGGCAAGCAGAGGATGAGGACGCTTCTTCTCGCGGTCCTGGCCCGCCAGTCGCGCGAATCCGACGAGGCCCGGGCCTCGATCCTCGAAGAGATCGACCGGTACGAGGAAACGCTCGCGGTCTTCGAGAGACTGGCGTCGGAGAACGAGAGTCTGCGGGCCCCGGCGGCCGAGGTCCGGGCCGCCTGGGAATCGGACCTGAAGCCGCTCCTGGCCGGGATCGACTCGGTCGACGCGGATGAGGCCGGAGTCCTCGCGGGGGAGATCGAGGCTCTCGCTCCCGCGCAGGCCGCGCGGATCGACCGGCTCGTCTCCCTGCTGGAAGAAAACGTCCGGAACGATTCGAGACAACTGACGATCCGTCACACGGCCGTCATCGGCGTCTCCATGGCGCTCGGAGCCTGGGCCGTCATCCTCGCGCGGCGGAAGGTCACCACCCCCCTCAGGAGACTTGTCGCAGCGACCCGTGAGATCTCCGGCGGGGCGTACGATCGGCGCGTTGCCGTATCTTCCGGCGACGAGGTCGGTTTGCTGGGCGGGGCCTTCAACGACATGGCCGAGGAGATCCGGGAGAGAACGCGGGAGCTGACCGTCCTCCAGGAGGCGATCTCGGACGTCGCCTCGAGCCTGGAGATCGAAGCGCTCCTTCAGAAGCTGGTTTGGCACGCGAGCATCCTGGTGAGGGCGGATCTGGCGGCGCTCGTTGTCCTCCATCCGGAAACGGGGGAGATCCAGTACTTCAAGAGCAGTGTCCCGCCCGAAGCGTTTCCCGTCAAGACTCTGCCGACCGGCCGCGGCCTCCTGGGTGTGATCCTGAAGGAAGGCATCTCTCTCCACGTGGAAGACGCGGCGAAGGATCCCCGTTTCGGCGGCCTCCCGCCAGGTCATCCGCCGATTCGAAACCTGCTGGGCGTCCCGCTCATTCTGAGGAACAAGCTCGTCGGCGAGCTCATCGTCGCCAACAAGGAGGATGGTGGCTCGTTCACGCCGGCGGACGAGTCCCTGCTCACGGCTCTGGCCTTTCAGTCCGCCTCGTCTCTGGAGAACGCCCGCCTGCACTCCAGGGCCGTCGAGATGGCGACGACCGACGGCCTGACGGGGCTCGCGAACCGCCGCGCGTTCGAGGCTAGACTCGAGGAGGAGGTCGACCGGTCGGAGCGTTACCAGCATTTGTTCACGCTGATGATCCTCGACATCGACCACTTCAAGAATGTCAACGACACGCACGGCCATCCGGCAGGGGACGTCGTCCTCCGCGAGTTGGCACGGCTCCTCAAGGCGGCGGTCCGGACCGTTGACTTCATCGCCCGGCACGGGGGGGAGGAGTTCGTGATTCTTCTTCCGGAGACGGGCGGGACCAACGGCAGGGAGGTCGCCGAGAGGATCCGGGCGAGAGCGGCGAAGACGCCCGTCAAACTGCCGGACGGAACGGAGATCTCCTTCACGATCAGCCTCGGGGTTGCGTGCTATCCATCTTGCGGGAAGGCGGCCCCGGATCTCGTGGACCGCGCGGACCAGGCCTTGTATATCGCCAAGCAGTCCGGGCGGGACAGGGTCTGCCTCTACCACGAGACGTTGAAGGCCCAACTGGAGAAGGACCCGGACCGGATCACGGCGATGCTGAACGAGAACGTGGAATCTCTTTATCCGATCGTCTCGGCCGTGGACATCAAGACTTCGTTCTCCCGCGATCACGCGGAGAAGGTGGAGCGCATCGCCGTGAGGCTGGGCGGGGCGCTGGGTCTTTCAGCCGACGAGATCGCGGCCCTCCGCCTGGCGGGCCTGCTCCACGACATTGGAATCGTGACGATCTCGGACGCCGTTCTCAACAAGGCCGCGCCTCTCTCGTCCGAGGAATGGGAGGCGGTGCGCCGTCACCCCGTGACGGGCGCGGCCCTCCTGGAAGGAGTCCGCATGCTGAGGCAGATCGTTCCCATCGTCCGGTATCACCACGAGCGCTGGGACGGCAAGGGGTATCCCGACGGGCTGAAGGGAGAGGAGATCCCGCGCCTCGCCCGAATCCTCGCCGTGGCGGACGCGTACAGCGCCATGACGTCGGATCGCCCCCAAAGGAAGGCGTGGACGGCAGAGGAGGCGAGGGAGAAGATCATCGAGGGATCCGGCGCGCAGTTCGATCCTGAGATTGCCGATGTCCTGCAGAGGATCTCCGGGGAGAACGGGGGCAGGTAGGCTTGTGGGTCGGAATGCAGGGATTGGAAATTGGAAATTGTAAGTTGGAAATTGTAAGTTGGAAATTGGAAATTTTCGATCTAGGCCGGGGCGTCCCCGCCTTTCCAGTTCTTGAAAGAGAATCCTTCGTGCTTCACTATCCGGTTCCGGCCGGCCCGTTTGGCCTCGTAGAGGGCCTTGTCGGCCGCCTGTAGGAGTTCCTGGCAGGTCTGCCCGTCCTCGGGAAACGCGGCGACGCCTCCGCTGATGGAGAGAAGGCCGAGCGGCTGTGCGGCTCCATGGGGGAGACCCGCGTCGGAGATCGCCCGCCTGAGCTCATCCGCCCGGTCGAACGCCTCGTCCTTCCTCGTTCCGCTCATGACGACGGCGAACTCCTCTCCTCCGATCCGCGCCACGAAGTCGCTCTTCCGGATCCTCGATCGGACGAGGGAGGCCAGGCCCTTGAGGAGCTTGTCTCCCTCCGGGTGTCCGTTGGTGTCGTTGTAGTGCTTGAAGTTGTCGACGTCGAACATGAGGAGGGAAAGGGGCACGCTGTGGTTCTCGCACCGGATCCGCTCCTCGAGGAAGCGCTGGTCGAAGTACCTCTTGTTGTATATCTCGGTCAGGCCGTCACGGGTGGCGGTCGTCTGGACGCGCTTGATGAGGTGGGCGTGATCGAAGGCGATTCCCCCAAGGTCCGAGATCATGGCCGCGTACCGGCGCGAGTCCGGCGTCCACGAGGCGATCTTGCCGGCCGCGAGGACGCCGTACAGTCCTTCGGCGCCGACGATCGGGATGGCCACGTGGAGGAGGACGCCCGGGGGGTTCTTGATCTTTCCGACCGCCTGGCGCTGGAGAGGGGGCATGGTCTGGGCCTCTCCGTTCGAGATCAGGGCCCGCTGGGCGGCCGACCATCCCACGAGTCCTTCCCCAACCGGGATCCGCCAGCGGTCCTTCAGGTCCTTGGGAAGAGCGAAGACCTCGACCAGGAGGAGCGAGCCAGTCTCCTCCTCGTGCCGGAAGAACCCGACCTGGCCCGCGCCCAGGAGCGTCTCGGCGAGCCGGAGGAGGACGGACGGGATTTCGTCGGGCGTGAGCTGGGCAGAGAGGCGCTTGATGACGTCGGGAACGGTCAGGAGAAGCCGGCGGGTCTGGTCGCGCTCCTCGGCGATCTCCTTTTCCTTGTTCGCCTGGGCGTGATGGGTGTTCCGCCTCTCTTCGATTTCCCGTTCCAGGGCTCGCCTGAGCTTCTCGCTCTTGGCCGTGGCGGCGGTGCGGCCGAACAGGAGGCCAAGAAAGAGACCGATGAAGGCGGCGAGGAAGAGAAGGGCGGAAAGCGGCAAGTCAGCCTGG
>MHEK01000038.1:0-261 GCA_001803795.1 Nitrospirae bacterium RBG_16_64_22
CTGGAGCGGCTCAAGAGGAAGTTCGGCGTGGACGTTGAGATGAAGACGCCGAAGGTTCCCTACCACGAAACGATCCGCGGCAAGGCCCGGGTCCAGGGAAGGTACAAGAAACAGACCGGCGGTCACGGCCAGTACGGCGACTGCTGGCTCTCCGTGGAGCCTCTTCCCCGCGGGGGAGGGTTCGAGTTCGTCGACAAGATCGTCGGCGGAGCGATCCCGCGCCAGTACGTTCCCGCCGTGGAAAAAGGAGTCGTCGAGGCG
>MHEK01000038.1:275-16022 GCA_001803795.1 Nitrospirae bacterium RBG_16_64_22
CGAGGCGCTCAAGGAGGGGATCCTGGCCGGCTGTCCCGTCGTCGATGTCCGCGTGACCGTGGACGACGGCTCGTACCACACGGTCGATTCGTCGGAGATGGCGTTCAAGATCGCCGGATCGATGGCCGTCAAGAAAGCCCTGGCCGAATCGAAACCCGTCCTGCTCGAGCCGGTGATGTCGGTCGAGGTCGACGTACCGGACGAGGCCCTCGGCGCGGTGATCGGCGATCTCAACGGCCGCCGCGGGAAGGTCCAGGGCGTCGACCCCCAGGCGGGCGGCCAGAAGATCCGCTCCCTTGTCCCGATGGCCGAGATGCTGACGTACGCCCAGTCCCTGAATCCCCTGACGGCCGGCCGCGGGATGTACACGATGGAGTTCTCGCATTACGAGGAAGTTCCGAGCCATCTGGCGGCGAAGATCGTCTCGGCCCGGAAGGGAGAGGACGAATCCGCCCGGAAACACTGACGGGGAGCGGATTCCCGGGCGATCGAGCGGTTTTTCCCTTTTCATTCCTTGACTTGACACGGTTCATTCGATAGTTTATTTAATTATCCTTTCCGAACGGCAGATGAGGACGGCGTGTCCTCTGGCGGAGAAGGCGGATGACCAAGGCCGATATCGTCACCGAAGTCTATGAAAAGGTTGGCCTTTCCAAGAAGGAGGCCTCGGAGATCGTCGAGTTCGTTCTCGATACGATCAAGAACACTCTCAAGGACGGCGAGACGGTCAAGCTTGCGGGTTTCGGAAATTTCGTTGTTCGGCAGAAGGGAAAGCGGAAGGGGCGCAATCCGAAGACGGGCGAGGAGATCGAAATCACGCCGCGAAAGGTCGTGACGTTCAAGCCCAGCATGGTATTCAAGGGATACGTTGGAACGAGCGGTTCTCTCTCCTCCGAGAAGATCGCTCCCGCCGGAATGGCGGCGGAACAAAAGTAGGAAGACCGGCATCCAATGGCCAAAACCCACGCATATTCCGCTTCGGTCCCGGTGCCTTCTCTCATCGAAGAGAAGAGGCTTCCGGAGATCCCGAACAAGCTTTTCTTCAAGATCGGGGAGGTCAGCCGAATTACGGGCGTCGAGCCGTACATCCTCCGATACTGGGAGTCGGAGTTCCCGGTCCTCCGTCCGCGGAAGAACAAGTCCGGCCAGCGGGTTTACGTGAGGGGCGATCTCGAGCTCATCCTGAAGATCCGGCAGATGCTCTACCAGGATCGGTACACGATCGCCGGGGCCAAGAAGCGGCTGGCGGAGAAGTCCCCCCCCCGCAAGGCCACCGAGGGAGGCCGCCATCCCCAGAACGCGGCCCTCGACCGGGTGAAGAAAGGGCTCCGTGAGCTCCTCGCCATCCTGGAAGCGAATGACGGGAAGCCCTCCTGAACATCTGAGATTGCAAATTTTCAATTGGAAATTTCAAATTGGAAATTTGGAACCAATGCGGAGGCATTCAAGCAACACCTCAATTTTTCAAAGCGGGGCGTAGCGCAGTCCGGTAGCGCACTCCTTTGGGGTGGGAGTGGTCGCTGGTTCAAATCCAGTCGCCCCGACCATAATCCGGCTCGGCCCGGTCGCAGTCATGGGCCGGGTCCGGTTCGTCGTCTCGCCAGCCCGAACCTGCATTCAGCTGTCAGCGGTCAGCCGTCAGCGGTCAGCAAACGCTGAAAGCTGAAAGCTGATCGCTGAGCGCCACCTGCCATGGTCATTCTTGTTTCGAACGATGACGGCGTTCACTCCACGGGGATCACCTCGCTGGCCGCCGGCCTTCGCGCCCTGGGCGACGTCTACATCGTCGCCCCCGACCGCGAGAGGTCGGCCGCCGGCCATTCCCTGACCCTTCACCGGCCTCTCCTCGTCGAGAAACTCAAAGAGCGCGTGTTCTCGATCAACGGCACGCCGACGGACTGCGTGAACCTGGCCGTCAACGGTCTTCTTCCCGAGAAGCCCGATCTGGTCGTCTCCGGAATCAACAAGGGGGGGAACCTCGGGGACGACATCACCTACTCGGGGACCGTCTCGGCCGCCATGGAGGGGCTTCTCCTGGGAGTTCCCTCCTTCGCCGTCTCCCTCGTCGCCCGGTCGAACTTCAAGTTCCGGGCGGCCGCCGCCGTCGCCGTCGAGATCGCGCGGGACCTGATCGCCCGGAAGCTCCCCAACGACACGCTCCTCAACGTCAACGTCCCCAACCTCCCCCTTTCGCGGATCCGGGGAGTCTCGGTGACGCACCAGGGAAAGAGGATCTTCAGCAAGGACGACATCGTGGCGGTCAAGGACCCCCGCGGCCGGACTCACTACTGGGTTGGAGGCGGCGACCTGGGGTGGGAGGACCGGCGCGGGTCGGACTTCGAGGCGATCAGCCGGGGGCGGGTCAGCGTGACGCCGATCCACCTGGACCTGACGAACTACACGACGCTCCGCCGCCTCCGCTCCATGGGGCGGCGCGTCGGCCGGTCGATCGGGTCGTGACCGAACGGGATCCCTACGCCTCGCTCCGGAAGGAGATGGTCAACTTCCAGCTCGCCGCCCGGGGAATCAGCGACGCGCGCGTGCTCGAGGCAATGCGCGAGGTCCCACGCGAACGGTTCGTCGATCCCGTCTACCTTTCGCGCGCCTACGACGATTCGGCCCTTCCCATCGGCTGGGGCCAGACGATCTCCCAGCCTTACATGGTCGCCGTCATGACGGAAGCGCTCGATCTCAAGGGGGACGAGACGGTCCTTGAGATCGGAACGGGCTCCGGGTACCAGGCGGCCGTTCTCGCGCGCCTCGCCCGGCGCGTCTTCACGATCGAGCGGATCGAGCCGCTCGCGGCGCGGACGCGGGACCTCTTCGAGGAGATGGGAATCGGGAACGTGACGGTGAGGTCGAGCGACGGAACGCAGGGTTGGCCGGAGGAGGCCCCGTTCGACGGGATCATCGTGACGGCGGCGGCGCCGTCCGTTCCTCTCCCGCTCGTGGAGCAGTTGGCGGAGGGAGGAAGGATAGTCGTCCCGGTCGGAGACCTCGCTTTTCAGGAACTGTTGATCGGGCGCAAGAAGGGCGGGCGGCTCGAGACGCGCGTCTCAACGGGGTGCGTCTTCGTCCCGCTGATCGGACGGTTCGGGTGGCAAGACGAGAGACGGTGAATCGGGGAATGGGTGGAACGGGGAAACGGTGAATGGGTGAATAGGTGAATAGGTGAATGGGTGAATAGGCAGGGAATCCCCCCGTTCCCCCCTTTTGCAAAGGGGGGGCAGGGGGGAGTTGGTGAATCAGTGACTCGGTGAACAGGTGAAACGGAGGATTTCATGCTTCGCATCGCGACGCCTGAGGAGATCAGATCGGGAAAGGTGACGGACGTCTACTTCGCCCGGACGGCCGAGATCCTCCGGTCCAAGGGCGTGGACAAAAGGGTCCGGACGGAATTCATCGTAAAGGGCTTCCCGGACGGGTGGGACTGGGCGATCCTGGCGGGTCTCGAGGAGGTCGCCTGGGTCCTGAGGGACCGTCCCGTCACGCTCCGCGCGTTCCCCGAAGGGACGCCGTTCAGGACGTTCCAGCCGGTCCTCGAGATCGAGGGGCGTTACCTCGACTTCGGCGTCCTCGAGACCGCCCTTCTCGGTCTCGTCTGCCAGGCGTCGGGGATCGCTACGAAAGCGGCGCGGTGCAAGAATCTCGCGGGGGAGCGCGGCGTCGTCTCGTTCGGCGCCCGCCGGATGCATCCCGCGATAGCGCCGATGATCGAGCGGAACGCCTACGTCGGCGGATGCGACGGCGTCGCCGTCGTCCTCTCGGCCGAGATGCTGGGGGAAGCGCCCATGGGAACGATGCCGCACGCCTTGATCCTCCTGATGGGGGATACCGTGGCGGCGACGAAGGCTTTCGACGAGGTCGTGGAGCCCGCCGTCCGCCGGGTCGCCCTGATCGACACGTTCCAGGACGAGAAGTTCGAGGCCATCCGCGTGGCCGAGGCGATGGGGAAGAAGCTGTTCGGCGTCCGCCTGGATACTCCCGGCTCGCGGAGGGGTTCGTTCTACCGGATTCTCGAGGAGACGCGGTGGGAGCTGAATCTCCGCGGATTCGAGCATGTTCAGCTCTTCGTCTCGGGCGGGATCGACGAGGCGGAGATCGAACAGCTCAATCCGTTCGTGGACGCATACGGCGTCGGGACGGCGATCAGCAACGCGCCCGTCGTCGATTTCGCCATGGATATCGTCGAAATCGACGGTCTCCCCGCCGCCAAGCGCGGGAAGATGTCCGGGAGCAAGCAGGTCCATCGGTGCGGCCGGTGCGGATCGGACACGGTCCTGCCGCGGGACGCGCCGGCCCCCGCCTGCCGGGCGTGCGGCGGGGCGACCGAGCCGCTTCTCGTCGAGGTCGTCAGGAACGGGAAGCTCCTCGGGCCGTATCCCTCGTCCCAGGAAGTCAGGGCCCGGGTGCTGGAGGCCTTGAAAAAGCCGCCGGTCGCCGGCCAGCCGGGGAATCCGGGAGGATAGCGGGCGGCTGAAGGGCCTGGCGCACGGGTTGGGGTCTGATCCGAGAAAGTCTCAGGTATAGATGCGCACATTCCGATAAACTTGTTTGGAGCCATCTTTTCCCCTCCGAAGAGAAGGGAGGACGTCCAATGAATAGGGACGCGTTCCTGGCTGCGGTCGCTGTCGTTGTGTTTTGCCGCTGGATCGGTCCGGCGCATGCTCTCGGTTCCGGTGAAGCCGGCGCTCCTGGCGGGGAGAGGGTCTTCTTCCAGGAGATTCCTCTGGTCTCCGGCGCATCGAGGTACGAGCAGAAGACAAGCGAGGCGCCTGCCTCGGTCACGATCGTTACGGCGGACGACATCCGGAGATACGGCTGGCGGACCATTGCCGACGCCCTCCGCTCCGTGAAGGGGTTCTACACGACTTACGACCGGGCGTGGGGATACGTCGGCGTGCGCGGGTTCGGGCGTCCGGGGGACTTCAACACGCGGATCCTCCTGCTCGTAGACGGATACCGAGTCAACAACAACGTGTACGACCAGGCGTACGTGGAGAACGGGGGGATCGTCGACATCGACATGGTCGACCGGATCGAGGTTATTTCCGGCCCCGGATCCTCCCTATACGGGACGAACGCGTTCTTCGCCGTCGTCAACGTCATTACGAAACGGGGCCGCGACTTGAAGGGCGCCGATCTCTCGGCCGAGGCCGCGAGCTTCGGGACCTACAAGGGGCGGGCGAGCTGGGGCGGACGCCTTCCGAACGGCCTGGAGGTTCTCTTGTCCGTCTCGCGCCTGGAGAGCGAGGGGCAGAGACTCTACTTCCGGGAGTACGACGATCCCGCGACGAACAACGGCGTGACGGAGCGGGCCGACGGCGAGCGGGCCGGGAACCTGCTCGCCAAGGCGTCATTCGGAGATTTTGCCCTGACAGCCGGGTACGTGAGCCGCGAGAAGGCGCTCCCGACGGGGCTCTACGAGACGGTCTTCAATGACTCCCGGTCGCGCATCGTCGATCCCAGACAGCTCTTCGCGAACGTCAAGTTCGAGCGCGACCTCGCCGAGCACTCTCGGATCATGGTCAGGGCCGGCTACAACACGTACAGGTACGAGGCGGACTACCAATACGCGGACCATTTGGTCAACGACGCCGGCGCCGGCGACTGGCGGAGAGACGAGCGGGTTTTCCACGGCCAACGTGATCCTTTCGAGCCGGCGCTTGATGAGGGGGCTCGACCTGTCGGCCGCCGTCTACAACCTGTTTGACAGGGAGTATTCGGACCCGGTCAGCAACCACCTGCAGGACGCGATCCCGCAGGACGGCCGGTCCTTCCGGCTGAAGGTCAGATACGAATTCTAACCCGGACGCCCTGAGCCAGCAGTTGCCGAGAATCCATCCGCCTCCCCGCCTCTTTCCGTTCCTGCCGCGGGTCGTCGTTTCGGCCTTGATCGCCGCGGCGTGCGTCGCGGGCGGCGCGGAAGGCGCTCCGGCCGTACGGAACGCGCGGATCGCCGTGATCGTCAGCTACGACGACACCCCCTACAAGGACGCGCTGGCTGGATTCCAGAAGTCCGTCGAGAGGAGCGGCGTCAAGTCCTCGTTCCAGGTCCATTTTCTCCAGGGAGACGCCGGCCGGGCGCGGGCCGCGCTCGAAGAAGTGCGTCAGCGCGGTGCGGACGTCGTCTTCGCGATCGGTTCGCTGGCGGCGCAGACGGCCGCCCGCGGCCTCCCGGGGACCCCGATCGTCGCGGGTCTTGTTCTGAACGCCGACGACCTGGCCGGGGCCGGGAACGCGACGGGGGTCTTTCTCGATCTCCCCCCGGAAACCGAGTTCGCGTGGCTAAGGCGCGTCCTGCCGGACCAGAAGAACGTCGGCGTTCTCTACTCCCCCGCGCGAAGCCAGAGGCGGGTGGACGCCGCCGTCCAGGCGGCCAAGGCCGCGGGGCTCACGCTTCACGTCCGGGGCGTCGGATCCCCGAGCGAGCTTCCCGACGCGCTGGAGAGCCTCGGGCGGCGGGCCGACGTTCTTTGGGGGATCCCCGACCTTGACGTGATCAACCCCCAGACGGCGAAGCCCATCCTGCTTTTTTCGTTCCGCAACCGGGTTCCATTCGTCGGCCTGTCCCGGTCGTGGGTCCGGGCCGGCGCGCTCTACGCGCTGGACCGGGACTACGCCGACATCGGGGAACAGTGCGGCGGAATGGCGCTCAAGATCCTGCAAGGCACGCCGGTCTCCGCGCTGTCTCCGGAGCCCGCGCGCAAGGTGGTCTACGCGGTCAACTTGAGGACCGCCCGCCACATGAAGCTGAACATCCCCGAGGCCGTGGTGCGCGGGGCCGTGGAAGTTGTGGATTAGGAGACGGAGATGCGCTCCCGACGAAGGCGGTACGGTCTTACGGCCAAGTTCAACCTCCTGACGATCTGGCTGATCCTCGTGACGACCGGGGGGACGGTCGCCCTGCTGGCTCGGACCCAGGTGTCGGAGCATTACACGGACCTCCTCCGAGACGGCGTTGCGCTGGCCGAGCACTTGTCCCAGAACAGCGAATACGCCGTCTTCACCCAGAACCCGGACGCCCTCGCCCAGATAGCCCGGAGCCTGAAATCGTACCGGTACGTCGCGTACGTCCGGTTCGCGGACCGGAAGGGGCGCGTCCTGCACGAGACCGCCGCGAGCCCCGGCGCCGCGATTCCCCCCATGACCGCCGACAGGGAGCGCTTCGCCGGCACAAGGGTCCATTTCGCGGAGACGCCGGAGGACCGGACCGGCGCCCGGTACATCGACCTCCTGGTTCCCGTGGTGGGGGCGTCGGCCGTCGATCCCACGCGGATGTTCCTCGACGTCGAAGGAGGCGGGGGCGAGAAGGACGCGCTCGGCTTCATTCAGCTCGGTCTCAGCCTGGAGACCCTGAAGAGACAGGCGCAGGCGTTCCTCCGCAAGACCGTTTTCGCCACGGCCGTCTTCATTGTCATTGGCGTGATCGTCACGGTCCTTCTCACCCGCCGGATCACGTCGCCGATTCTCTCGCTCGTCGACGTGACCCGCGGCGTCGCCGACGACAAGCTCGACCACCATATCGACATCCGGACGAACGACGAGATCCACGATCTGGCTGTCTCCTTCGAGGCCATGTTGGCGCGGCTCCGGGCGTACCGGGAAGAGGTCGAGACCTACCGGCGGACGCTCGAGAAGAAGGTCGAGGAGAGGACGCGCGACCTCGAGGCCGCGACGAAGCAGGCCATCGATCTTGCCCGGAAAGCCGAGGAGGCGAGCCGAGCCAAGTCGCAGTTCGTGGCGAACATCAGCCACGAGATCCGCACGCCGATGAACGGCGTCATCGGCATGGTGGACCTCCTGCTGGCCACGCCGCTGTCGAACAAGCAGACCCGGTTCGCCGAGACCCTGCGGAGTTCCGCGGAGATCCTCCTGGGCCTCATCAACGACGTCCTGGACTTCTCCAAGATCGAGGCGGGGAAGCTGAATCTCGAGTCGGTGGACTTCGGTCTCCGCGAGGTGGTCGAGGGCGCGGCCGGGTTGTTCGCCGAGTCCGCCCACGCCAAGGGCGTCGAGATCGCGTGCGTCGTGGACGGCCGGGCGCACGATACCCTTCGCGGCGATCCGGGGCGGCTCCGCCAGGTCCTCGCCAACCTGATCGGAAACGCCGTCAAGTTCACGCCCCGCGGGGAGATCGTCGTTCGCGTCGAGACCGAGGATGAGGAGCCGGACTCGGCGCTTCTCCGCTTCGAGGTGAAGGACACCGGGATCGGGATTGCGCCCGACGCGCTGGAGCGGATCTTCGAGGTGTTCACCCAGGCCGACGGGTCGACGACCCGGCGCTTCGGCGGGACTGGCCTGGGGCTCGCCATCTGCAAACAGCTCGCGGCGATGATGGGGGGCTCGATCGGCGTCGAGAGCGAGGCGGAGAAAGGATCGCTCTTCTGGTTCACGGCGCGGTTCGAGAAGCGGCCCCGCGCCGCCGGCGGGGAAGCGATTGCGGGCGACGATCTTGACAGAACGTCCGATTCTGTCGTCGATCCTGGCTCCACGAACCGGAGACTTCATCCGGATCCTGTGATATGTTGGAAAATGCGGGGCGACGATGCCGTCTCTCCTGCCCTCCCGGCGGGCCGCCGCGCGGAGCATCCGGCTGAGGCTGGGAAGGGAGCATTCAGTTGCTTTCGGATCCTGCTGGCGGAGGATAATCCCGTCAACAGGGACGTGGCGCTGGGAATGCTGGAGACACTCGGCGTCCGGGCGGATGTCGCGGGCGACGGGAACGAGGTCCTGGCCGCCCTCAATCGGGCGGCCTACGATCTTGTCCTGATGGACTGCCAGATGCCGCGGATGGACGGGTTCGCGGCGGCGGAAGAGATCCGGAACCGGGAGCGGGACGGCGGGCGGCGGATTCCGATCGTCGCGCTGACGGCCAGCGCGATGGAGGAAGACCGCGAGCGATGTCTCGCCGCCGGCATGGACGATTTCCTGCCGAAGCCGCTCCGGGCGAACGCGCTCAGGGCCGCCCTCGACCGCTGGCTGACGCCCGCGGCCGTTTTCCCCGGGCTCGCCGGCATCGGTGAAGCGGATTCCGTCCGCCCGGACGAGACCGACGGCTCGATCGACCGGAAGGCGATCGAGGCGATCCGCGCCCTGGAGAGAGGCGGGGGGCCGGGGTCGGAGGGGCTTCTGGGGCGGCTCATCAGATTGTACGCGGAGTCGGCGCCCGAACTGCTGGCCCGGTTCCGCGACGCAGTCGGCCGCGGCGACGCGTCGGAAGCTCGGACGGCGGTCCACACGCTCAAGTCGAGCAGTGCCAACATGGGAGCGATGAAGCTCTCGGCCCTCTGCGGAGAATTGGAGTCACGGGTCCGTTCCGGTCTTCGAGGGGACGAGGCTGAGCGGCTCGCGGAGATCGAGGCGGAGTACGGGCGGGTGGAGAGAACATTGACGGCATCGTCCTGGGAGACGGCTGGATGAGCGAGGCGGATCTGCCGCGGGAGCGGCCCCTGGTCCTCGTTGCCGACGATGACGCTTCCACGCGGCTCCTCGTCCGGAAAACGCTGGAGATGGCGGGCTTCGACGCGGCGGAATGCGAGGACGGGCGCAAAGCCGTGTCCGAGTTCGTCCGCCTCGGACCGAAGGTCGTCGTCCTGGACGTGATGATGCCGGGGATGGACGGTTTCCAGGCCTGCGCCGAGATCCGCCGTATGCCAAGCGGCGGGATGGTCCCGATCCTGATGCTCACGGGCCTCGACGACGTCGAGTCGGTCAACAAGGCGTACGAGGCCGGGGCGACCGACTTCGCCGTCAAGCCGATCAACTGGACGATCCTGGGCCACCGCGTCCGGTACATGCTGAGGGCGAGCCAGATCCTCGACGATCTCCGGGTCAGCGAGGCGAGGCTCGCGGAGGCCCAGCGGATGGCCCACCTGGGGAACTGGGAGCGCGACTTCGCAACCGGAGAACTTCGCTGGTCGGACGAGGTCTTCCGGATCTTCGGCTTCGAGCCGCAAGGGTTCGTTCCCACTTTCGAGAAGTTCATCGGATTCGTGCATCCCGACGACCGTCCGTCCGTGAACGAGGCGGCGACTGCGGCTCTTCGTGGAGAGCCGTGTTCCATCGACCACCGCATCGTCCTGCCGGACGGATCGACGCGGGTTGTCCACCAGCGGGGCGAAGTCGTCTTCGACGGGGGAGGAAAGCCCGTCCGGATGGCCGGCACGGTGCAGGACGTCACGCGCGAGAAACAGCTCGAGGCCCAGCTCTTCCAGGCGCAGAAGATCGAGGCCATCGGGAGGCTCGCCGGCGGCGTCGCCCACGACTTCAACAACTTGCTGACCGTCGTCATGGGGTACTGCGACCTCATCGAAACGAAGCTGCGCCCCGAGGACCCTCTCCGGCGGTACGCGGTCGAGGCCCAGAAGAACCTGGGCCGGGCGGCGGGCCTCACCCGGCAACTCCTGGCGTTCAGCCGCAAGCAGATCCTCTCTCCCCGGCCGCTCGACCTGAACGCCGTCGTCTCGGGGATGGAAGACATGCTAGGCCGTCTCATCGGCGAGCAGGTCGATCTGGTCTTCAAGCCTGCTCCGGCCCTCAGGATTACGAAGGCCGACGGGGGCCAGATCGAGCAGGTGATCATGAACCTGGCCGTGAACGCCAGGGACGCCATGCCGGAAGGGGGAAAGATCACGATCGAGACGGCGAACGTCGAACTGGACGAGGCGTACGCGCGCGGGCACCTCCCCGTCACGCCGGGCTCGTACGTCATGCTGGCGGTCACGGACACCGGGACCGGGATGGACGAGGAGACGACCCGGCACATCTTCGAGCCGTTCTTCACGACCAAGGAGATGGGGAAGGGGACGGGATTGGGGCTTTCCACGGTCTACGGGATCGTCAAGCAGAGCGGCGGGTACATCTGGGTCTACAGCGAGCTTGGCAGGGGCACGACCTTCAAGATATATCTCCCGCCGTCGGAAGAGGCCGCGGCGCCGGCCGAGGCCAAGCCGGCCGCCGGCCCGGTCTCGGGGACGGAGACGATCCTCGTCGTGGAGGACGAGGACGGGATCCGCGAGCTCGTGTCCAAGGTCCTGAGTCTGGGAGGGCACACGGTCATCGGAGCCGCCGGGGGAAAGGAAGCCGTGGCGGCCGTCGAGCGGCACGAGGGGCCGATCCACCTCATGCTGACCGACATGGTGATGCCGGGGATGAGCGGGTCTGAGCTGGCGGACCGGCTCAAGACGAAGCACCCGGCGATGAAGGTCCTCTATATGTCCGGATACGCCGACGCCGCCGTCATCCGGCACGGCGAACTGGCCCCCGGAACGCCCTTTCTACAGAAGCCGTTCACGCCGGCGGTCCTGATCCAGAAGATTCGGGAGGTTTTGGGAGGACGGGGATGACTCGGAATCTCGGCATGGCGCGGGGTCGCCGGCGGGCCGCCGGCCTTGTTTGCGGCGCGATGAGCGCGCTGATCCTTTCGAGCCTCTGTTCCGGCGCGGCCCGGGCGGATGGCGAGATCCGGTTCGGCTCCGTGGCGATGGACATCCCGGCCGAGATGTACCGGCGCCTCGCCCCCCTCACGAAATACCTCGGGGACGAGATCGGACAGCCTGTCGTCCTCAAGCTCTCGCCCAGCATGACGAAGGCGGTCGAGGATGTTTCGAGCGGCGCCGTGGATTTCGCCTACCTGACGCCCGTGGCCTACATCCGAGCGCACGCCCTGGGGAAGACGCGCCTGGCGGCGAAAATGGTGACGGCTGGGAAGGGCTCGTTCCAGCTCGTGATCGTCGTCCGCGAGGACAGCCCGGTCCGAAGCGTCTCCGACCTTGCGGGCAGGACGTTCGCCTTCGGCGACAAGGCGGCGATCCTCCAGCGGGCCGTCGTCACGGGGGCCGGTCTGCCGCTCGAGAAGCTGGGGAAATACGAGTACGCGGGACACTACGACGTGATCGCCCGGAAGGTGCGCGACGGGGACTTCGACGCGGGCATCCTGAAGGATACGACGGCCCTGGCGTGGGAGGGGAAGGGGCTCAGGATCCTGTACCGGTCGCCGCATCTGCCGCCGTACTGCGTCGTCGCGGGCGCGAAGGTGGACGAGGGGCTGTTAAGAAAGGTCCGCGAGGCGTTGCTCCGGCTGGACGAGAAGAACCCGGCCCATCGCCCCGTCATCCAGGGCCTCGACAAGGAGTACGATGGCTTCGCCTCCGCCACGGACGCCGAGTACGACGTCGTCCGCCGCATCATCGCCCCGTTCGAGAAGCGGGAGAAGCCCTCCCGGCCGTGAGCGGGGGAAGCCCGTCTTCGTTGGCTCATGCCGGGGTCCGCGCCGGCAACGTCCGCTTCAGGTTCTTGACGGCGCACCGGGCGGAGTATATATTATTAGTATTACCACTGGGACGGGAGGAAGCAATGTCGAAGGCTCTTTCGCTGAAGTTGAACGACGACGTTTTCCGCGAAACCGAGGAGATTCTGCGGCGGACGCGGCGTCCGCGGAATGCCTACATCAACAACGCGGTCAGTTTCTATAACAAGCTCTGGAAACGCCGGGTCCTCAAGAAGGTCTTGGCCGAGGAATCGGTCCTGGTTCGCGAGGACTCCCTCGAAGTTCTCGACGCGTTCGAGAAGTTCGAAGAAGAGGCCGCCCGGTAGGCGGAATGGAGATCCGGAAAGGCCGCGTCTTCATCGCCGATCTCAATCCGCGGATGGGAACGGAGCCAGGAAAGGTTCGTCCCGTGGTGGTGGTGCAAACCGATCTCCTGAACGGGATGCATCCCTCCACCATCGTCTGTCCGGTCACGACCCGCGTCCTGCCGAATGCCCGGTTCCTGCGGGTTCACCTTCTCTCCGGAGAGGGTGGGTTGAAGGAGGTCTCGGACATTCTCGTGGACCAGGTCCGGGCCATCGATAACCGCCGGCTCATCAAGGCGACTGGAGAGATCTCCCGCCGAAGCCTCAAGCGGCTCATGGAGAACATCCGGGTCCTTCTCGCATAGCCGCGGGCCTTGTCTTCGTTGCGGGCGGGAGAGGGGCTATGCTCCTCTCAGAAGATTCCAGAAGCCCCGCGGATTCGTGATCAGGATGCCGGCTTTGTTTCCCACGGCCAGGAGGTCCTTGTCTCCCGTGACGAGCACATCGGCCTTGGCGGCCACGGCCGAGGCGAGGACCCAGGCGTCGTCGGCGTCTCTCACGTGAACGGCGAGAATCTTCTTGGGACGGGGAACCACCGTGCAGGTGCGAAGCAGGGCGATGACGCTCGCGGCGGTCCCGGCCGGGACGCCGAAAGTCCTGAGAAGGACACGCTCCAGTTCGCCCAGCACGACCTCGCCCGTGATGAGATCATGCTCGGCCAGGATCTCGCGGACGAGATCCGCGCAGAGACCGCGCGTGGCGAAGGCGCTGGCCAGCACGTTCGTGTCCAGGAACACCCTCACGAGATGTCTTTGAACACATCCTCGTCGGTCAGATAGCCCCTGGCCTCGGCAAATGGCGCGACCCGCTCCCTAAGCTGGTCGAAGAGATGGATCGCCAGCTGCCGCCGCAGCGCGTCGCGCGCGATCTCACTGCGCGTTCGGCCCGCAAGGCGGCTGACCTTGGCCAGCATGCGTTCGAGATCTTTGTCGAGGCGGATCGTGAGCGTCGCGTTCATGTCTTACAATGTAGGACGGCAGGCCGGCAAAGTCAAGTTGGAACGGGGGCGGTTACTCGAAGATGTCCGCCAGGGGGACGGTGAGGCCGGGGAGGAGGGGGGTCGAGAGCGCGTCGCCCGATTCGCGCGAAAGTTCCGCGGCGCGGACGCAACCCTGATCCGTCATCCGGTAGACCTTGACGGTCTCCAGTTCCGGGTCGACGATCCAATATTCCGGCACGCCGTGGCGCTCGTAGATCTTCCGCTTGACGATCTCGTCGGTTTTGCGGGTCGTCTCCGAGACGATCTCGACGACGAGGTCGGGCGGGCCCTGGACGTTCTTCTTCGTGACAATAAAGCTTCTTGCGGCTGAAACGAACAGGATGTCTGGCTGGACGACGTCGAGGTCGGACAGGACGACGTCGAAGGGAGCGGCGAAAAGCTGGCCGAGGCCGTTGTGTCGGAGAAAGGTTTCGAGAGAAGTTGAGAGCCGGAGCGAGATTCTCTGGTGCTTCGTGGATGGCGAGGGCGTCACGAAATGCTCTCCTTCCATGATCTCGTGTCTCCTCCCGTCCTCTGGGAAGAGCAGGTAGTCTTCGTAGGTGAACTTGACGGAGCGGGTCTTCGCGGCTGTGGCCATGGGGAACCCCTTGTGGAGTCAATGAGAGATTAGGATGTTGGAAGGGGGCTTGTCAAGCGCAGTTGTTCCGCGCGGAACGATTTACGCGAGCTTCTTCAGGGCCGCTTCGATCCGGTCGATTCCTTCCTTGATCTTCTCCATCGACGCGGCGTAGGAGATGCGCAGGTACCCTTGGGCGCCGAAGGCCTCGCCGGGGACGAGGGCGACGCGCGCCTCGTCCAGAAGGTACTGGGCCAGTTCCTCGGAGTTGTTGATCCTGTTCCCGTTGAACGACTTCCCGATGTAGGCCGAGACGTTCGGGAAAAGGTAGAACGCCCCCTGGGGATGGAAGCACCGGACGCCGGGGATACGGTCAATCCTGTCCAGCAGGTACTTCCGCCGCTTTGCGAATTCCTCCGCCATCGTTCGAACCGGCGCCTGGTCTCCCTTGAGGGCCACGACCGCCGCCTTCTGCGCGAACGACGTGATGTTCGACGTGCTCTGGGACTGGAGGTTGACGCACGCTTCGATGATCTCCTTCGGGCCCGCGGCGTACCCGATCCGCCATCCGGTCATGGCGTACGACTTGGAGAGGCCGTTCACCGTGACCGTGAGGTTGTAAGCCTCGGGCGAGAGGGCGGCGAAGCTCACCGGCTCGAACCCGTTATAGACGATGTGCTCGTAGATCTCGTCCGAGATGACGAGGATTCCCTTCTTCACGCAGACGCGGGCGATCTCTTCCATCTGTCTCCGGTCGTACGCCGCGCCGGTGGGATTGGAGGGCGAGTTCAGGATGATCGCCTT
Source organism: Nitrospirae bacterium RBG_16_64_22 (assembly GCA_001803795.1). GTDB lineage: Bacteria > Nitrospirota > RBG-16-64-22 > RBG-16-64-22 > RBG-16-64-22 > RBG-16-64-22. The sequence continues at coordinate 15,272 of MHEK01000038.1, forward strand.
TGTCTTCGGCGAGACCGCCTTCTCGAGGAGCGATGGGGTCAGGAGAAACCCGTCCTCTTCCCGCGTGGAGACGATCACGGGCGTCGCGCCGGCGAGCTGGATCTGGTCCGGGTACGTGACCCAGTACGGCGCGGGGATGATGACTTCGTCTCCTTCCTGGAACAGGGCGAGCGCCAGGTTGAAGAGGACGTGCTTTCCACCGTTCGACACGACGACCTGGTCCGGGGCGTAGTCGAGGCCGTTCTCCTTCTTGAACTTCTCGCAGATCGCTTCCCGCAGGTCGTGAATCCCCGCCACGGGCGTGTACTTGGTGAATCCTTCGTGAAGCGCCCGGATCGCGGCTTCCTTGATCGGTTCGGGCGTGTCGAAGTCGGGCTCGCCGACTCCGAATCCGATGACGTCGATTCCCCGGGCCTTCATCTCTTTCGCCTTTCCGTCGATCGCCATCGTGGGCGAGGGATTGAGGGCGCGGATTCGCCGGGAGAGAGCCTCTTTGGGTGCGAAGGTCATTGATATGTGTCCTTGTGAGTCTTGGGTTCCGGAGAAGAACGTCTGGTCTCGCCGGGGGTGTGCTTAGATAGCACACGGGGGGGGCAGGAGTCAAACGAGTGTCGAAGGATGGCTGGGTGGATGGGTGGCTGGGATTTCCCATCAACCCGTCGGTCCATCTTACAGGGCTTTCCCCAGGATTTAGGGGGTTCTTGGGGTAAGTGATTGAGGGGTTGTTTGTTTTTCGGTTCTTGAAGTGGAA
>MHEK01000039.1:0-15929 GCA_001803795.1 Nitrospirae bacterium RBG_16_64_22
CAAGGCAGCGGAAGGTTGACGCATGCGATTTCTGGCGGATGAAAGCTGCGACTTCGCCGTCGTCCGCGCGTTGCCCGTCCAACCGGCATTTCCCCTAAATCCTACCTGAGCCCCGTGGAAAACTCTGTAAGTGTTGGTGTCCCCTTTTGCGCCTTACGCCGCCCGCGCGGACGCGGGGCGAAGCGAGATCACGACCCGCCGTTTTAGGACCTCGGCAATTCGTTCGAGCATCTTGATGGTATGTCCCTCGTAGTCGGCGTCTTCCAGGCGCGAGATTGCGGACTGCGTGGTTCCGACCTTCTTGGCAAGTTCGGCCTGAGTAAGTCCCGCTGCCTCGCGCGCTTTGCGGATTGCCAAGGCGGCTTGGTAGTTCACCTTTTCCTCTTCGTAGATTTCTCTCAGTTCCCGGTCCTCTGCGACCCGGCGCTTGAGAATCTGAACGGCATCGACGGTCTTACGCTTCACTTTCACTGCTTATTCCTCCTCGTGCGTATGTTTATCAGGATCCGCCTCGTATGTCCGCTTCCTCCGCAAGGCTAGAGAAATCTCGTCGGACGGAACAGCAGTTTCTTTGGTCAGGCCGCTGGACAGGACTACGACTTCCCTTCCGTGGTAGAAGTAGAGGATAGGTAGTTGACGCTCTGAAACCGCCATCGTAACTCGTAAATCCCGTCTCGTAGAAAATCGGCCTCTGGGCGGCGGAGCTCGTGCCCCAATTCGGCAAGGCGTTCAATACGAACGAGTGCCTTGGCATAGGCTTTCTTGGGGATATCATCCAGCCATTTGAGAACGGGGCACCCACTCCTGTCTGCGAAGAAAATGACCTTGACCTTAGGCATGGGGATGTATAGCATATGTGCGATAAATCGTCAAGGATCGAGATCGTGGTTGCCGCTGTTCTCAACTCCGAACCCTGGACTCCAGACTCCGCACTTCTCATTGGTCACAGCCCCACTCGGGGCTCAGGCCCGCGGCCGCCTCTCCGACCCTTGCCCGCCCCTTTCTATTTCATCTCCCCCATCGCCGCGCCTTTTCCCCCGCGCTCTCGTTTAACGCTTGACGTTAAACGAGCGGCGTTACATAATTCCTTTTCGTGATTCGGTCCTTCCGCGACAAGGACAGCGAGGCGCTCTTCTCGGGCCTGAAACCGCAACGCTTTCGGTCGATCGAACGGGCCGCCGGGCGAAAGCTCCATATGCTGAGCGAAGCCAAGGACCTCCGCGATCTGGGCGGGATCCCGGGCAACAACCTAGAGAAACTCTCCCGCGATCGAGCCCGAGAGTGGAGCATCCGAATCAACGATCGATGGCGCGTTTGCTTTGCTTGGAGCGAGGGAGACGCTTTTGACGTCGAAATCGTGGACTACCACTAGGAGGTCTTTATGAAGAACGGTCTGCCGCCCATCCATCCAGGCGAGGTCCTCCGCGAGGAGGTGCTCAAGCCCCTCGGGCTTTCGGCAAACGCGCTGGCGCGAGAGCTGCGCGTGCCGGTGACGCGAATCGCCGAAATCCTGCACGAGCGCCGGACCGTGACGGCCGATACGGCCCTTCGTCTCGCCCGCTTCCTTGGGACGACGCCCGAATACTGGCTGAGGCTCCAAGCGGCATACGATCTCAGTGTTGCAAAGCGAGAAACCGGAAGGCGAATCGCGCGAGAGATCGTGCCTCGGGCGGCGTGATGACGGACCGGAAAAGTGGACAGCCGGCGCGATCCGCTCCCCCGGCCCGCCCGGAACGTCCGGGAAACGGTGCCGGAAACGGTGTTGTGAAAACACGGGCGAAGCAAAGCCGGGAAGAATAGAAGTTGCCGGCATAGTACGATGAAAAACGGAGGAACGCCCTCCTCCTGGCCGGTGCGCCTACCGCCCTCGCGAAGCGGAGTGAGCGCGCGGTTTCGGACGCGGCTCGATCCGCAACGTCAGTGTTCCACCGAGAGCCGTCGCGTACTTCACGAGCGTCCTGACGCCCAGGTTTTTGATCTTACCGGACTCCAGCTTCGCCACATAGGGTTGACTGACGCCGAGAATCCTCGCAACCTCTCTCTGGGAGAGCCCGCGTTTGTCGCGAAGAGCGGCAAGCTCCTGCTCGATCTTCATTTCGTTGACGATCTCTTCGACTTCCCGGGCGAGCTTGGGATCCGTCTCAATCTGCCCGTCGATCCACCGCATGAAGTCTGTCTTCTTCCTCGCTCCCATTGTCCCTCTTACCTCCTGCCCCGCAGGGCGGGGCGCGCGACCTCTTTCTGGTAGGCACGCATACGCGTTAGCGTCTTTGCCGGAATTGCGTCCTGCTTCTTGATCTCACCGTCCAACAGAACTACCGTTCGTCCAGGAAGAAACGTGTAGAAAATCCGGACCTGCTTTCCGCGGAGTTCGAAGAGGCTTTCTCCAAGCGTCCCAGACTGCGGCCTCCGGAGCTTGTTTCCTTGTTCCTCCAAGAGCTTCACCAGGGCCAGCGCCTCCGCCTTGTCCCGCCCTTCCAGTGCCTCAATGAAACTCCACACGGGTTTCGCCCCGGTTTGCGATTGGTATACATCGATCGTCCATCGTTCCTGCTCTGGGGACATCGACAAGACCTCGATCAGATATCGGGGCAAGCATAACCTGTAAGTTATCGGTGTGTCAAGGCGGATTCAGGCAGATTCAGGCAACAGGCTGTATCCAAGATTAGCCCCATCCGGGACCTGTGCACCCCGGCGGTCTACGGGCACCCCCGGCAAGGGCAGAACATCGCGCATGCAGACCGGCTTGGAGACCGCATCGGATGCAACCCAGGCGCAACCGAGAGGCAAGAGAGAAGCGTAAGTGCTTGGAATACAAGAGAGAACTTGGTGTCCCCAACGGGATTCGAACCCGTGTTACCGCCTTGAAAGGGCGATGTCCTGGGCCTGGCTAGACGATGGGGACGAGGAGAAAACGGTTCGGAGTTCGGGGTGGGGAGTTCAGGGCAACGACCACACCTGCGCCGGCCGCGGTTCTCGACTCCGAACTCTCAACTCCAAACTCCGAACTTCTCATTGGTGGGCCGCTTGGGAATCGAACCCAAGACACCCGGCTTAAAAGGCCGGTGCTCTACCAATTGAGCTAGCGGCCCCAACCCCCGAAGGGGAAGGAAGTCTACCAAAACGCCCTGCGAACTTTCAATCAATCAATACAAAACCGATTCACTCATTCACCGCTTCACCGACTCACCCATTCGTTTCCTACCAGTCCAGCGCTCCCGGAACCCGGATCGTCTCGTCGCGTCGGGCGCCGGTTGAAACCATCGCGATCCCGGCGCCGACGAGACCCGACAGGCGCTCCAGGTACGACCGGGCCTCCCGAGGGAGATCGTCCCAGCGCTTGATCCCGCCGGTCGACGTCATCCAGCCGGGTATTTCCTCATAGACCGGGACGCACGATTCGATGACTTCCATGTCGGACGGAAACGCGTCGTGCGTCCGCCCCTCGTGTCTGTACCCGACGCACACCTTGATCGTCCTGCAGGCGTCCAGAACGTCGAGCTTGGTGACGGCCAGGCAAGAGAGAGCGTTCAGCCGGACGGCGTACCGCGCGGCCACGGCGTCGAACCATCCGCACCGCCGGGGACGCCCCGTCGTCGCCCCGTACTCCTTCCCGCGCTCGCGGAACGCGTCCCCTTCCTCGCCCGAGATCTCCGTGGGAAACGGCCCGCCGCCGACGCGCGTCGTGTACGCCTTGACGACGCCCAGGACCGCGGAGATGCGGGTCGGCCCGACTCCCGTCCCCGTGCAGGCGCCTCCGGCCGCGGCCGACGACGACGTGACGAAGGGATAAGTTCCGTGATCGACGTCGAGGAGCGTTCCCTGCGCCCCCTCGAACAAGACGGCCCGCCCGGACTCGATCGCGTCGTTCAGAATCAGGGACGTGTCGCCGATGAAAGGGGCGAGCCTCTCCCCGTAGCCGAGGTACTCCTTTGAGATCTCCTCGGCGTCCATCCCCTGCGAGCCGTAGACTTCCTTGAGGAGGACGTTCATCTCCTGGACGTTCGCCGCGAGACGCTGACGGAACTTCGCGGGGTTCATGAGGTCCCCGGCCCGGAGCCCCACGCGGGCCATCTTGTCGACGTAGGCCGGACCGATGCCGCGTCCGGTCGTCCCGATCTTGCGGACGCCCTTGAGCCGCTCGCTCTCCTTGTCGATCGCCCGATGATACGGGAGGATGAGGTGGGCCCGATCGGAAACGACGAGCCGCCCATTGATATCGATCCCCCGGGCCGAAAGGGAGCCCATCTCCTCCAGCAAAGCGACGGGGTCGACCACCACCCCGCTCCCGATCACGCAATGGGTCCCAGGGCGGAGGATGCCCGAAGGGATCAGGTGCAGGATGAATGGGTCCCCGTCGAGGATCACCGTGTGCCCGGCGTTGTGCCCGCCCTGATACCGGACCACGACGTCCGCCTGGGCGGACAGGATGTCGACGATCTTTCCTTTCCCTTCGTCGCCCCACTGCCCGCCGACAACGACGAGGCACCGGCCGCGCTGGATATCACCCATGCTTGAGTCCTTTCTCGATGCTCCGGGCGGAGACCGCGCGCCGCTTCCGGGTCTCTACGTCGACGACGAGGGCTTCGCCCTTTCGAGCCTTGAGCACGACGACCGACGGAACGTTCCCCGCCGCCGCCCGCTTGACCGCGTTCTCGATTCCCCCGCCGTCCAGATCGCACGCGACGCGGAACCCTTTCCGTCGAAGCCTTCGGGCCGCGTCGAGGGCCTCCCGCGGGGAGCTTCGCGAGCCGACCAGAAGAACGTCGGCCTCCGCGTACCGGTCCAGGACGCCCTGTTCTCCGAGCGCCTGGGCGACTAGGTCCACGTCGAGAGCGAAGCCGGTCGCGCGGCAGGGAGATCCGAACCGGGCGATCAGGTTGTCGTATTGCCCGCCCCGGCCGATCGGCGTCCCCACGCCGCCGGCGAACGCCTCGAAGAGGACGCCCGTGTAGTAATCGAACCCGCGGATCTCTCCGAGATCGAAGACGACGAACGGGAGAACGCCGTACGCGTCCAGCTGTTCCGCCGTCCTCCGGACGTCGCGGAGCGCCGCCTTTGCGGCCGGCGTGACGGCGAATCTCGACGCCTCGGCGAGGACCTCCGCCTTCCCGAAGAGCTCCGGGAGCTTTCGGAACGCGCCGGCCGCGCGGGGCGCGAGCCGACCGCGCAGAAGAGCGCGGTCCAGGGCCGCGTCGTCCTTCTTGGAAACCGCCTCGCGGATCTCCGCCCGGATCTCCGGGGGGACCTTCTGCCCCTGAAACAACCCGCGGAAGAACTCCACCTGGCCGACGGCCACCTTGAACTCCTTGAGACCCGTCCGCCGGAGAGCCTCGACGCAAAGAGCGACAGCCTCGGCGCTTCCCTCGGCTCCCGAGACGCCCAGGATCTCCACGCCCGCCTGCCGGAGCTCCCGGTGACGGCCGATCGGATCTTTCTCGTAGCGGTAGACGGACGTCGTGTAGCAATAGCGGGCCGGGAGAGGAAGAGCGCCGCGCCGCGCGGATCCCGCCATCCGGGCGATCTGGAGAGTGACGTCCGGCCGGAGGAGCAGGAGGCGTCCGGACTCCCGATCCGTCAGCGTGTAGCACGATTCCGCCAAGCCCTCTTCCATTCCGGGAGCCAGGACGTCCCGGTACTCGAACGTCGCGGGAATGATCTCCTCGCAGCCCCACTCCCGGAAGACGGTCAGAAGACGCCCTTCGACCGCCCGGCGGCGCGCGGCCGCGTCGGGCCGAAGCGTCACCGCCCCGCGCGGAACCTGTGCTCGAAACGATTCGTTTGCCATGGTGCGTCCACTCCCGTGGCCCGAAGCCCGGGGGGAGCCGGGTCGGGAAGGCGGTCTACAGCCGGACCTGTTTGACGGAAAGGATGTTCGGAAGTCTCGCCAGCCGGTCGAGAAGATCGGTGGAAACGGGCGAGTCGATCGAGACCACGGCCACCGCCCTGCCTCCCGCCTTCTCGCGTCCCAACTGCATCCGGGCGATGTTGATGCTGTTCTCTCCCATGAACGTGCCGATCGACCCGATGACGCCCGGCTTGTCGTTGTTCGTCAGGATGAGCATCGATCCGTCGGGGACGACCTCCACCCGCATCGATTCGATCGCGACGATCCGCGGGTCCTTCCGCCCGAAGAGGGTCCCGGAGACGTGCCGGACCGTCTTGGACGTCTTGACCGTCAGCGCGATGAGGCTCGTGTAATCCTCGATCTCGCTCACCTTCGATTCCCGCACCTCGATCCCCCGATCGCGGGCGATCGAGGGAGCGCTAACTTCGTTGACACCTTCCTCGAGGATCGGGCTGAGGAGCCCCTTTAGCGCGGCGGCCGTGATCGGCGCGACGCCGAACTCCGCCACGTCGCCCCGGTACTCGATGTCGACCTCGCGGATCCCCCCCTCGACCGTCTGCCCCAGGAACGAGCCCATTCTCTCCGCCAGAAGAAGGTACGGCCGGATCTTCGGCAGGAGCTCGGCCGGGACCTGCGGGACGTTGACCGCGTTCCGCGGGATGCCGTGGACCAGGTAGTCGACGATCTGCTCCGCGACGGCCGTCGCCACGTTCTCCTGGGCCTCTTCCGTGGAGGCGCCCAAGTGCGGTGTCGCGATGAAGTTCTCGCGCGCGAGGAGCGGGTTCCCCTCCGGAGGCTCTTTCTCGAAGACGTCGAAGGCCGCCGCCGCCACCTTTCCCGAATTCATCGCGTCGAGGAGGTCCGCCTCGTTCACGATCCCGCCGCGGGCGCAGTTGATGATCCGAACGCCCTTCTTCATCAGGGCGAACGCGCGCGCGTCGATCATGTGCTTCGTGTCCTTCGTGAGCGGGGTGTGGACCGTGATGAAATCGCTCCGCGCGTAGAGCGTCGGCAGGTCCGCGAGCTCCACGCCCAACTGGACGGCCCGCTCCTCGGAGATGAACGGATCGTACGCCACGACGCGCATCTTGAGCCCGAGCGCCCGGTTGGCGACGACCAGGCCGATGTTCCCGAGGCCGACGACCCCGAGCGTCTTCCCCATCAGTTCCACGCCCATGTACTTCTTCTTCTCCCACTGGCCCGCCTGGAGCGAGGCGTGGGCCTGCGGGATGTTCCTGGCGACGGAGAAGAGCATCCCGATGGTATGCTCGGCCGTCGTCACCGTGTTTCCGCCGGGCGTGTTCATGACGACGATTCCCTTCTTCGTCGCCGCCTCGCCGTCCACGTTGTCGAGACCCGACCCGGCCCGCCCGATCACCTTGAGACGCCCAGGATTCTCCAGGACGTCCGCCGTCACCTTCGTCGCGCTCCGCACGATGAGGCCGTCGTACCGGCCGAGGAGGCTCTTGAGCTCGTCCTTGGAGAGCTTCGTCTTGACATCGACCTCGATCCCCGCCGTCTTGAGGATCTCGATCCCGCGGTCGGAGATGCTGTCCGAGATCAGGACCTTCATCCGTCAGGCTCCCTTCCCTCTCGCCAGGATCTCCTCGGCCGCCGCCACGCCCTTTCCGAGCGCCACGGGCGCGCCGAGGTCCTTCATCGTCATCTCTGTAGCCGAAAGCCCCACGATCACGTCGAACGTGTCGAAGTACCCCATGTGCGCAAGACGGAAGATCCTGCCCTTGAGCGTGTCCTGGCCGCCGGCCACGGTCACGGCGTACGTGTCGCGCAGGCACTTGGTCACGTCGCCCCCGTCGATACCCTCCGGAACCTTGACGGCCGTGAGCGCCGGGGAGGGGACCTTCGCGAACAGACCGAGGCCCATCGCCTGGACGCCCGCCCGCGTCGCCCGCGCCAGACGGTCGTGGCGAGCGAAGATCCCGGAAAGCCCCTCCTTCTTCATCATCTCCAAGGCCGCCTTGAGCCCCACGATCAGCGAGGCGGCTGAAGTAAAATTCGTCTGGTTCTCGGCCAGCTTCTTCCGCTCTTTCGCCAGGTTGAAGTAGTAGCGGGGCGTCTTGGATGTCTTGTTCAATGCCCACGCCTTTTCGGACGCCGCGACGAACCCAAGGCCCGGCGGCAGCATGAGCGCCTTCTGCGAGCCCGTCACGACGACGTCCAGCCCCCAGGAGTCCATCGGAAGATCGAAGACGCCCGCCGCCGTAATGGCGTCCACGACGCAGATCGTTCCCTCCCGCTTCCGGCAGATCTCAGCAATCTCCTTCGTCGGGTGCATGACGCCCGTGGACGTCTCGCAAGCCTGGACGTAGACCGCTTTGACCTCCGGATCAGCTTTGAGCGCGTCTTCGACCTTCTGTGGATCGACGGCTGTTCCCCACTCGACGTCGATATTGACGGGCACAATCCCATATGCATTGCAGATTTCGGTCCACCGTTCGCCGAATTTCCCACCTCGGATGCAAATCGCCTTATCGCCGGGGGAGAGGAAGTTCGTCACTGCGGCGACCATCCCGCCCGTCCCGGTCGATGTAAGGATCAGAACGTCCTGCTGAGTCTGGAAGAGCCACTTGAGGTCTTCCTTCGCCTGGGCGAGGATCGGGATGAACTCCGGCGACCGATGGTGAATGATCGGGGCCGCCATGGCCAGAAGCACCTCGTGGGGAACCGGCGTCGGTCCCGGCGCGAGAAGGTACCGCTTGAGCATTGACTTATTCTCCTTCCGGGGAATGATCGCGGATCAGACCGGATCGCCGAAAAATAAGGGGAAAAAGCCGGGGAAAGGTATCACAGACGCCCGACAGGGGTCAAGGAGATTGGCCGCCGGCCAGCTACCAGTTGATGATCCGGTCGGCCTCGAAGATCTTCTTGACGATCCCGTCGTAGTCGAGAGTCCCGCCGATGGCCGGCAGGCCCCGGGCGTCGAGGTCCTCGTGACTGGAGAAGACCGCGACCCCGTTCACGGCGGGATGGCCGGACATCACGGCGTCCTGGAGAAGGACGACGGTCACTTCGTGCCCGCCCTCGCGCGACTGGAGGCCGGCGATCTCGAACGGGTAGGTTTCTTTCGGGTGGAGGACGAAATGCAGGATTTTCATCAGTACGTCACCACGGCGTCGCTCTCGGCCAGGAGGGCCGCGATCTCCGCTCTCGATTTGACTTCAGCCTGAAACCGGAGGTCCCTGATTCCGCGCTCCTCCAGCGACTCCTTCTCCACCCACGTCGGGAACTCCATGTCCGAGAGGAACTCCAGGTGCTTGGCCGGATCGAACCGGTGGACCGCCTCCGGATGAGCCTTGGCCGACAGAAGGTAAACGGCATCCTCGACGAGGACGAGCGTCTTTTCGTTGTCGGACATCACGAGCCCGACGGTCATCCGCAGGGCCTCGAAGTTCCGCATGGTCTGAAAGGGCGAACGGCGCAGGACGACTGTGAACCGTTTCACGTCCGTGGTTTCTCCTGGATTGTCGGGTCAGTTGTTCAGGCAGACGAAGCGGTCGGCCTCGTCGAGCATCGTGGAAAAGATGTACTGGCTCCCCTGCTCGATCGGGATCTCCCTGGAGATGTGCCTCTCCTCGGCGTTGTGCTCGCACTGGGCGATCCGGGCGCCCTTCTCCATCAAGTCCGTCAGCCGCGGGTCGTAGGAGTTCAGGACTCCGTCGCACATCATGAAGATCTCGACCGCGTGCCCCTGCCTGAGGGCGGCCTCCGCGAGGCGGACCACCGTGGTCGTGTTCTGATTCTCGAAGCTCGTGGTCAGCATGAGCGAAAGCTTTCGCTTCTCAGCCATCGGTCGGCCCGCCCTTAAGCCACGGCCTTTTCGAGGAGGATCTCCCACTCCGCGTCGCCGGTTTTCTTGACCTCGATGACCTTGTGGCCGGCCTTCTCAGCCCAGCGGGGAATCTCCTCTGCCGTCAGGGGATAGTCGAAAATGACCTTGAGCTGATCCCCGATCGCCAGGTCCTTCATCTTCTTCTTGGTCTTGACCGTGCTGTAAGGGCAGACTTCCCCTTTGACGTCCAGCGTGTGCAGCATGCCTCCAACCCTCCTTCGCTGATCCCTAATCCCTCAGGAAGAGGAACCAGACCATCGTCCAGTTCCCCAGGATGATGAAGAGAATGACCTCAAGACTCCCCAGGGACAGCATCGACAGGTTCGTGAGCCCCTGGTTGATGTTGCACCCGCCCGACTGCATCGCCGCGAACCCCATCAGGAGCCCGCCGCCGAACTGCTTCAGGTAGCGCGATGGCTCCGAAGGACCGCGGAGCTTCGCCTCGCCCAGGAGCCGGGCCGAAACGAAGGCCCCGAGCGGGATCCCGATCAACATGAACATCCCCCAGTTCGGCTTGGGAACGCCCACGGTGGGATACGACAGGAGGCTCACCGTCGTGGACGCGAGCGTAATCCCCTCGGCCTTCCCCACGAGGCTCGAGCTCCACCAGCCGAAGACGATCAGGAGACCGATGACCGCGCCCGTCACGGGCCATGTCCAGCCCTTCTGGTGGGAGGGCCGCTGGGCCCGAATCAGCCAGATCCCGAGGGCCGCCGCGATGACGGCGATGACGATCCACTTGTTGGCGCCGATCAGGCCGTAGAGCGTCGGGGCCTGATCGTTGATTTGGATCGTGAAGTCCTCCTGCCGGAGATACTTCCGGATGGAGTCGAGCTTCCCGATGCTGGCCGCCATCGCCGAGATCGCGAACCCGAGGACCACGACCATGGAGCCGACCAGCCCCTCCCCGACCCTGTACCACGTGCCGCTCCCGCACCCGCCCGCGAAAACGATCCCGATCCCGAAGAGGTATCCGCCGATCGCGTTGGCGAGCCAGTTGAACGGCTTGATCTCCGATTCGATCAGGCCGAAGTCCACCAGGAGGTTGACGCCGACGATCGAAATCAGAAGCGCCAGGATGTACGCCTGGAACGTCGTGAAGTCCTTCGTGAGAAGGATATCGCGGAACGCCGTATTCATGCAGAAACGTCCGCGCTGGAGCGTAAAACCGAAGGCGACCCCGGTGACCAGACCGAGAATCACCATGGCGGCAAAGCTTTCCTGCAGGCTCTCGAGCATTTCCCCCTCCTGAACCCGAACCGAACCGAAGAACGTCCGCTGGGCGCTAGAACGAAACGGCCTGGGCCGTCTCGGCCTTCTGGCCGCCGTTGTTCGTCACAACGGCTTTGATCGGTTCGGCCCTGTCGAGCGTCAGGCGGAAACGGAACAGCGGATTCGGGCTCGTGGCCGCCGTAAGGTCGAACTGGGACACAAGCTCCTTCCCGTAGAAGATCTCGACCTTGCTGATGTAGTCGGCCGGCTTGTCCGCGGGGAGGAACTTCCCGTCGACGAACTTGAGCCCAGTCGTCGAGTTGTACTTCACCTTCACCCGAACCTCGACGTTGTTGCCCTTCTTGTACCCGGACTTGAGGATGATTGTCGGTGCCGTGACCTGTGCCATTTGTGGTACCTCCGATTGATGACGCTGAAAACCGCGAGCCGCTAGCCCCCGACTATGCGGCGCTTCTCCATCTCCTGGAGAGGCTTGTCGTTCTCCGGGACGTTCCGGACCCGGCCATCGAGCTTCGGGGCAATGACCTTCTTCTTTTCGATATGGGCGATCACGGTGTCGACCCCGGTCTTCTTCGTGTCCCTCAGGTCGACCGCGCCCGGCACGTTATGGAACTGCGTGTTCGCCGAGGCCACCCGGTAGACCTTCCTGGGATCCATCGGCTTGCCGCCGATCTTGATCTCGACGAACCGCTGGCCCAGCGGCCGGCGGATGTCGAACACGACCTCCATCCCCGAGAAGCGCGCCAGATCGCCGCCAAGCTGGAGGTACGGGTCGTCGTTCAGGATGTTGTCGAGGGCCGATTCGAGGATCGACTTGATCTGCTGTCCAGTCAGGCCGAACGTCAGGACCGTGCCGTGGGCGGGGATCCAGTCGTACACGTCCTCGACCCGGACATCGCCCGGCATGGTCGTGGCGCCGAAACGCCACGCGGGGGAGAAAGCAACGTCCGCCTTCTCCGCCTCCCGGTAAACGTCGCTGATGAAGTTGTCCATCGGGTTCTGCCAGGTGGCGCGCCGCCAGATCATCGTCTTCGTCTGCCCGATCACACGCGACAGCTTGTCGATGTACGGCGCGTAGCCGCCGTCGATGATCTTCTGGATCCCGGGGTCCGCCTTGATCTCCTTCGCGACGATCCGGTAGACCTCGTGATCGTGCTTCACGATCTTCCCGTTCCGGACGGTGAGATCCAGCCGGCCCAGGTTCTTTCCGTGCGACCCCGCCTGGCAGACGAGCGTCCCGCCGACCTTGATGGGGACCTTCACGAGGTCGTGCGTGTGCGCTCCGATGACCGCGTCGATTCCCTGAACGCGGGAAACGAACTTCATGTCTGTTGGAAGCCCCATGTGGGAGAGAAGGAGAACAAGGTCGACCTTCTCCTTGTCGCGAAGCTCCCGAACGTGTTCCTGGACCTCTTTTTCCTTGAGCCCGAAGCTCCACCCTTCCGTCAGGGACCGGTCGCCCGTCTTGGCGGTCCATTGATAAGCCATGCCGACGATGCCCACCTTCACGCCGCCGACTTCCTTGACGACGTACGGCTTGACGACCGGGTCTCCCGTGTCGTCGTCCGTCCAGTTGGCCGCGATCACGGGGAAGCGCGCCTGCTTGACGCGCGCCATGACGACGTCTTTCGGGAAAAGGAAGTCAACGTTCCCCGGGGCCATCGCGTCGTAATTCAGAGCGTTCATCACGTTCACCACCGTCGCGCCGCCGTCGAACACGGTGACGCCCGTCCCGTGCCAGGTGTCCCCGGCGTCGAGCAGGAGCGTGCGTCCGGACTTCTCTCCCCGGAGCTTCTTGACGAGAGTGGCGATGTGGGCAAACCCGCCGAGACGCCCTTCCCGTCGGGCCATCGACTCGTAATCCGCGTCCCACGGTTCTCTGTGGTAGAGCGTCTTCACGTATCCGTGAAGATCGTTCGTCCAGAGAATCCTGATCGCCTGGTCCTTGTCCCTGTCCCCGGACGCGTTCAGCCACCCGACGCCGGCAAGCATCAGGCCCGACAAAACCAGAACAGCCGCCCAGCGGCCCCGCAAAGCGGAGCGCGGACGGACGTCGCTCTCTCTTCTCACCTCAGGCAGCCCTCCCTATGCGGTCAGGGGTTGGAGCGCCGGCCATCTGACGGGCCGGCCCCGCCCCCTTACCGGGAAACAGCTCTTCTTAGCACCCTCCGACCGTCACCTTGATGTCCGCCGAACCCATCCATTTCCCGTGCTTGTTGCACTCGGAGATCGCGATGATCGGCTGGCTCTCCTGGATCCGGGCCTGGGTGGAGATGTAGGCTTTCCCGTTCGCCGGGGTGAGGTTGTACTTCCCCTTCGGACCGATTGGGTCCTTGTACGCCAGTATCTCGATGCTCTTGATGTAGTGGTCCTTCGTCATCGGGTGGTCCACCGTCACGTTGATGGGAACCGTGGAGCCGTCTTCCGCGATCGGCGGCACCTCGATCTTGGGAACGTGGGCCTTCTCTTCTTCCGTCAGCTTGTTCGGGTTCTTCGCCTTCTTGACCGCCTGGGCGTACCCGGTCCCGACCAGGACCTTCGGCACCGTGAGGGCCATGGCGCCGGCCAGCGCCGTGACCTTGACGAACTCCCTTCGGCTTACCTTGCGGATCTTGATTTCCATTTTGTTTCACCTCCCCGTTTCTAAGAAGATACGACCTCCGCGGGCGGGCTCATCCGCTCGCGCGGCGCTCTAACACATTGTTTTTACGAACGTCGTTTAACTCGATCCGAAAAAAGCGCCGGGAGTATAGTCGCTCCCGGAGGGGGATGTCAACGCGAATGCTCGCGCGCGCGGGGCTGGAGGACGCGCCCGCGCGAAAGGACCGGCGTCAGGCCGCCGGCTCTGCCTTTTTCTTCCGAGGGGTCTTCGCGGCCTGAACGGGGGCGGTCTTTTTCCCGCGGGCTTTCTCGCTCTTGCCGGCGGACTCCCCCTCCGCCTTCGCCTCCGGCTTGTCGACCATTTCGATCACGGCCATCGGCGCGGCGTCTCCGTAGCGCGTTCCCGTCCGGAGGATCCGCGTGTAGCCGCCCGGCCGCGTTTTCACGCGCGGGCCCAGATCGTCGAACAGGCGCTTGACCGCCTTGGGCGTCAGGACGTAGCGGGCCGCCAGCCGCCGGGCAGCCAGGTCGCCCCTCTTTCCGAGCGTAATGAGCTTCTCGGCCACGGGCCGCAAGGCCTTGGCCTTCGCCACCGTGGTCTCCAGTCTCTCGGACTCAAGAAAGGACGTGGCGAGAGATCTGAGGAGCGCTTTTCGTTGCTTCGTATTGCGGCCGAACTTCCGGCCTCCCTTTCGATGTCGCATCGAGTATCCCCTCGGGGAGAAAGCCTATTCGTTTGCGCCCGCCGAAACCCCCACCTCCGCACGCGGAGGGAGGTCCACCTTCATGCCGAACGCCAGGCCCATCTCGGCCAGGATCTCCTTGATCTCGTTGAGCGATTTGCGGCCGAAGTTTTTCGTCTTGAGCATTTCCGCTTCCGTCTTCTGCACCAGCTCTCCGATGGTCTGGATGTTCGCGTTCTTCAGGCAGTTGTACGACCGGACGGACAGCTCCAGCTCGTTCACGCTGCGGAGAAGGTTCTCGTTGATCTTCGCCTCCTCCGGCTGGACCGGCACCTCCTCTTCTTCCTCCTCCTCGAAGTGGATGAAGATGGAGAGATGGTCCTTCAGGATCTTGGCGGCCTGGGCGATGGCGTCCTCCCCCGTCACGCTCCCGTCCGTCCAGACCTCGAGGATCAGCCTGTCGTAGTCGGTGGCCTGCCCCACGCGGGCGTTCTCGACCCGGAAGTTGACCCGGTGCACGGGCGTGAAGATGGAGTCGATCGGAATGACGCCGATCGGCTGTGCGGCGTCCTTGTTCTTCTCGGCCGGAAAATACCCCCGCCCCCGCCTCGCCGTAAGCTCCATGCGGAGCTTGGCGCCCTTGTCCAGCGTCGCGATCTGCAGATCGGGGTTGAGGATCTCCGTATCGGCATCGGTCTCTACGTCGCGCGCCCGCACGACGCCGGGGCCGTCCATGCTCACCTTGAGCGTGCGGCTCCGGTCCCCGTGGACCTTCAGCCGGAGTTCCTTGAGATTGAGGATGACGTCCGCGACGTCCTCCGTCACGCCGGGAATGGTCGAGAACTCGTGGAGGACGCCGTCGATCTTGACGGACGTCACCGCGGCCCCTTCCAGCGACGACAGCAGGACGCGCCGAAGCGCGTTGCCGATCGTCGTCCCGAAGCCGCGTTCGAACGGCTCCGCCGTCGCCTTGGCGTACCGATCCGTGCGCGTCTCCTCGTCGAAGACCAGACGCTTTGGCAGTTGAAACCCCTTCGCTCGAATTCCCATCACGACCTCCCTGGGCTCTCGCCGGATCCGCCCTTAAGAAGCGGACTCGTCCCGGGTCGACTATTTCGAATACAGCTCGACGATCAATTGTTCCCGGACCGGAATCTGGATGTCCTCGCGAGTCGGAAGGCTCGCGACCCGCCCCCGGAAGGCCTCCTTTTCGAGGACGAGCCAGGACGGAATCTCCCTCCGGTCGACCGCCGCCATCGCCTCGACAACGCGGGGCAGAGAACGGCTCTTTTCCCGGATCGCGACGACGTCCCCGGCCGAGACCAGGAACGACGGAATCGTCACGCGCCGCCCGTTCACGTCGATATGGCCGTGCCGGAGGAACTGCCGCGCTTCGTTGCGGGAGAACGCGAATCCCAGCCGGTAGACGACGTTGTCCAGCCTCTGCTCCAGCATCCGGAGCAGGTTCTCTCCCGTGATTCCTTTCTTCCGCTCGGCTTTCTCAAAGTATCCCCGGAACTGGCGTTCCATCACGCCGTACACACGGCGGACCTTCTGCTTCTCGCGGAGCTGGACGCCGTAGTCCGAGACCTTCGACCGCCGCTGTCCGTGCTGACCCGGCGCGTAATTGCGCCGTTCGATCGCGCACTTGTCCTTGAAGCAACGGTCCCCTTTCAGGAAGAGCTTGACCCCCTCCCGCCGGCAGAGCCGGCAC
>MHEK01000039.1:15935-29680 GCA_001803795.1 Nitrospirae bacterium RBG_16_64_22
CCGATATAACGCGCCACGCTGAGACCTCCCCTAGACCCGCCGCCGCTTGGGCGGGCGGCAACCATTGTGAGGGACGGGGGTCACGTCCTTGATCATGCTGATCTCGAGCCCGGCCGCCTGCAGGGCGCGGACTGCCGACTCGCGTCCGGCGCCCGGTCCCTTCACGTGAACCTCAACGCTCTTCAGACCGTGCTCCATCGCTTTCCGGGCGGAGGCTTCCGCCGCCATCTGCGCGGCGTACGGCGTGCTCTTCCGCGATCCCTTGAAGCCCTGGTTCCCGGCGGTCGCCCACGAGAGGGTGTTCCCATGCGGGTCCGTGATCGTCACGATCGTGTTGTTGAACGACGCGCAGATGTGCGCCACGCCCGACGCCACGTTCTTCTTCTCCTTCTTGCCGCTCTTCTTCTTTGGAGTTACCATTTCCCCCCCATGCCGTGAGTTCGGAGCCAGGAGCGCTCAGTCCGGAGGAAGAGCCAAAAGCCCGGTCCCCCGCCTCTGATCTCGGGGCTCCGAACTCCGAACCCCGAACTTATGCCTTGGCCGGCGCCTTCTTCTTGCCCGCGACGGCCCGCCGCGGCCCCTTTCGGGTCCGGGCGTTGGTCTTCGTCCGCTGGCCGCGAACCGGCAGTCCCCGGCGGTGTCGGAGCCCGCGGTAGCATCCGATATCCATCAGGCGCTTCACCGCGAGACTCCGCTCGCGGCGGAGATCGCCCTCGACCTTGTGTTCGCTCTCCAGGGCCGCCCGGATCTTGACGACCTCCTCCTCGGTGAGGTTCTTGACCCGCGTATCGGGGCTCACGCCGCACTGCGCGAGGATCTTGACCGCCGCCGATCGCCCGATCCCGTAAATATAGGTCAGACCCACCTCGACCCGCTTGTCCCGCGGGAGATCCACTCCGGCAATGCGCGCCACGGCCTCCTCCTTGCTCCTAGAACGATTTCAAATTGCAAATTGTAAATTGTAAATTGAAAATCAAACGACTCGACTCCTTCAATTTGAAATTTCCAATTTTCAATTTACAATCGGCGCCAACCGATCTCATCCCTGTCTCTGCTTGTGGCGCGGATTCTCGCAGATCACCCGCATGACCCCGCGCCTCTTCACGATCTTGCACTTGTCGCAAACCTTCCGAACCGACGAACGAACCTTCATTTCACTCCCCTGAGAGAATCTCAAATCATAAATTGCAAAGTGTCGCTGATCGTTCACGTTCTCCGATTCACAATTTGAAATTTCCAATTTCCAATTTTCAATTTACTTGAATCTGTATGTAATCCTTCCCCTGGTCAGATCGTACGGCGACAGCTCGACGATGACCTTGTCCCCAGGAAGGATCCGGATGTAGTGCATCCGCATCTTGCCGGAAATGTGAGCGAGAATCTTGTGCCCGTTCTCCAGTTCCACCCGGAACATGGCGTTTGGCAGCGGCTCGATCACCGTTCCCTGCGCTTCAATCGCTTCTTCTTTCTCCATTACGTCTGGCACCTTCCGAGGCCCTCCGACAGGATCCTTGGACCCCTGTCCGTCACGGCCACCGTGTGCTCGAAGTGAGCCGACAGTGACCCGTCCGCCGTCACCACCGTCCAGCGGTCGCCCAGCACCCGCGTCTCGCCCTTTCCGGCGTTGATCATCGGTTCGATCGCCAGGACCATTCCCGGCTTGAGCCGCGGCCCTTGACCCGGCGGCCCGAAGTTCGGGACCTGCGGATCTTCGTGGAGATCCCGGCCGATCCCGTGGCCCACGAAATCGGTCACGACCGAGAAGCCGCGGGCCTCCGCGAACGACTGGACGGCCGCGGAGATGTCGGACACGCGCTTGCCCGGCACGGCGGCCTGGATCCCCTCGTAAAGGGCCCCTTCGGTCGCCTCCAAGAGACGCTGGGCCTCCGCCGAGATCCGCCCCACGGGAAGCGTGACCGCCGCGTCCCCGTAGTACCCGTCCCGATAGACGCCGAGATCGAGACCCACGATGTCGCCCTCCTTGAGCACCGTTTCGCGGCGCGGGATGCAGTGCACCACTTGCTCGTTGACCGACGTGCAGAGCGTCGCCGGATATCCGTGATACCCCTTGAACGCCGGCTTGCCCCCCTCTCGCAGGATCGCTTCCTCCGCCAAGCGGTCGAGGTCCGCCGTCGTGACGCCCGGCCGAACGTGCTCCCGGAGGGACTCGAGGACGTCCGCCACGACCCGGGCCGCGGCCGCCACCTTCTCGATCTCTACGGGGGTCTTGAGCATGATCATGGGCGGCTAGGCCCCGGCCAATGCCTCCCTGAGCCGGCCCGAGATCTCGTCGACGTTCCCGATCCCGTTTACCAGCCGGGCCAGCCCCTTCCCCTTGTAATAGGCGATTAGCGGCTCGGTCTGCTCCCGGTAGACCTCGAGCCGGCGTCGGATCGTCGCCTCCTTGTCGTCGTCCCGCTGGATGAGAGCGCCGCCGCACCGGTCGCAGACCCCTTCCCGCTTGGGCGGGTTGAACTCAACGTGATACGCCGCCTGGCACGCCTGGCAGACCCGCCGTCCAGAGAGCCGCCGCACGAGCTCGGACGGTTCGACGTCGATGGCCGCCACGGCCGAGAGAGGCCGTTTCAGGTCAACCAGGAGGCCGTCCAGCGCCTCGGCCTGCGGGACCGTCCGCGGAAAACCGTCCAGGATGAAGCCTTTCACCGCATCCGACTGACCCAGCCGTTCGCGGATGAGGCCGATCACGACCTGGTCGGGAACCAGCCCGCCGCTGTCCATGACGCTCTTCGCTTCCCGACCCAGCGGGGTCTGGTCCGCTACCGCTTTCCGGAGAATGTCCCCCGTCGAAATCTGGGGGATTCCCTCGGCGTCCATCAGCCGCTTGGCCTGCGTCCCTTTTCCCGCGCCCGGCGGGCCCAACAGGATAATCCGCATGGAAACCTCCGCCTCCCCTTCCTACGCCCGGCCGCGGATGCGGCCCTTCTTCATGAACCCCTCGTAGTGGCGGGTGAGCATGTGGGACTCGATCTGGCTCACCGTGTCGAGCCCCACGCCGATCACGATCAGCAGAGACGTCCCGCCGAAGTAGAACGGGACGTTGAACCACTTGATGAAAAGCTCCGGAATAACGCACACGACCGAGAGGTAGATCGCCCCCCCGAACGTGATCCTCGTCAGGACGTAGTAGATGTAGTCCGACGTCCGCTTGCCCGGCCGGATGCCCGGAATGAACCCTCCGTACTTCTTCATGTTCTCCGCGACGTCGATCGGGTTGAAGACGACGGCCGTGTAGAAGAAGCAGAAGAAGATGATCAGTGCCACGTAGAGCATCGTGTAGAGCCACGACCCGGGGGACAGGAGCGCCGCGATGTCCTGGACCCACTTGATGTCGATGAACCCGGTCATCGTCGCCGGCAGGATGATGATCGAGGAGGCGAAGATCGGCGGAATCACGCCGGACGTGTTGATCTTGAGAGGGATGTGCGTGCTCTGGCCCCCGTAGACCTTCCGCCCCACGACCCTCTTGGCGTACTGCACCGGAAGACGTCTCTGCCCCCGCTCGATGAAGATGATGGCCGCGACGACCGCCACCATCACGATGATCAGCCCGAGGACGACGAGGAACGCCAACTCGCCGCTCTGGACGAGCTGGAACGTCTGGATGATGGCGTTCGGAAACTGGGCCACGATCCCGGCGAAGATGACGAGCGAGATCCCGTTCCCGATCCCCCGCTCCGTGATCTGCTCGCCCAGCCACATGATGAAGGCGGTGCCGGCCGTGAGGGTGATCATCGTCATCAGGCGGAAACTCCAGCCCGGCTGCTGGATGAAGGCCCCCTGGTTGAGCCCCTCGAGCCCGACGGCGATCCCGAACGACTGAACGAGGCTGATGCCGACCGTTCCGAACCGGGTATACGTGATGATCTTCTTCCGTCCCGCCTCCCCTTCCTTCGCGAGCTTCTGCAGGGCGGGGATGACGACCGTCAGGAGCTGAAGGATGATCGAGGCGCTGATGTA
The DNA here is from genome assembly GCA_001803795.1 of Nitrospirae bacterium RBG_16_64_22. Lineage (GTDB taxonomy): Bacteria > Nitrospirota > RBG-16-64-22 > RBG-16-64-22 > RBG-16-64-22 > RBG-16-64-22. Next base: position 19,914 of record MHEK01000039.1, read on the forward strand.
CGGCATGATCCCCAGCGCGAAGATCGTCACGCGGGAGAGCGCCCCTCCCGAGAAGATGTCAAAGAACCCCATCAAGGCGCCGCCCTGCTGGGTCAGAAATTTCGAAAGCTCCTCGCCGTTGATCCCCGGCGTCGGGATATGGCCCCCGATCCGGTAGACGGCGAGCATCATCACGGTGAAAAGAACGCGAATCCGAAGCTCGGGAATCTTGACGATATTCTGGAGGCTCTCAAGCACCCTCGATTACCTCGACGGATCCCCCCGCCTCCTTGATTTTCCGCATCGCGGACTGGCTGAACCGGTGCGCGCGGACGGTGAGAGCCTTGTCCAGCGCCCCTTCTCCGAGAATCTTCACGGGAAGGCTCGTGCGAGAGATCCTCCGCTCCCGAAGGAGATCGGGCGTCACTGTCTCCTTCGCCGCGAAGACGGAAAGGTCCTTGAGGTTGACGACCTCGAAGACGACCCGGGCCGGAGGCGTGAAACCGAATTTCGGAATGCGCCGGATGAGGGGCATCTGCCCTCCCTCGAACCCGGGCCCCTTGGTCCCGCCGGAGCGCGCGGCCTGCCCCTTGTGCCCTTTCGTCGACGTCTTCCCATGGCCGGAGCCCGGCCCGCAGCCGATCCTTTTCTCCCGATGCCGGGAGCCCCGGGCCGGACGCAGATCCCCCAGATTCATCCCTTCCCTCCCGGAGCTTCAACCGAGACGAGGTGCATCACCTTGCGGATCATCCCCCGGATCTCGGGCGTGTCGGGCCTCACCACGCGGGACGACGGCCGCCTGAGCCCCAGCCCCTTCACGGTCTTTCGCTGGGAGTCGGGAACGCCGATCAGGCTCCTGACAAGCGTGATCGTGATCTGCGGTCCGCTCATGACCCGGCCCCCGCCCACTTCGTAACCGGAATCTTGATCACCTTTCCTCTGAGCACCGACACGTCCTCGGGGCTTCGAAGGCCCTTGAGCCCCTCGATCGTCGCCTTCACGGCGTTGTGCGGATTGCTGCTTCCGATCGACTTGGTGAGAATGTCCTGGATCCCGGCGACTTCCAGCACCGCCCGCACGGCGCCGCCGGCGATGAGACCCGTTCCCGGCCGGGCCGGCTTGAGGAGGACCCGTCCCGCACCGAACCGTCCCATCACCTCGTGCGGGATGGTCGAGCCGATGATCGGGAGGCGGATGATCTCCTTCTTGGCGCGCTCGACGGCCTTTCGGATCGCCTCGGGCACCTCGGCCGCCTTCCCCTTGCCGACGCCCACCGCGCCTTTCCCGTCGCCCACGACGACGAGAGCCGAAAAACTGAACCGGCGCCCGCCCTTTACGACCTTCGCCACCCGGTTGATGGCGACGACCTTGTCCTTCAGATCCCCGGCCTTCTCGCTTGTCATTCGATTCGGTCCCGCTCCCTCGCGCATTTAGAACTCCAGTCCGCCGGCCCGGGCTGCGTCTGCCAGCGCCTTGACCCGCCCGTGGTAGATGTATCCCCCGCGGTCGAAAACGACGATCCGCACCTTATGATCGAGCGCCCGCTTCGCGATGAGCTCGCCCACGCGCGCGGCCGTCGGCCGGTTGAGACCTCCCTTGGCCCCCTCCTCCCGGGAAGAAGCCGACGCGATCGTCCGTCCCGACTGGTCGTCGATGATCTGGGCGTAGACGTAGCGGTTGCTCCGAAACACGTTCAACCGCGGACGTTCGGTCGTTCCGCGAACGACCTTTCGGATTCTCTCGTGGCGCCGCAGGCGCCCGCTTGCGCGATCCGTTGTCATTAATTGTGCCCCGCTCCCGCCTTGTTACTTCTTCCCGGTCTTGCCTTCCTTGCGCCGGACGACTTCCTCGGCGAACTTAATCCCTTTCCCCTTGTACGGCTCGGGCGGCTTGAGGGCCCGGAGATTGGCCGCCGCCTGCCCAAGAACCTGCTTGTCGATGCCGGACAGGGTGATCACCGTGTTCTTCTCGACCTCCGCCTTGACTCCCGGGGGGAGGGGAAAGCTCACCGGATGCGAGAAACCCAGGGACAGGTTGATCGCCTGGCCTGAGACGGCCGCGCGAAATCCGACCCCGTTGATCTCCAGGACCCGGCGGTACCCTTCCGTCACGCCCTTCACCATGTTGGAAATCAGCGTTCGGGTGAGTCCATGGAGCGACCGGTCCAACCGGCTGTCGCCCGAGCGGCTGACCGTGATCTCTCCCGGCCCAACCGTCACACTGATCCGGGGGGGAATCTCCCTGAAGAGCTCTCCCTTCGGGCCCTTGACCGTCAGCCGGCTCCGGGCGATCGCGGCCGAGACCCCCGCGGGAACGGCAACGGGCTTTTTTCCGATTCGCGACATGTTTCGTCCCCTACCACACGTAGCACAAAAGCTCGCCCCCGAGGTTCTCCTTCCGTGCGGACGCATCGGTCCGCATTCCCCTCGGGGTCGATAGAATCGAGATGCCGAGCCCCCCCAAGACGCGGGGGATTTCCCGGCGGCTGACGTAAACCCGGCGTCCGGGCTTGCTCACCCGGCGAAGCCCCGCGATCGCGAACTGGTCCTCAAGGCTGTACTTGAGGGCCAGGCGGAGCGTCGCTTGCGGAGGCGTGTCGAGAATCCGGTACGACCGGATGTACCCTTCCTCCTGAAGAATCCGGGCGATCTCCACCTTGAGCCGCGAAGCGGGAATGTCCACGTCTTCCTTCTTGGCCATCCCGGCATTGCGGATCCGGGTCAACATATCGGCAATCGGATCGGTCATGCTCATGGGCGTTCTACCAGCTCGCCTTGATCACGCCAGGGATGTCTCCCTTAAGCGCCAGGGACCGGAAGCAGATCCGGCACATCCCGAACTTCCGGAGGTACGCCCGCGGGCGGCCGCACAGCCGGCAACGGTGGTACGCCCGAACCGGAAACTTCGGCGTCCGCTGGGCCTTCGCAATCAATGATTTCTTCGCCACGCGTGGCTCCTCCCCAGTCAAGAAGTTCTATGTCCGCGGTCCTGCTGTCGTCAAGACCTCGCGGACCGTCAATTCCGGAACGGCATCCCCATCTCGGACAGCAGGGCCTTGCCCTCATCGTTGGTGCGCGCCGTCGTCACGATGACGACGTCCATCCCGTGGACCTTTTCTACCTTGTCATACTCGATCTCCGGAAAGATGAACTGTTCCCGGATCCCCAGGGAATAGTTCCCCCGGCCGTCGAATGCCTTGGGCGAGAGCCCCCTGAAGTCCCGGATCTGAGGGAGCGCCGCGTTCACCAGCCGGTCGAGAAACTCGTACATCCGGTCCCGCCGAAGCGTCACCACGCACCCCACGGGCATCCCTTCCCGGAGCTTGAATCCGGCGATCGATTTCTTCGCCCGCGTCACAACGGGCCTCTGCCCGGTGATCGTCGCGATCTCCTTCACCACCGCGTCGAGGAGCTTCGCGTCCTGGGTCGCTTCCCCCAGTCCCACGTTGAGGATGATCTTCTCCAGCCGCGGCACCTGCATCCGGTTCGTGTAGCCGAACCGCTTCATGAGGGACGGGACGATCTCTTTTTGATAGTGCTCTCTCAGTCTAGCCATAATCTCTCTCGTTCCTTCCGAGGCATCAACCCCGATCGATCGTCTCGCCGCAGTTCTTGCATACCCGCACGCGTCCGCCGGAGGCGAGGACCTTCTTCCCGGAGCGGGCCGCCTTGTTGCACTTGGGGCAGACGAGCATCACGTTCGAAAGGGCGATCGGCCCCTCCTTCTCGATGATCCCCCCCTGCTTGTTCTGGGCACTCGGCTTGGTGTGCCGTTTCACCAGGTTGAGCTTTTCCACGAGCACCTGTCCCGTCTTCAAAAGGACCGCGAGGACCTTCCCCGTCTTCCCCCGGTCGCGCCCCCGCCGGACGAGGACGGTGTCGTCCTTCCGCACGTGCGCCCGGACCACGCCCGATGAAAACCCCGACATCCTACAGGACCTCCGGTGCAAGCGAGACGATCTTCATAAAGTTCTTCCAGCGGAGCTCCCGGGCCACGGGGCCGAAGATACGCGTCCCGACCGGCTCTCCCTGGGGATTGATCAGGACGGCCGCGTTTCCGTCGAAGCGGATGTACGATCCGTCGTTTCGCCGCGTCGCCTTGGCCACCCGAACGATCACGGCCTTCGCCACGGTCCCCTTCTTGACCGTTCCGGCGGGAGCCGCCTCCTTGATCGTCACGACGACCGTATCCCCCAGGCCGGCGTACCGCCGGCGCGTTCCCCCGAGAACCCGAATGCACATGACCCGTTTGGCGCCGGAGTTGTCGGCCACATCGAGCATCGTCTGGGTCTGAATCATGAGTCTCTACGCCTCCGGCCCGGAGCCGGCCGCGACCGCTGCGGCTCCCTTTCGGAGAATCGACAGCACGCGCCAGCGCTTGTCCCGGGACAGCGGGCGGGACTCGACAACCTGGACCCGGTCCCCGAGCCGGCACGCGTTCTTTTCGTCGTGGGCCTTGACCTTCGTCCGGCGCTTCACGATCCGCCCGTAACGCGGATGCGGAAACCGGCGCTCAACGCTCACGACCACCGTCTTGTCCATCTTGTCGCTCACCACGTCGCCGATGAGCGTCCGCCGCAGGGTCTTCGTTTTCGTTTCCGTCATTTCGACCTTCCCCTGTTCTTCCCTTGCCCCTTGACCGTTGATCCCTGACTCCCGCTCTCTCTCGCCCCGGCCCGGACCTTCTCGTTCTGGATCGTCTTGAGCTGAGCCAGTTCGCGGCGGATGACGCGCAACCTCATCGGGTTCTCGACCTCTCCCATCGCCTTCCGAAAACGCAGGTTGAACCGCTCCTTCCGCAAGAGGGCATCCTGCGCGGCGATCGCATCCGGAGACAGGTTGCGCATCTCATCGAGCGTCATGCCACAGCCCCCTTCCGCTGGACGAACCGGGTGGCGAGGGGAAGCTTGTACGCGGCGAGCCTGAAGGCCTCGCGAGCCACTTCTTCCGTCACGCCGTCCATCTCGTAAATGACCCGCCCCGGCTTGATGACCGCCACCCAATATTCCGGCGCGCCCTTTCCCTTGCCCATCCGGGTCTCGGCCGGTTTCTTCGTGATCGGCTTGTCGGGAAAAATCCGGATCCAGATCTTTCCGCCGCGCTTGATGTGCCGCGTCATCGCGATCCGGGCCGCCTCGATCTGGCGGCTCGTGAGCCACCCCGGCTCGACCGCCTTGAGCCCGAACTCGCCGAAGGAGACGGCCGCTCCCCGCACGGCCAAGCCGGTCCGCCGCCCCTTCATCTGTTTTCGAAACTTGACCTTCTTCGGCATCAGCATGGCTGATCGTTCCTACCCTCTCAGAAACCTGAAACCGGCCGGGGCGTCCCGAGTACGGCCGCTTCCGGATGTCCCAGGACTTCTCCTCGATAGAGCCAGACCTTCACGCCGATCTGCCCATACGTCGTCCGGGCTTCTGCGAGACCGTAGTCGATATCGGCCCGAAGGGTGTGCAGCGGGACCCGCCCCTCGCGGTACCATTCGGTCCGGGCGATCTCGCCTCCCGCGAGCCGCCCCGCGCACATCACCTTGATCCCCTGGGCGCCGAACCGGGTGGCCGAGGTCACGGCCTTCTTCATCGCCCGGCGAAAGGCGATCCGCCTCTCAAGCTGGAGGGCGATGTTCTCGGCCACGAGCTGGGCATCCAGCTCGGGTTTCCGGATCTCCTGGATGTTGATCGCGATCGACCGCTTCGTGAGGGCCTCCAGCTCGCTCTTAAGCTTATCGACCTCGGCGCCCTTCTTTCCGATGATGATGCCCGGGCGGGCCGCCGAGATGTTCACCTTTATCTTCTGTCCCACGCGCTCGACGTCGATCCGGGAGACTCCCGCGTGGTAGAGCTTCTGTTTCACCTGCCGGCGGATCTTGATGTCCTCGTGCAGGAGATCGGCGTACCCTTTCTTCGCGTACCAGCGGGAATTCCAGCTCTTGATGATCCCCAGACGAAATCCGATCGGGTGAACCTTCTGGCCCAAACCGCTACCTCCTCGCCCGCCGCGAAGACCGGCCCGCCTTCGGGTCCTCGGCCAGCACCAGCGTGATATGACTCGATCGTTTCCGGATGGTGTTGCCGCGTCCCATCGCGCGGGGGTACATCACCTTGAACGTCTGTCCCGGATCGACCGTCGCGCGTACGATCCGCAGGCGCTCCGGGTCCCGCATCGCCTTCTGGGCCGCGTTCGCCACGGCGGAGCGAAGGAGCTTCTCGACCGTCCGGGCGGCGTGCCTCGGGGTGAACTTGAGGATCGCCCTGGCCTCCTCCACGCCCTTCCCCCGGATCAGATCAACGACCTGCCGCGCTTTCCGGGGGGTCGCCCGGTAGCCGCGAAGGATCGCCCGCGCCTCTTGAATCCGTTCCGCCTGCTCGGGCATGACGCTCACCTACCCTTACCCTTGACCGCCGTCGTCTTGCCGCCGGCTCCCCCGTGCCCCTTGAACGTCCGGGTCGGGGAAAACTCGCCCAGCTTGTGGCCCACCATGTTCTCGGTCACGTAGACCGGAACGAACTTCTTGCCGTTGTGGACGGCGAACGTGTGCCCGAGGAAATCCGGAGTGATCATCGAGCTCCGGGACCAGGTCTTGATGAGCTTCTTCTCGCCCGAGGCATTCATCGCCTCGACCTTGGCCAACAGGCTCGGATGAATGTATGGACCCTTTCGGACCGAACGCGGCACGACTCCCCTCCTACTTCCGTCTCTTGACGATGTACTTCTGCGTGGCCTTGTTCCGGCGGGTCTTCCGCCCCTCGGGGACCCCCCACGGAGAGACCGGCGGCCGTCCGCCCGAGGACTTCCCCTCGCCGCCCCCCAGCGGGTGGTCGACCGGATTCATCGCCACGCCGCGCACCTTCGGCCGCTTTCCCAGCCACCGGGACCGGCCCGCCTTTCCGATCGACACGTTCTCGTGATCCAGGTTCCCCACCTGCCCGATCGTCGCCTTGCAGTCCGTCCGCACGAGGCGCATCTCGCCGGAGTTCAGCCGGATGTGGGCGTAGGCCCCTTCCTTGGCCATGAGCTGCACGCCGGCCCCCGCGCTCCGGGCGAGCTGTCCGCCCTTGCCGGGTTTGAGCTCGATATTGTGGATGATCGTGCCCACGGGAATGGCGGAGATGGGAAGCGCGTTCCCGGGCAGAATGTCGGCCGACGGAGACGAGATCACCTCGCCGCCCACCTTGAGGCCCACGGGAGCGATGATGTAGAGCTTCTCCCCGTCGAGGTAGTGAAGCAGGGCAATTCGCGCAGACCGATTCGGATCGTATTCGATCGAAGCGACCCGGGCGGGAATCCCCTCCTTGTTCCTCTTGAAATCGATCAGCCGGTAGGCCCGCTTGTGCCCGCCGCCCCGGCGCCGCACCGTCATCCGCCCGTGGCAGTTCCGCCCGCCGCTCTGGCTCTTCCCTTTGACCAGCCGCTTCTCGGGCTCCGAACGCGTGATCTCGGCGAAGTCCGAGACCGTCTGGAACCGGCGTCCCGCGGATGTCGGTTTGTAGACCTTGATTCCCACTTTCTTCTCCTACTTCCCCTCGAAGAGATCTATTTTCTGTCCCGGCTCGAGCGTCACGAACGCCTTCTTGCGGTCCGGCCGGAAGCCAGCCGACCGACCGTGCCGCTTTTTCTTCCCCTTCACCAGAAGCGTCGACACGCGGGCCACCTTGACCGAGAGCGCCTCCTCCACGGCCCGCTTGATCTCCTGCTTGTTCGCCTTCTTGTCGACCTCGAAGACGACCGTGTGGGCGTTTTCCCTCAGACGGACGCTCTTCTCCGTAATCGACGGCCGGACGAGAATATCGTAAGGGTGACTCATGATCCGAACACCTGCCTCAGCCGCTCGACCGACTCCGGCGTCATCAGGAGCACCTCGGAACCCAGGACATCATGGGCGTTGATCGAGGACGCTTCCCGAATCTGGACGCCCGGGATGTTCCGCGCGGCCCGAAAGAGAAGCGGGTCATTGGCCGCCGTGACCAGGAGGACGGTTTTCCCCTCGAGCCCGAGCGCCCGCAGGATCGCCGCGACCTCCCGGGTCTTGGCCCCCTGAACGCCGAGCGAGTCGACGATTCGCAGACCGTCGTCGTGGGCCCTCGCCGAGAGGGCCATTTTGAGCGCCAGCCGCCCGACCTTCTTCGGCGTCGCGCTCCTGTAGCTCCGCGGCTGGGGTCCGAAGACCGTCCCGCCGCCGACCCAGAGGGGCGAGCGGATCGATCCGGCCCGGGCCCGCCCGGTTCCCTTCTGCTTCCAGGGTTTCTTCCCGCCGCCCGAGACAAGCCCCTTTGTCTTCGTCGCGTGCGTCCCTTGGCGGCGGTTGGACAACGCCGCTGTCACCACGCCGTGCATCACGGCGGACTTCGGGGCCACGCCGAAAAGGGCCTCCGGCAGATCGAGACTCCCCTTCTCTTTTCCCTTTTGATCGACGATCTTGGCAACCGCCACGGAACTTCCCTTCCCCATTTTCACGCCCGCCGGAAGCGGGATCGAGTCTCTCGGTTCAGGCTTTGACCTTCGACCTTTTAACCTTTAACCTTCGACCTTCAACGTTCAACCCTTGACCCTTGGCGCTTGACCCTACTTCTTCTTCGCCCCGGACTTCGCCTTCCGAACGATCACGAGTCCCCCGTCGGGCCCCGGAACCGCTCCCTTCACGAACAGGAGGTTCTGCTCCTTCCGGACCTCGACGACCTGGAGATTCTTCACCGTCCTGGACGCGTTCCCCATCTGCCCCGGAAGGCCCGTGTTTTTCCAAACCCTCGATGGGTACGAACTCGCGCCGATGGACCCGGGGGCGCGGTTGAACATCGAGCCGTGCGAACCCGGCCCGCCGCGGTAGTGGAGACGCTTCATGACGCCCTGGAACCCCTTCCCCTTCGTCACGCCGATCACGTCGATCCGCTCGCCGGCCTCGAAGATCTCCACCGTCACGTCCGAGCCGACGCTCGGCGCCTCTCCAATCGCCTTGAACTCCCGCAATACGCGATACGGCTCGGCGCCGCACGCCTTGAAGTGCCCCTTCATGGCGGACGTCACGCGCTTCGCCTTCCGCTCCGGAGCGAAACCCACCTGCACCGCCTCGTACCCGTCCGCGGCCGCGGTCTTCGATCTGAGCACGCGGCACGGCCCGGCTTCGACGACCGTCACGGGAACGACCCTTCCTTCCGGCGTGAAGACCTGGCTCATACCGAGCTTGCGGCCCACCAGTCCGTTCAGCATGAGGAAGACCCAGGTCGAACGTCGAAGGTCGAACGTTGAACACCGCACTTCGGACTCATAGCTTGATCTCCACGTCCACGCCAGCCGACAGGTCGATCTTCATCAGGGCGTCGATCGTCTGGGGCGTCGGCTCCAGGATATCGATCAGCCGCTTGTAGGTGCGGATCTCGAACTGCTCCCGCGATTTCTTGTCCACGTGGGGCGAGCGGAGAACCGTGTACCTGTTGATTCGGGTCGGAAGGGGGATGGGGCCCGATATCTTCGCCCCGGTCCGCCTGGCCGTATCCACGATCTCCTGGACGGACTGGTCCAGAAGGCGGTGGTCGAACCCCTTGAGGCGGATCCGGATTTTTTGATGCGTCAGCGTCGTGTCCACGTCATTATCCCTAGGTTAGCCTTCCTCTTCCACCGGTGAATCCGTCGACAGTCGAAGGTTGAAAGTTGAACCTCAAATACCAAACCTTCGACTTTCGACCTTCGACTCTTCGACGTTCTACTCGATCACCTCGCTGATGACGCCCGCGCCCACCGTGCGGCCGCCCTCGCGAATCGCAAACCTCAGCTCCTTCTCCATCGCAATCGGGGTGA
>MHEK01000040.1:0-935 GCA_001803795.1 Nitrospirae bacterium RBG_16_64_22
AGTTGGTGACGCTTCCCCAGCATATTGGCAAGAACGCGGCCCGGGAACGGAGCGAACAGCATCCCGCTGACTAAGACTCCGCGCCGATCCGTCATGCGCGCCGCCAGTTTCAGGTTCACGGTCACAAGTGTCTCTTCCGATCCGCGCTGGACGCGGAGTTGAACGGTCTCACCCCGCCCCCGTGCGGCCTGGAGCAAGTGGCCTCTGTTCGTGATCTTCATTTCCTCGCCCGCAATGCCCACAATCACGTCGCCCTCGCGCAGACCCAACGTTGACTCTCCCTCGTGCACCTTGGCGACGACGAGTTTCCGCGGCTCTTCGGGATCGAACAGGAAGCTCACGGGCAGGTCGGGCGGCGAGGGATCCCGGCCTGCGCGAAGCAGGTCCAGAACGCGGCATGCCTGGGTCATCGGGACCGCGAAATTTGTGCCCTGGCTGTTACGCCTCTTCGCCGTGTTGATGCCGACCACCTTTCCCGTCTTGAGGCTGACGAGAGGCCCGCCGGAGTTGCCCGGATCAATGGGGGCGTCCGTCTGGATCATCTCGACCATCCCCTCGTACTTGGCTGTTCTTCCTGAAACGATCCCGCGGGTGCCGGTGAAGTGAAGCCGGAAAGGGTGGCCGAAGGCGCCGACTGGGTGCCCTACCTCGGGCGTGGAGCGGCAATCGAGATCTGCTCCAACAACCGCGGCTTGTCGAGCGTGCACGGGCAGTTCAAGGACGGCAAGGTCCACGTAGGGGTCCACAAAAATCTTTCGGACCGCAACGTACTCTCCTCCGTGAAAAGCTACCCGTACAACCGAGTGTGAGCGGGCGGCAACATGGGCATTCGTGATGATCCACCCTCTCTCCCCATCCACAAGGAAGCCGGCGCCTGTCCAGACGCCCTTCCTGTCACCCGAAAAAGGGAGCGATACCTGTGTCCGTACCTTGAC
>MHEK01000040.1:1040-17717 GCA_001803795.1 Nitrospirae bacterium RBG_16_64_22
CGACGCATGCTGAGGCGAGGGTACAGGGGGCCGCGGACAGCCTGTCGAGAGGATAGGGTTTGCCGGAGCACGGCGGTCTTGCCTTGCGGTCTCGGGTGCATGGAGGGGCTCCCGGTGTGTGCCTCCCCGAACAGATCGGACCTGTCGGAACCGGTAGAGGCGATGTTGAGACTGTATCGAAAAAGGGCGGGGATTTCAAGAAGGAGGACCTACAAGCGACTCTCCCGCTCCCGCAGGCGGCGGGCCGGCGCATCCAGGGCCAATTCAGGGGCAGGGTTTTGCGACGTCAACCTTCACCTCTCCGAGCCCGAACAAAAGCGCTGTCCGGTCAATCCCCATCACCGCGATGGCGCAGGCGCCGCGCCCGATGCGCCGGACCACTCTCCCCCGCGCGGAAGCCGATCTTGCGGGGCGCCTTCTCCGGCGGTGCCATGAGCTGCCGAATGGCGTAGAAGGCAGTGGCAGGGCTACGTTGTTTCTTACATTGCATAACTCTTGACGTCCGAGAGGAAGGCGTGCCGTGTTCGTCCATGCCACGGCCGGCTCTCCTCGACACTCCAGGCCCCGCCACCACAAGGGCAGAGCGGAAGCGGATGCAGGACCCGGCTATTCCTGCGGAGGTCGGAACGCTCGTCTCCCCGTTACATCTCCGCAAGAGGCCACGCCACGGCATCCGGTCCGAGGGGGAGTCTTATGTCGCCGGGATGGACGACGTATCCCCTGGTTGAGCGTTCTCCCAGGTTCTTGCGGAAGTCCTCGATCCCGCGGGCCATGCTTCGCGAAGGCGTCGCGGATACCTTCACTTCGATCGGAACAAGGCCCGCCCGCGTCTCCACGACCAGGTCGACCTCCGTCCCGGTGGAGGTCCGCCAGAAATAGACACGGGGCTCCTCCCCCCTGTGAACGACTGTTCGAAACACTTCGCTCACGACGGCGGTCTCCATGATCGCTCCAGCCATGGGACCCGCCTTCGCGTGCTCCGCGTCTTTCAATCCGACGAGATAGCACAGGGTTCCCACATCGGAGAAGTAGACCTTGGGCAGCTTCACGAGCCGCTTTCCGATATTGGCGAAGTAGGGCCGAAGCAGAACGATCTGATAGGTCGCTTCCAGGACCGACAGCCAAGCCTTGATCGTGTTGACGGCGACGCCCAGGTCGCGGGACATCCCGGTCAGGTTGAGAAGTTGGGCGCTTCGGGCCGCCAGCATCCTAAGAAAAACCTGAAACTGGGAGAACTCGCCGATCTGCCGGATTGTCCGCACATCGCGTTCAAGATACGTCTGCAAGTAGCTGGCGTGCCAGAGCGACGCGTCGCGCTTTCCTCGCGCAGCCAACTCAGGATATCCGCCTCGGAGGAAACTCTCCCAAAGCCGCCTCCCCGCGAGCCGCCGCCCGTCGGGAGACCCCTTTTCCCACGGAAGCGGCGCACCCGGAGCCCCGGCCATCTCCCGAAGAGTCAGTGGAAAGAGTCTCAGCATGGCCGCCCGGCCCGCCAACGACTCCGTGACCCCCTGCGCCAGCAGGATGTTCTGCGAGCCGGTGAGGATAAACTGCCCCGCGCGAGTCCGGTGCGCGTCCACCTGCTCCTTGATGTATGGAAGCAGGACGGGAGCGTATTGTACCTCGTCGAAAACGACGGGAGGCGGATACGACGCGAGAAAGCCCCGCGGGTCTTCTCTCGCCGCCGCCTGAACGTCGGGAGGTTCGAGTGAGAGGTAGCGATGGCTCTTTCCGAAGTTGTGCCGGAGGAGAGTGGTCTTGCCGGACTGCCGCGGCCCCGTGAGCACGACCACGGGAAATTTCCGGACGGCCCGATGCAGAACCGTTTCCAGGGAACGCGTAATGTACTTCATGCCGGATCGCTCCATCCAGAGTTTACGCAATTATGCATTCCAAATGCATATTTGCAAGAACATTTTCTTGGCCCCGGCCGAGACGGTTCTGGAGGGGCCGCGTTGCGGTTCGGTACGGCGCAGAAGATGTACGCTTGAGGGGAGTATCGAGGGCCGAGTCGTTCGTTGCGAGGTGCTTGCCTCCGAGCAACCCCCCGCGGACGTCGGCCGGCTTTATTCCCAGGACGAGGACCGTCTTTCGTCTCGAAGAGACGCCGGAGCGGATGGAGAGAGCGGCGTTGGCCTTGCCTTCGACCGGCGGGGCCTTGAGTGGCCCGAGTGGCCCCCTCTGGCTCCGGCACAACGAAAAGGACGCTTGGGCGTTCGTACCGACGACTCCCCTGCCCTCGGAGAAGCCTCAAAATCCGGAGGAAGAACTGCTTATGATGGAGGCCAGGATCAGGGCGAGGCAGAGGTTGCAAAGGGGAGGCGCGCTTGTCGGCTCCGCCGTCTTGAGCCGCGACGGTACCCTAAGGCCGACATGTACCATGCGCCGCCCGTGTAACCGTCCGAAAAGCTGATCAAGCCATTGTCTCTTCGGTTATAATGGGGCCAAGAAAGGAGGCTGGCCATGACCAAGTTGGTCCACGCGATCTACTCGGGCGGAGTGCTGAGGCCCCTGGAACCGCTCGAAGGGATTCCCGAGAATAGCGAGGTGGAAATCGCCGTAGAGGTGCCATGTCTTCAGCCGGACTTGGAGAGGCTTTTCGGCACACTTCCTCGCGAGGATGCGGACGAGATGAAGAGAATCGTTGAGGAGGAATTCGAAAGGGTAGACCAAGGTGAGTGGTAGCGTGGCGCTGGACACAAGCGTCGCCATCGCCGCACTCAACGGGGACCCCGCCGTGGTCGAAAAACTCCGGAATGCTTCGCGGATCTGCTTGCCCTTGCCGGTTGTTGGAGAGTTGCTGTTCGGTGCGCGGAAATCACAGCGCGCCGGAGAAAACCTTAAGCGCGTCGGAGCTCTGATCGGGGTGAGCGAAATTATCGAAATGGGCCTCGAAACCGCGTCAATCTATTCGGAAATCAAGCTCGTACTCAAGAGCAGTGGAAGACCAATTCCGGAAAATGACGTTTGGATCGGTGCGTGTTGCTTGGAACGCGGAATGTCGCTCTTGACGAACGATGCCCATTTCAGTTGGATCGACGGCCTGAAAATCGAAAGCGCATGAGATCAGGATTTCGTTTTTCCCGGCGACTGATCGTTGCTGCAACATGCTCACAGTGAGGAAGGCATCGCGGCGGGGCTCATAGATCCTCCGGACGCAGGCCGGTGCGTTTTGCAATCCGGGCCGGCATCCGTGGACCGATCTCCTCCCGGTCGTGGAAGGGGAAGACGTAATCAGGCCATCCGGACCTGGACAACGTGCGGTGGGAACCGCTGCTTTCCCGCTCGACCGACCAACCAATGCGAAGGAGGGCGGCGAACACTCGTTTCGCCTTGGCTGAGGGCCATTGACCCTAGAAAAAGCATTTGAACCGCGGAGCACACAGAGAACGCAAAGGAGTTCCAGGGATTGGAAGACACATCGACCTCACCAGGCAGGTGAGCATCAAAACCACCCGAAAAGATGTTCCTCCGCGGACTCCGCGTCCTCTGCGGTGAGTGAACTGCGGTTTTTAGGATGACTCATGCTGGGACGGGGGCGCCCTAAACCGCCGTGACGCGACTTACCCGTTCACGGACGAGCTTCCCTGCAACCGTGCCCGGACTTCTTCGGGCTTTATTCCCAGGACGAGGACCGTCTTTCGTCTCGAAGAGGCACCAGAGCGCATGGAGATCGCGGCGAGGGGAGTCTTCAGGCGTTTCGAGAGGAAGCGAAGGAGAGCGGCGTTGGCCTCGCCGGAGGCCGGCAAGGCCTTGAGTCGGATCTTGAGGGCGTCCCCGTGGAGCCCGGCGATCTCGTCCCGGCTCGCGCGGGGTTGAACGTGGACGGTCAGGAGAACGCCTTCCCGCGTCTCGCGGAGGAACCCTCCCTCGTCCGTCACGCCGCCGAAGGAGGAGGGGCCGCCTTCAGCACTTGGGCCGTTTCGACACGGGCCTCGCCGTTGCCGCTCCCGGTCTCCGCGTACCGGCGGGGAGGCTGGACGTCTTCCTCCGTATCGAGCTCCAGAAGGCGGTAGTGGAGATCCAGGAGCCCCCTCAATTTCTCCAGGAACATCGCTTTCTGCCGCTTGAGGTCGGACAGTTCTCCCATGATGCTCACGGAGCGCCGGTTCGCCTGTTCGACGACGGCCTCGGCCTTCAGTTCCGCTTCCCGGATGATCAAGTCGGCCTCGCGGCGCGCCTGGCTCTTCAACTCGTCGATCAACTGCTGGGTGGTGAGAAGCGTCTGCTTGAGCGTCGTCTCTTCCTCTCGGAGAACGGCCAGTTCGCGGTCGCGCTTCTCCAATTCCTCGCGGAGCGTGTGCGTCTCCCGGACAACCGTCTCCATCTCGCCCATGACCTCTTCCAGGAAGGCGTCGACCTCGTTGATGTCGAATCCGCGCCATCGAAGGTGAAACTGCTTTTGTCGGATGTCCAGGGGAGAGATCTTCATCTTTGTGCCTCCTTGCCGCGGGGCCGGCGCTCCGTCACCGAATCCGGTAGGACAGGTCGATGAGCGTCCGCACCAGGAAAAAGTTCAGGAAATAGATCGCCAGGATCACGATCAACGGCGACAGATCGATCCCGATCCTGTACGTCGGCACCAGCCGCCGGATGGGCCTGAGCACCGGCTCCGTCGCCGCCACGAGGAACCGGACGATCGGGTTGTACGGGTCGGGGTTGACCCACGAGATCAGCGCCCGGACGATGACGATCCACATGTAGACCGTGAGCGCCATGTCGAGGACCTGCGCCAGGGCCGAAAGAAAGTTTCCAGCCACGAACATTGGTCACCCCCGATTATTGAAAGCTGTCAGCCGTCAGCTTTCAGCATTCAGCCCTTGGAGTCAAGCTGACCGCTGATTGCCGAGGGCTCAAGGCTCCGCCTTTCACCCATTCACCGTCGACTACCCCCTCCTTTGTAAGGAGGGGCAAGGGGAGGTAGAAACCTGCTTCGGCCTCAACCCTCTACCCACCCAACCTTCCTGTCCCGACAAAGTCGGGGCCCTTACAAAGGGGAGGAGTGGTTTTCCGATTCACCGATTCACCCATTCACCGATTCACCCATTCACCGCTTCACCCATTCACCGCTTCCCCAGTTCCCGCGACCGCCGGGTAGCCGCTTCGACGGCAGAGATCAGGAGCCCCCGGAACCGGCCCTTCTCAAGCTCGTGAAGACCCGCGATCGTCGTCCCGCCGGGCGAGGCGACTTTGTCCTTGAGAACGCCGGGATGCTCTTTTCCTTCCTTCATCAGGAGCGCGGTACCCAGGACGGTCTGGACGGCCAGGCGCAGAGAGATCTCCCGCGTCAGCCCCGCCTTGACGCCGCCGTCCGCGAGGGCCTCGACGGCCAAGCAGACGAACGCGGGACCCGATCCCGAAAGCCCGGTCACGGCGTCCAGGTCCTGTTCGTCGAGGGCAACGACCTCCCCGACGGCGCCGAACATCGTCTCGACCAGCCGGATGTCCCGCTCCGTGACGCCCGGCCCGGGCGCGACGGCCGACGCGCCGGCGAGGACGACGGCCGGAGTGTTCGTCATGACGCGCATGATCCGCCCCCGGCCGCCCAGCCACTCGTGGATCTGTCCCGTCGTGATGCCGGCGGCGACCGATACGACGAGCTGGTGGTTGGTGACTCCCTTGGCGATCTCCCGGCAAACTCCCTCGGCGATCTGGGGCTTGACGGCCAGGACGACCACGTGGCACTGCTGGACCGTCCGGACGTTGTCGGTCGAAGTGTGGACTTTGTAGCGGCTTCGGAGCGCCTCGACGCGTTCCGCCGAGACGTCGGCGGCGAATATCTGCCTGGCCTGGGCGACGCCGGCCGCAATCAAGCCCCGGATGAGGGCCTCCGCGATGTTTCCCCCCCCGACGAAACCGATCTTCTCGTTCGGCTTGATCGCTGTCATCCGTTCCTCTCCTCGCGCGGGGCCGTCGGCGGCCGCGTCTCGTCGTTCCCGGTCATCGCCGTTTCCCGGCGCGTGCAAATCATTCCAAAAACCACAATTCATTTACCGCAGAGGTCGCGGAGTCCGCAGAGGAACATCCTTTCTGGCGGTTTCGATGCTCACCTGCCCGGTGAGGTCGATGCGCCTTCCAATCCCTGGCACTCCTTTGCGTTCTCTGCGTGCTCCGCGGTTCAACCGCTTTTTCTAGGATCATCCGTCCCCCCGAACGCCGAAGAGGACCGTCCCGAGGCGAACGATCGTCGCCCCCTCCTCGACGGCGGCTTCGAAATCGCCGGACATCCCCATCGAGAGATCGTCGAGCCCGAAACCCCGCTCCCTGAGCCGGGCACAGAGGTCGTACATGCGGCGGAAATACGGCCGCGCCTCCTCCGGATCGAGGCTGTAGGGCGGAATCGCCATCAGGCCCGTGACGCGAATCGACGCGAGACCCGCCGCCAAATCCAACAGCCGCTCGACGTCTCCGGGAAGCGCGCCGCTCTTCTGCGCCTCGCCGCCGATGTTCACCTCGACGAAAATAGGAAGGACCTTCCCGCTCTCCCGCGCCGCCCGATCGAGGATCTCCGCGAGCCGGATGGAGTCGACCGACTCCACGCAGTCGAACAACCGGACGGCCGCCTTCACCTTGTTCGTCTGGAGGCGGCCGATCATGTGCCATTTCGGCCCGGGCCCCACGGCCGGGATCTTGTCCGCCGCCTCCTGCACCCTGTTCTCGCCGAAGAGCATCTGCCCGCACGCCGCGGCCTCCCGCACTCTCTCCGCCGGGACCGTTTTCGTGACGGCCATCAGCTTGACGCGCGCGGGGTCCCGTCCGGCCCGCCCGGCCGCCGCGGCGATCCGTTCCCTTGCCCGCGCCAGCCGTTCGGCGATGCCTTCTCCTTCACGCATTCACATCTCTACCCCACCCTGCCTCCCCTGTCCCGAACGTGATTCCGGGGCCTTACAAAGGGGAGGAGTGGTTTTCCGATTTACCGATTCACCGATTCACCCATTCACCGATTCACCGGCTCTTCTAATTCGCTCCCTTCCGGAGGAACGCGGGAATTTCGTAATCCTCGCCCTCCAGGTTCGCCGGCTCGGGCTGGAAGTCGGCGCCCACGGCCTTCCGGAGGAACGTCGGCTTGTCCCTGTCGGCCTGGCGCGAAAGGAACTGCCGGAGGTTCACCGTCTTTCCCGAAGAGACGCCCGCTTCCACGAGCGCGTTCTCTTCCACCCCGCCGAAACCGGTCGCGATGACGGTCACCATCACCTCGCCCTCCCGGTCGGGATCTATGACGGAGCCCAGGATGATGTTCGCGTCGGGGTCGGCCAGTTCCTGCACCACAGCGGCCGCCTCGTTCACCTCGTGGAGCGTGAGGTCCTCCCCGCCCGTCACGTTGATCAGGACGCCGCGGGCGCCCTCGATTGTCGCGTCCTCCAACAGCGGGCAGGCGATCGCCTTGTGAGCCGCGTCCTTGGCCCGCGAATCCCCCGTCCCGACGCCGGTCCCCATGATCGCCCGGCCCATGCCGCACATGACCGCCTTGACGTCCGCGAAGTCGACGTTCATGTAGCCGGGGACGAGGACGATGTCGGAGATCCCCTGGACTGCCTGCCTGAGGACGTCATCGGCAAGCCGGAACGACTCCTGCAGGGGAACTCTCTGCTCGACGATCGCCAACAGCTTCTGGTTCTGGACGATGATGATCGTGTCGACGTGCTGGCGGAGCTCTTCGATCCCAGCGTCGGCCTTCTGCATCCGGGCCCTCGCCTCGAACATGAACGGGCGGGTCACGACGGCTACGGTGAGAGCCCCCATCTCCCGCGCCAGGCGCGCGATGACGGGCGCGGCGCCGGTCCCCGTCCCGCCGCCCATCCCGGCGGTGACGAACACCATGTCGGCCCCCTCGAGCGCTTCACGGACCTTCTCCCCGTCCTCCTCCGCCGCCTCCCGACCGATCGCGGGGTTCGATCCCGCGCCGAGCCCCTTGGTCAGATTAGCGCCGATCTGAAGGCGGGTCGGCGCCAGGGACGCGGCCAGCGACTGGGCGTCGGTGTTCGCCGCGATGAAGTCGATCCCCCTGAGACCGCTGTTCACCATGTTGTTCACGGCGTTCCCGCCGCCGCCCCCGACGCCAACGACCTTGATCCTTGCCGAAAGCTCCGGTTGAACGACCTGCCGATCATCGAACGAGAATCTCATCCTCCCACCTCCTTGAGAAGGGTTAGAAGCCGGTAAATCGGTTGATCGGTGAATCGGTGAATCGGCCTCTTTCTTCTTCAGATCCACCCATTCACCCATTCACCCATTCACCTATTCACCCATTCACCATCCTAAAAGAACTCCCTGAACCACGCCTTCATCCGGGCGGCGACTTTTCCGACGCCCGACCGTCCGGAGAGGCCGGACGGCCCCTTGCTCGCCGCCTCCTTCGCCCCGTACAGAAGGAGCCCCACGCCCGTCGCGAACATCGGGTTCCCGACGACGTCGGACAGTCCTCCGAGGCGCATCGGGAATCCCTGCCGGGCGGGAAGGTCCGTGAACCGCTCCACAGCCTCCGCGATCCCGGAAAGGTTCGCCGTTCCGCCTGTCACCACGACGCCCGAGGCGACCATGTCGTCGAACCCGCTCCGCTGGATCTCCTTCTTCACGAGGACCAGGACCTCCTCGATCCGCGGCTCGATGATCTCGGCCAACAGCCTGCGGGACATCTCCCGCGCCGGCCGGCCACCGACGCTCGGGGCCTGGATCGTCTCGTCCGGCCCCACCATGGACGCCAGGGCGCATCCGTGGCTCTTCTTGAGGCCCTCCGCCTCTCGCGACGGCGTCCGGAGCCCCACAGCGATGTCGTTCGTCACGTGGTTCCCGCCCATGGGCAGGACGGCCGTGTGGCGGATGCTCCCCTCCACGAAGATCGCGAGGTCCGTCGTCCCCCCGCCGATGTCGATGAGAGCGACGCCGAGGTCCCGCTCGTCGGGGGTCAGCACGGCCTCGGCCGACGCCAGTGGCTCGAGAACTATGTCGAGGACCTGAAGGCCTGCCCGGTGGCACGACTTCAGGATGTTCTGGACGGAAGAGACGGCGCCCGTCACGATGTGGACCTCCGCCTCGAGCCGCACGCCGCTCATCCCCACCGGCTCCTTGATGCCGTCCTGATCGTCGATCACGAACCCCTGCGGGACGACGTGAAGGATCGACCGGTCCTGGGGGATGGCCACGGCACGGGCGGCGTCGATGACGCGGCGGACGTCGCTTTGCCTCACCTCCCGAGGATCCTTCACGGCGATGACGCCCCGGCTGTTGAATCCCTTGATGTGACCCCCGGCGATCCCCGCGTAGACCGAGTTGATCTGGACGCCGGCCATGACCTCGGCCTCTTCTACCGCTTTCTTGATAGACTGGACGGTGCTCTCGATGTTGACGACGACGCCCTTTCGGAGGCCGCGCGACGGATGCCGCCCGATTCCCGTGATGTCCACCCGGCCGTCCTCGCGGACCTCGCCGACGATGGCGCATACCTTCGTCGTCCCGATGTCCAGTCCGACCAGGATGTTCTCCCGCCGCGCCACCTACTTCTTCCCTCCCCCGGCCTCTTCCTTCGACCGGACGATCACCTGGCCCTCGAACCTGAGATCCGCGACCGCAAGGTCCGGCACGCGCTGGCGGAGCTGGTCCGCCACGAGGAACCAGCGGCCGAACTTCTCCGTGTAGTCCCCCCGGCCGACCCGGATCTCGATCCCGTCCGCGAAGAGCGACAGATCGTTCGGAGCTCCCGCCCAGATCTCGATCGCCTCGCTCGGCCCGAGCCGTTTCTCCGCCGCCGCGAACCTGGCAAGCTCCAGCGCCGCGGCCAGGTTCCGCGCGTCGACCTGTTCGCCGGGCGAAGTCCGCCGGGCCTGGAGTCCGGATACGACCGGCAGACGCCACAACCGGGCGTCCTCGACGGGGACGATCGCGCGTCCCTCCGAATCGACCAGAAGCCCGCCCTTCTCCCGGTGCAGGACGGCGACGGGCGCCCGCTCCTCGATCTGGACCTGGATGCTCGCCGGCAGATGGCGGTGAACGGCGATCCCCTTGATCCAGGGCGAGCGCGCGGCCCTCCGCACCATCTCCCCCGGCGAAACCGACAGGATGTTTCTCCCTTCCGAAACGCCCATGAGGTCGAGCGCCTCGGCCTTCCCCACGTGGCGGAGTCCCTCGATCCGGACTTCCGCGACCGGGAGCCACGAGACGCGCGTCAGCCAGCGGGCCGCGCCCCAGGCGGCGAACGCGAAGACCAGCGCCAGCCCCGCCACGACGGCGGTCTTCAGCGCGGTCCGCCAGGTAAAGAGAGAACGCTCGCGCCGGCGGATGATCTTGTTCGACCGCGCGAACCGCCTCCACCCGGAGGCGGCCTCCGGCGCGGCGGAACGCGCGTCGGCGCGCATCGCGCCCGCCCTCATCGTCCCGTCTTCCCGCGGGCCGCGCGGAGAATCGACTCCACCGCGTCTTCCCCGCCGATGGTCGTCCGGGCTTCCCGGGCCTCCTGAGCCTCTCGAGGAAGAACGGAGAGGAGCAGGATCGCCTCCACCAGCTCGCCGAAAGAGATCCCCGCGCCGCGGGCAATCTCCGGAAAGAGGGACCGGTCAGTCATTCCAGGGAGCGTGTTCACCTCGAGAACGAACGGCCTGCCGTCCGCGTCCACGATCAGATCGACGCGGCTGTAGACCCTGCAGTCGAGCGCGCGGTGGGCGGCAAGGGCCAGATCGTGAACGATGCGCGTCGTCTCCGGCGAGAGGCGCGCGGGATAGACGTGCTCCGACGCCCCCTCGTACTTCGCCTGATAGTCGTAGAAGGCGCGATGGGGAACGATCTCGATCGCCCCGAGGGCGCGCGTCCCCAGGATGGCGACCTGGACTTCCCGCCCGCGAACGTACGCCTCCACGATTGCCTCCGTGTCGTACACAAGCGCCTGCCTGAGGGCCGGCGCAAGACCGTCCCACGTTTCGACGAGGGAGACGCCGATTGAGGAGCCCTGCCGCGCCGGCTTCACGACCACGGGAAAGCCGAACGGGAACCAGGATGGTAGGGCGCCGGCCGCCTCCGGCTCCGTCACGACGCGGTACGGCGCGAGGGGAATCCCGTGGAATGCGAAGACCTTCTTGGACATCACCTTGTCCATCCCGAGAGCCGAGGCCAGGACGCCCGATCCGGTGTAGGGGATCCCCATCACCTCCAACAGCCCCTGGACGGTCCCGTCCTCGCCGAACCTGCCGTGCAGGGCGTTGAAGACAACCTCGATTCCCTCCGCCCGGAGACCCGCCGCGAGGTCGGGCCCGGCGTCCAGCCGGACGGCGTCGAACCCCCGGTCGAGAAGGGCGCCGAGGACCGCCCCGCCCGTCTTGAGCGAGACCTCGCGCTCCGACGAGAGGCCTCCCAACAGGACGCCGATCTTCTTTCGACTTAGGTCTTCCCGCATTCTCTGAATATTGACAGGCCAGCCTGTCATTCCGAACTCCTCACTCTCGACTCCGGACTCACGTCCTCTCCCACGACCCGGATCTCCCGCTCCAGGCGGACGCCGAACCGCTCCGCCGCCGTCCGCTCGATCGCATCCATCAACGCGAGGACGTCCGCGGCCCTCGCCCCGCCGGCGTTGACGATGAAGTTCGCGTGAACGGACGAGACCTCGGCGCCGCCCGCGCGCCTGCCCTTGAAGCCCGCCGCCTCGATGAGGCGTCCCGCGAAGTCGCCCGGAGGGTTCTTGTAAATCGACCCCGCGTTCGGGACTCCTTGCGGCTGTTTCGAGCGCCGCTCGGAGGCAAGCCAGTTCATCCGCCCCCGGATCTCATCCGGGTCCCCCTTGGAGAGAAGGACATCGATCGTCGTGGCGATCCCCCCGGCCGGAAGACGGGACGACCTGTACCCGAGGCCCAAGTCCTCCTTGAGCAGAATGCGCCGGCTCCCGTCCGGGAAGATGAACGCGGCCGCCAGGAGGACGTCTTTCAGTTCTCCCTCGGGAGTGCCCGCGTTCATCACGAGCGCCCCGCCGACGGTCCCTGGAATCCGGACGGCGAACTCGAGGCCGGCGAATCCTTCCTCCGCCATCCGGTAGGCGAGCTTCTGATACTTGACGCCCGCGCCCACGCGGAACGCTCCGCGCGGAGAGAGCGGCTCGATCCCGTCGAAGCGGGCGAGCGACACGACGACGCCCCGGATCCCTCCGTCCCTGACGAGGAGGTTCGAACCGTCTCCGACGACAAGGACGGGAAGGCCGGCCTCGTGCGCCTCCCGGGCGAGGACCGCCAGGTTCGCCTCGTCGGCGGGCACGGCGAAAACGTCGGCCGGACCGCCGATCTTGAAGGTCGTGCGATTTGCCATCGGCTCCCCAAGACGCAATTCCCCTCGGAAACCGCTCGAAACGATCCTCGACTTGAGGTCCGCCATGGGGCACCCGACCGGCGTCATCCCGGAATCCCCTCCAGGGCGGGAAGGTGGGCCAGGATCTCCTCGCCGACGCGCCAGACATCCCCCGCGCCGAGCGTCAGGACCCAGTCTCCCGGCCGGACTTCCCGCGTCACCATCGCCACGATCTCCTCCCGGTCCGGCACGTACGCCGCATCCTTGTGCCCGTGCGCCCGGATCCCTTCGAAGAGGGACAACGCCGTGACGCCGGGGATGGGCGCCTCGCCGGCCGGATAGATATCCGCGACAATCAGCCGGTCGGCGTCGTAGAAGGCCGTCCAGAACTCCTCCTGGAGGTCTCGCGTCCGCGTATACCGGTGCGGCTGAAAGACGACAAAGAGCCTCCCGCCGCCGCCGACCCCTCCCCGGCCGGCCGCGAGCGTCGCCCGGATCTCCGTCGGATGGTGGCCGTAATCGTCCACGACCGTGACGCCCGCGCGCGAGCCCTTCACCTGGAACCGCCGGACCACGCCGGCAAACCGATCGAGCCCCTCCCGGATATCCGACACCGCGATCTCCAGCTCGAGCCCGACGGCCACGGCCGCGATCGCGTTCGAGACATTGTGGCGGCCGGGAAGCGAGAGGCGGAACGTCCCGATGTCCGCGCCCCACGCCTCGACGCGGAAGGACGATCCCGCGCCCGCCAGCTCCACGTCGGCGCCGCGGACGTCGGCCTGTCCCGAGAAGCCGTAGGTGATCGCCCGCTTCTTGACCCGCGGGAGGATCTCCTGCACGGCCGGATCGTCCAGGCAGAGAATCGCCGCCCCGTAGAACGGGACCTTGTTCACGAACGCCGCGAACGCCTCCTGGATCTCGGGCATTCCGCCCGTGTAGTGGTCCAGGTGCTCCCGGTCGATGTTCGTCACGACGGCCACCGTGGGCGAGAGCTTGAGGAACGAGCCGTCGCTCTCGTCCGCCTCGACCACCATGAAGTCCCCCTGTCCGAGCCGCGCTCCCGCCCCCAGGGCGTTCACCTTCCCGCCGATGACGACCGTCGGGTCGAGGCCTCCCTGGGCCAGGACGGACGCCACGAGGGACGTGGTCGTCGTCTTACCGTGGGCGCCCGCGATCGCCACGCCGTACTTGAGCCGCATCAACTCGGCCAGCATCTCCGCCCGCGGAATCACCGGAACGCCCGCTTCCCGGGCGGCCGCGACCTCCACGTTGGCCGGCGTTACGGCGGATGAAACGACGACGACGTGGGCCCCCGCCACGTTCTCGGCCTGGTGGCCGACATAGACCGTCCCGCCCAGGTCCCTCAGGCGCCGCGTCGTCTCGGACTCCTTGAGGTCCGATCCGCTCACGCGATACCCGAGCGTGAGAAGGACTTCGGCGATCCCGCTCATCCCGATGCCGCCGATCCCGACGAAGTGGATATGCTGGTACTTCCGGAACATCTTCCTCAGACCTTTCCTCTGACGGCCGTGACGGCCATGACGGCCATGACGGGATGATTCTCGGAGCGGGCCTGGGGCTCCCCCGCGCCTCCAGACGCCGCGGTCCCAGGGCCGGACGTGATCTCCACGCGGGGTCTCGCTTCCCTGACGGCTTCCTCCAGCAAGTCCACGACCCGGTCGGCGGCGTCGGGCCGCGCGAGCCTTCCCATCGCCCTCCCCATCGCGTTAAGCCGCCCGCTGTCGGAGAGAAGCGCTCCCAGCGTCTCGACAGTCCTGAGAAGCGTCAGATCGTCCTGGTCGATCACGACGGCCCCGCCGGCTGTGGACGCCTCTCGGGCATTAGCCGTCTGGTGCCCATGCGCGGCGAAAAGATATGGAACGAGGACCGCAGGCCTCCCGGCCAGGGCCAGCTCGGAGAGCGTGGCGGCGCCCGCCCGCGCCATGACGAGGTCCGATGCGGAGAGCGCCGCCGGCATGTCCTCGACAAACGGGAGAACGACAGCCGGAACTCCGGCCTTCGCGTACGCCCCGCGGAGGGCGTCAGCCTCATGGTTCCTTCCGGGCCCGGCCTGATGGATCACCTGGAGGCCGGGCACGGCCCGCCCGAGGGGACCCGCCGCCTCGGCCATATTCTCGTTGAGAACGCGCGCGCCCCGGCTCCCGCCCAGGACGAAGAGCGTGGGGGCTTCCGGCGCGAGACCGAACCGGCGTCTGGCGTCACGGCGCTCCACGGATCCCAGGCCGGACCGCGCGGGGTTTCCGGTGAGATATGTCCGGCCGGACGGGAACCAGCGGTTCGCCGACCGGTACGCGACGGCAATCCGCCCCGCGATCCTCCCCAGCAGGCGGTTGGTGAGGCCCGGAACGGCGTTCTGCTCCTGGATCACGATGGGGACTCCCTTGATCCGGGCCGCGAGAACGACGGGCCCGGCCGCGTACCCGCCGACGCCTAGGACGACGTCGGGTCGATGTCGGCCGACGATCGAAGCGGCCCGAACGACGGCCGCGGGGAGGACAAAGAGGGAGCGGACCTGGCGCATCCATCCTCTTCCGACCAGCCCCTCGACCCGGATCGTCTCGACCGGGTATCCCTGTTCCGGAACGACCCGGGCCTCGATCCCGGTTTTCGTGCCGACGAACACGACCGATCCGTCCGGATGGCGCCGGAGGAAGGCCGCCGCGACGGCAAGTCCCGGATAAAGGTGCCCGCCCGTTCCGCCTCCCGCCACCATGATCTTCATGCCGGTTTCCTCGAGAGGCCGAGCAGGATGCCAACGGCGATCAGGTTGATGAGCATCGCGGATCCTCCGAAGCTTACGAAGGGAAGAGGGAGTCCCTTGGTCGGCAGAAGCCCCACGACGACGCCCAGGTTGACGAACGTCTGGACGCCGATGACGAGCGTGAGTCCGGCCGCCAGGAGGCGCGGAAACGGATCGATCATCCGGAGGGCGATGAGACTGCCGCGCCAGATGACGACCCCGAAGAGCCCGAGCACGGCGAGGGCGCCGACGAATCCCGTCTCCTCGCCGATCAGCGCGAAGATGAAGTCGGTGTGCGCCTCGGGCAGGAAGAAGAGCTTCTGCTTCCCCTCCCCCAGTCCGGCGCCGAACAGCCCGCCGCCGCCCAGCGCCAGGTACGACTGGACCATCTGGAATCCGGACGCCGTCGGGTCCTTCCACGGGTTGACGAACGTCTTGAGCCGCTCGATCCGGTACCCCGCCCCCATCACGAGCTTGTAGGTCACGGGGAGGAGGAAGACCGAGAAGGACGAGAGGTGGAGGACCCGCGCCCCACCGATGAAGAGGAGCGTGAGCATGACGATAGCGATCCCGACGGCCGTTCCGAAGTCCGGCTGGAAGACGATGAGGGAGAGGAAGACGCCGAGGACGAGCGTGTACGGAAAGAACCCATAGACGAAGTCGGCGATCCGCTCCGGCCCCTTGCGGGCCAACGAAGCCGCCGCGTAGAGGACGAGGGCGAGCTTCGCGAGTTCCGAAGGCTGGAACGTGAGGGGGCCGGCCCTCAGCCACCGGCGCGAGCCGTTGACCTCGGCCCCGACGCCCGGAATCAGGACGGCGACGAGCAGGAGGCCCGTCACGCCCAGGAGGGGAAGGGCCAACCTGTTCCACGTCGGCACGCCGATCCGCATGGCCGCGGCCATGGCGGAGAGGCCGATCACGACCCACAACAGCTGCTTCTTGAGGAAGTAGAAGGAATCGCCGTACTTCTTGAGGGCCATGACGCCGCTGGCGCTGTAGACCATTCCCAGGCCCACGACGAGGAGGATCGCGACGCTGATGAGCAGGACCTTGTCGACGCCCTTCACGGCGCCCCCTCCCGCGCGCCCTCTTCCGCTCCGCCTGGAAGGGCCCGGACCAGCGCGGTGAACCGCTCGCCCCGCTCCTCGAAGTCGCGGAACATGTCGAACGACGCGCAAGCCGGGGAGAGGAGAACGGTCTCCCCTTCATGGGCGCGGGCTGAGGCCGTCCGAACGGCCTCCTCCAGCGATCGAACGGTCACCGTCTCGACCAAGTCACCCAGGGCCTCCTCGATCTTCGAGGCCGCCTTCCCGAGGAGAACGATCAGCCGCACGCCGCCGGCGCCGGGGCGCGAAGACATGAGGGGCCTGAGCGAAGCAAAGTCTCCCCCCTTGTCGAGGCCGCCGGCGATCAGAATCACGGGGCGGTCGAAACCCTCTAGCGAGCGGGCCACGGCGCCCACGTTCGTCCCTTTCGAGTCGTTGATGTAGGTGACGCCCCGGCGGACGGCGACCGTCTCCATGCGGTGGGGGAGCCCCGCGAACCGCCGGAGCGCCCGCGCGACGGCCGGGGGTTCCGCGCCCGCGAGGAGCGAGACGGCCGAGGCAGCCAGCGCGTTCTCGAGATTGTGCGCCCCGCGAATCCGGACCGCC
>MHEK01000040.1:17759-19401 GCA_001803795.1 Nitrospirae bacterium RBG_16_64_22
GAGCGACGCCGCGATCCATCCGTCCTCGACGAACACCCCCGGCTCCTTCCTCTCCTTCCGCGAGAACCAGACGACCCGCCCGGGGACGCGCGGCGCGAGACCGGCCGCCACGGGGTCGTCGGCGTTCAGGACGGCTGTGTCTTCCGCCCGCTGGTTCCGGAAGATGAGGGCCTTGGCCTCCGCGTAGGAGGCGAAATCGGCGTACCGGTCGAGATGGTCCGGAGTCACGTTCAGGAGGCAGGCCACGGCGGGCCGGAACGTGAGCGTCCCTTCGAGTTGGAAGCTTGACACCTCCACGACGGCGTACCGGGCCTCGGCCGCCCGCTCGATCTCGCCGCACAGGGCATTCCCGATGTTTCCCGCGACGACGACGTTCATTCCGGCCTCTTTCAGCATCTCCCCCACGAGCGACGTTGTCGTCGACTTTCCGTTCGTCCCCGTCACGGCCAGGATCGGCGCGCGGACGAGACGGGCCGCGAGCTCGAGTTCTCCCATCAGAGGCACGCCCCGGGCGCGGACACGGTCAAAGACCGGAAGGGCAAGCGGAACGCCCGGCGAGACCACGACGGCGTCGGCCGAATCGAAGAGGGGCTCCGGATGGCCGCCAAAGACAGTCTCGATTCCCTCCGGCACAGCCAGGGCAGGATGAGCGTGGGAATCGTTGAGAATCACGCGCGCGCCGTACGAGGCCAGCCGGCGGGCCGCGGCGAGACCACTCCGCGCCGCGCCCACGACGACGACCGTTCTCCCCTTCCACAGTGCGCCATCGGCGGAAGGCGCGGAGATCGGAGAGAGCGAGGCGCCCATCATCCCTTTTCCCCCTGGAACCGGCCCGGCGCGGACGCCAGCCGGTCCTTCGGACGAGCCGCGGCCGCCAGATCGAAGCCGTATTCGACGAGCGCGCGGACGTCCTGCCAGGGACGGCGGCTCCCCAGAACGACGACGATGACCCTTCGCCCGTTCTCCTCGACTTCTCCGACGTAGGTATGGCGCGAGGCGACCGTGTACCCGGTCTTGCCCGGCCCCGCGCCCTCGTACTCCCATAACAGCCGGTTGTGGTTCCGGACCAGGATCCGGCGGCGCTCGGACTCCCCGGAGACGGCCGTCACCAGCGTGTGCTTCGTCTCGGCGATCTTGACGAACGCCTCGTTCCCGAGCGCCGCCCGGAAGATGCGCGCCAGGTCGGATGCCGTCGTCACCTGCCCCTTGGCCGGCAGACCGCTCGGGTTCTTGAAGACCGTCTTCCGCGCGCCGAGCGCCCGTGCCTTCTCGTTCATGAGCTTCACGAACCGGCCGACGTCTCCCGCCGCCGCCTCGGCCAGCGCCACCGACGCGTCGTTGGCGCTCTTGAGGAGAAGGGCAAAAAGAAGGTCTTGGGCCATCACGCGGTCCCCCGGACGAAGACCCAGGCGCGAGGCCGGCTCCCGGCTCGCCGCGGCCGAGACCGAGACTTCCTTTCGCGGGGAGACCTTCTCCAAGGCCAGAAGCCCGGTCATCACTTTGACCGTCGAAGCGGGCGGATGGGGGCGGTCCGGCGCCTTGGCATAGAGCGTCCGGCCCGTCTCGGCATCCATCACGAGGACCGACTTGGCCGTCACGGCAGGCGGACCGGCCGCGAGCGCCGGGGCGGCCCAGCAGAGGA
>MHEK01000040.1:19429-22238 GCA_001803795.1 Nitrospirae bacterium RBG_16_64_22
CGCCTGCTCCACAGTCACCTCGTCACCTGAGCTTGAGCGTCGAAAGAGAAAGGAGCGCCAGGATGATCCCGACGATCCAGAAACGGACAATGATCTTCGACTCGGCCCACCCCGCGAGCTCGAAGTGGTGATGGACCGGCGCCATCCGGAAGACCCTCTTCCCCCTCAGCTTGAAGGAGCCGACCTGGATGATCACGGACAAGGTCTCGATGACGAAGATCCCGCCGGCCACGGCCAGGATCGCCTCGTGCTTCGTAATGACGGCGAGCGTCCCGAGGCCCGCCCCGAGCGAGAGCGACCCCACGTCGCCCATGAAGACCTGCGCCGGGTGGGCGTTGAACCAGAGGAACCCGAGCGCCGCCCCCATCAGCGCGCCGCAGAACACCGTGAGCTCGCCCGTCCCCGGCAGGTAGAGGACCTGGAGATACCGGGCGAAGTTCGCGTGGCCCGAGACGTACACGAGGACGGCGTTGGCCGCGGCCGCGATCCCCACGAGCCCGATCGCCAGGCCGTCGATTCCGTCGGTAAAGTTCACGGCGTTCGAGGCGCCGACGATGACGAAGACGGCGAACGGGATGTAGAACCACGACAGGTCGAGAAGCCACCGCTTGAAGAACGGGATCGAGAGGATGGAGTGGTACGGGTCCTTCGGGTCGAAGTAGAGGAAAAGGGAAACCACCAGGGCCGTCGCCGCCTGGAGGCCGATCTTCCGCCACGCGGAGAGCCCGCGCGGATGGCGCCGGACGACCTTGAGGTAGTCGTCGAGGAAACCGATCGCCCCGAAGACCGCCGTCGAGCCGAGCACGATCCAGATGTACCGGTTGGTGATATCCGCCCACAGGAGCGTCGGCACGAAGATAGCGACGAGGATCATGATCCCTCCCATCGTCGGCGTCCCCTGCTTCCCGCGGTGGGTCTGCGGTCCGTCCTCCCGGACCTGCTGTCCCACGCCCCAGACCGCGAGCCTCCGGATCAGCCAAGGACCGATCAGGAAGGAAATGATGAGCGCCGTGAGGATCGCGTACGCCGTCCGGAACGTGATGTACCGGAAAACATTGAACCCGGCGAACGTCTCGTGCAGCGGGTAGAGGAGGTGATAGAGCATCCGTCAGTCCTTCGTCTCGCCGTTAATCATCCGCCTATTCCCTTGTCCCCTCCGGCGGTCGGGTCCCCGCTCCTCGACGAAAGCGAGGACCCGCTCCATCTGCATACCGCGCGATCCCTTGACCAGGATCGTGTCGCCCGGCCCGGAGACCGTCTTGAGAATCGCGACCACGTCCTCCACGCCCGAGACGGCCCGGACCCTTTCCTCGGGCATCCCGGTCACGACCGCCCCTTCGGCGATGTGACGCGCGAGGTCCCCCACCGTCACCAGGAAATCGATCTTCAGCCGCGCCGCCGCCGCCCCGACTTCCAGGTGGGCCTCCCGCGCGTACTCGCCCAAATCGAGCATGTCGCCCAGGACGGCGACCTTCCGGCCGTCCCCCTCCATCTCGGCCAGCATCTCGAGCGCCGCCGTCATGGAGCGGGGATTGGCGTTGTACGAATCGTTGATCACCCGCCGGCCGGAGACGCGGATCACTTCTCCCCGCATGGCGACCGGATGGAACGACTCGAGCGCCGCCCGGATGTCGGCCAGACGCACGCCCAGGACCGTCGCCGCGGCGGCGGCCGCCAGGGCGTTCTGCACGTTGTGACGCCCGGGCATCCGCAGGACGATTTCTTCCGACCCGTCGGAGCGGACGATCTGGAAGCGGTGGCCGGCGCCGTTCACGCGGACGCCCCGCGTGACCACGTCGCCCACCCCGCGCATCGAGTAGATGAGGGACCGCCCCCTCACCCAGGACCTCATCCCCATGATCGCCGGGTCGTCGCCGTTCAAGACGGCGATCCCGTCGGGCGGGAGCATCTCCAGGAGTTCCCCCTTCGCGCGCGCGACCTCTTCGACCGTCGCGAGCTTCTTCAAGTGCGCGGGACCCACGTTCGTGATCATCCCGACGGTCGGCCGGGCGATCTCGCACAGCCGCCGGATCTCCCCCGCCCCGCTCATCCCCATCTCGATGACCGCGGCGCGGTGCGTCGATTGGAGGCCGAGGAGCGTGAGCGGCACGCCGATGTGGTTGTTGAGGTTCCCCGGGTTCTTGAGGACCGGGCGCGTCCGCCCGAGGATCGCCGCCAGCATCTCCTTCGTCGTCGTCTTTCCGTTCGTCCCCGTCACGCCGACCACGGGAATGTCGAACCGCGCCCGGTGAGCCGCCGCCAGGTCCTGGAGGGCCGCAAGCGTATCGGGCACCGCAATGACGACGCCGGGAGCGTCGGCGAACCGGGAAGCCTCCGCCTCCGAGACGACCGCCCCCCACGCCCCTTTCTCGAGGGCCTGGACGACGAAATCGTGGCCGTTG
Organism: Nitrospirae bacterium RBG_16_64_22; assembly: GCA_001803795.1. Classification (GTDB taxonomy): domain Bacteria; phylum Nitrospirota; class RBG-16-64-22; order RBG-16-64-22; family RBG-16-64-22; genus RBG-16-64-22. The sequence goes on from MHEK01000040.1 coordinate 21,832, forward strand.
AACCGCTCGCCGACGAGGGCGAAGAAGAGAGATCCGGCCGGAAGCGTCCGCGTGTCGATCGACACCCCGGCGGGCTGGGCGTCGGTCCGTCCCCGGACGACCCGCCCTCGAACGGCCGAGACGATCCGGCCCGCGCTCAGAAACTCCACGCCCCGTTCGGGCAGTTCCGCCGTCATGAATGCCACACCCGTTCTCCTCGTGTCGAGTCGCCCGCGGCGGCCGTCGGGCTCTTCGCCAGGGCGGCGAGGGCTTCCTCCCTGTCGCTGAACGCCCGGCGCTCGTCGCCGACGATCTGGTAGTCTTCGTGCCCCTTCCCGGCCAGCACGATCGTATCGCCCGCGCGCGCCCCCTCGATCGCTGTCCGGATCGCCTCGCGGCGGTCGGGAACGACGAGATAGTCCCGCCCG
>MHEK01000040.1:22276-22574 GCA_001803795.1 Nitrospirae bacterium RBG_16_64_22
GGAGATAATCCGGACCGGGTCCTCGGTCCGGGGGTTGTCCGACGTCAGAACGACGAAGTCGGCCGCCCGCGCCGCCGCCAGCCCCATCTTGGGCCGCTTCCCTCTGTCCCGGTCGCCGCCGCAGCCGAACAGGACGGCGAGCCTCCCAGGCGTGATCTCGCGGGCCGCCGCGAGAAGGCGGGAAAGCGCGTCGTCCGTGTGGGCGTAGTCGACGATCACCGTGAACGGCTGGCCGGCTTCCACCTTCTCGAACCGTCCCTGCACGCCGGCCATCCCCTCGACGCCGCGCCGGATCGCC
>MHEK01000040.1:22594-24929 GCA_001803795.1 Nitrospirae bacterium RBG_16_64_22
CCCGGCGGCCGCGACCGCGGCGAGGATGTTGGACGCGTTGTACCGCCCGAGAAGCGGAGAGGCGAGATCGACCGGCCCCCACGGCGTGTCGGCCGTCACTCTGATCCCCTGAGGCGTCACGGAGATCTCCCGGGCCCGCACGTCGGCCGGCGAAGACGCGCCGTACGTCACGCGCCTCGCGCGCGTCGCGGCCAGGAGATCGCCCGCCCGCGGATCGTCCGCGTTGACGACGGCCGCCGCAGACGCCGGGAGTCCCTCGAACAGCAGTCGCTTCGCCCGGAAGTACTCCTCCATCGACCCGTGGAAATCGAGATGGTCCTGCGTCAGGTTCGTGAACACCCCCGCCGCGAACTCGAGCCCGCGGACCCGGCGCTGAGCCAGGGCGTGGGAAGAGACCTCCATCACGGCGTGCGTCACGCCGGCATCCGCCATCTGCCGGAGAAGCCCGTACAGCTCGGGCGCTTCGGGCGTCGTGTAGGGCGCCGGCAGGACCCGGCCGGCGAACTCGTACCGGATCGTCCCGATCAGCCCCGTGCTCCGTCCCGCCGCGGAGAAAATGCTGTGCAGAAGACAGCTCGTCGTCGTCTTTCCGTTGGTCCCCGTGACGCCCACGAGCGTCATCCCGCGCGCCGGATCGCCGTAGAAAACCCGCGCGAGGTCCGCCAGAGCCTCCCGCGCGTCGTCCACCTCGATCGTCAAGACACCGGCCGCGCCCCGGGTCGCCGGGGCCGTCCCGCGCTCTCTCACCACCGCGGCGGCCCCGCGCCGAACCGCTTCATCCGCGAACTTCCCGCCGTCGACGTGGAGTCCCTTGAGCGCCACGAACAGGCTTCCGGGAGCGACCCGGCGCGAGTCGGCCGTCACGCTCGCCACCCGCCGGTCCATAGCGTCGGCCGGCACGCCGCCGCCCAGCACAGCCGCCAATTCCGAAAGAGTTCTCGCGCCTAGCGCATTCATCACCGATTCACCCATTCACCGATTCAGGATCGAACGGAGCGGGTGGCCGAGGCCGGGGCGCCCCGTCGCCCGGAGCGGCTCGCGCCGCGAGGACGATGGGGCTGGCCGAGGACAGGACCCGCTCCGATGCCTCTCACCCATTCACCCATTCACCGTTTCACCGCTTCACCGGGATCTTTCGCCCCCATGGCAACCGTCACGACCGACCCCGGCCGCGCCGGCGGAACGCCGAGAAGGGTCAGGGCGGGCTCCACGATCCGGCGGAACGCGGGAGCGGCCACCTCGCCGCCGTAGATCTTCCCCCTCGGCTCGTCGACGACGACCAGTACGACCAGGCGGGGATCGTCGGCCGGAACGAACCCCACGAACGAGCTCACGTACGCCGTCGCCGAGTACCGGCCGGTCTGCGGGTCGACCTTCTGCGCCGTCCCGGTCTTGCCCGCGACCTTCAGATCCCCCAAGGCCGCCTTGTGCCCCGTCCCCCCCTCCTCCGTCGCGGCCGAAAGGATCCGCGCCAGCTTGCGGGCCGTCTCCTCCGAGATCACGCGCCGGACCTCCGTCGGGCCGAACCGGCGCAGTGTCTCGCCGTCGGCCGACCGGATCTCGGAGACGAGATACGGCCGCATCAGCACGCCTCCGTTCGCCACGGCGGCCGCCGCGACGGCCAACTGAACGGACGTCACGCCTACCTCCTGGCCGATCGCCGCGGACGGCAGTGTATGGACCGTCCACGACTTGAGCGGGTGCAGGATGCCGGCGCTCTCTCCGGGAAGGTCGATCCCCGTCTTCTCTCCGAATCCGAAAGCTTTGAGGCGGCGGTGATACCGCTCGGCCCCCAGCTTGAGCCCGACCTTCACCGCGCCGACGTTGCTCGACTTCTTCAGAACATCCGCGAACGACAGGCGGCCGTACTTGTGGACGTCGCGGATCTTCCGGCCGGCAATCTCCACGGCTCCCTCGGAGACGTCGAACGTCTGTTCCGGCGTCACGATTCCCTCTTCGAGCGCGGCCGCGGCGAGAAACATCTTCATCGTCGACCCGGGCTCGAACGCGTCCATCACGGCCCTGTTCCGCCAGTCCCCCGGACGATGCCCGGAGACGGCGTTCGGGTTGAACTCCGGCCGGACCGCGAGGGCCAGGAACTCTCCCGTCCGCGGATCGAGGACGATCCCAACCGCTCCGCGGGGCCGGTACTCGGCCATCAGGGAATCCAGCTCCCGCTCGACGATGTGCTGGATCCCTTCGTCGATCGTGAGGAGCAGATCGTGCCCGGCGATCGGGGGGCGGAAGTTCCGGTCCCCCGAGACGATCGTCCTGCCGAGGGCGTCCTTCTCCGCCACGAGGAGCCCCTTCTCGCCCTTGAGCGCCTCTTCGTGGC
>MHEK01000041.1 GCA_001803795.1 Nitrospirae bacterium RBG_16_64_22
AGGGGACTTTTCCATCAACCTTCTAGAACCTGTAGCTGTACATCACCTGCGCGCTGGTCTGGCTGTGCGTGTTCGTCACGCCCGACCCGGCCGTTGCCTTGACCTCCGGCGCGTACGAGAGCGCCGCGTCGACGCCCGACGACTTGTCGATGGCATATCCCGCGCCCAGCGTGTAGTGGTTCTTCACGATCGCCGGGAAGAGCGCGTTCAGGTACGTGTCCGGAATCGGGTTGTTGCCGATGTTCGCCCCCGCCCGGACGGTGAACGGAGCTGACACCTTGTACCCGAGACCGACCATGAAGACGTTCTGGTCCTTCCAGTTCTGGAACAATGTCGCGTCGACCGCGCTGCCGGCGAAACCCGCGGCAGCGGCGTTCGACTGCGTCGAGTCGGCCGTAAACGTCATCGCGAAGTTCTTCATCACGTTCTTCCAGTTGATCCACTTGTAGTCAGCCACGACGAGGAGCTCCTTCGTCGCCTGGAATGCGGCGCCCACGCCGATCGTCTGGGGCCACTCGAAGTTCTTGACCGCGATTTTCCCGGAGACGGGGATGGTCGTCGTCGCGCCGCCCATGACCACGTTGAACGTCGCCGTGGCTTTGTCCGACTCGAGATCGCCGAGCGCCGTCTTGCTGTGGTACGCCGCGCCCAGCGAAAGCTGGTCGTTCACCTTGTGGACCCCGCCGACCTTCGCGGCCACACCGTACCCGCGGGCCTCGCCGGTGAAGTCGCTGGAATTGGAGAAATCGAACCGGCCCCAGTTGAGGGCTGTGATCATCCCGGCCGCCATATAGCTTCCAAACCCGTCAATCATGGTCCCGGAGACCGTTCCCGACGCCTGCGTGGCCGCCGGATTGAGCGTCTTCGGCATCATGTTCATGAACTGGGAACCGCTCATGGGCATCTTGAGATCCAGCCCGGCCCACACGCCCTCGAGGCTCACGGCCACCTTCGTCTTCTTGTCCACTTCCATGACGAACGGGATCACCAGCCGGCCGACGGAGAGCTCGGAGCGGGCCTTGTCGCCCGAACCCGCCGCCATGAACGAGTCGGCCGCGTACTCCGTCCCCATGCCGCCCTGGGCGTAAATCCCGAGGCCGTAGGCCATCATCCCGATGTTCTTGACGTACCCGATCCCAGGCATGATGAAGAGATCGGCCGATGACTTGACGTCAGGCATGCCGGTCATCTTGGCCGTCACATTGGGCCCGAGGAACGACAGGGCCACGTCGAGCCGGTCGCCCTGGGCCCCGAGGCCGAGCGTTGCGGGATTGTTCATCATGCCGTACGTGCCGTTGTCATACGCCATCGACGCGCCGCCCGCTCCCAAAGCGACCGGGCCGTACCCTTCGAGGTTCATGCCGTTCGTCGCGAAGGCCGGCGGCGCGACGAGCATGATTCCAAAAACTACTAACCCTAACCACTTCAGCGTCTTCATGTTCCCCTCCCCCATGATTTCATCAACAACATCCCCCGGAAGGCTCTCCGGGGACACTGGAATTCCGAAACCCGTCACCCTTCCCGTCACTCCGCAAAAAGAAAACGCCCTCCCGAACGGACCTTCTAGAGGTCCGGCCAGGAAGGCGTTCATGACCTTCCACGGTGGATCACCGCCAGCCATGAGCGGTGAGAGAGCGCATTGGGCCCTGAAATAATGATAAGCGGGCCGGCAAGAGCCACTCAGAGTGGGGGGTTTCTATCAGGATGGGACGGCGTTTGTCAAGAAGATTTTCCCGCTCTGGCGGTCAGTCGCCCTCGCCGAATCCTCGAACCCCGCCCCCTTCGGCTCTAGCCAGCGAGAGGGCTTCGTCCGCTCGGCGAATGAGCGAGGACGTCGTCGCGGCGTCGTCCGGAAGGGTCGCGATCCCGAAGCTCACGATCAGCCGGTTCTTCTTCCGGCCGAAAGCGGGGTCTTCGGCGATCAGCCCGGAAAGCTTCTTCGCCGCCCGGAGAGCCGTGGCTTTGTCGGCTTCCGGGAGGAAGAGCCGAAAGACGCCGTTCCCGCCCGAGCACGCGACGTCGTATTCCCGGAGATTCGCCTCAACCAAGCGGGCCAGAGCGCGGATCAATCCATCCGGCGACGGTTCGCCCGCGGCTTCAAGCGTCGATTCGACGTTGTCGGGGGCCGCCACGACGACGGAAAGCGTCCTCTTGTACCGCATCGCCCGCTTGACCTCCCGGCGGAGGACGTCCCGGAACACAGCCTCGTCAAAGAGCTGGCTCGTCGGATCGCGCCGCGCCAGGAGACGGATCGAGAGACCCAGGGCGATCACCCGCCCCGCGAGACGGAGGGACCCCTCGTCGGCCGCTGGAGAGATCGATCCCGCCGCCCCCTTCCGTCCCGATCCCAAAACCAGATCAAAGACGAGCAGTCCTCTGACATTTCCCTCCCAGGGCAGGGGAAGCAGGACAAGACCGCCTGAGACCGAGGGAGACCCCATTGAGGGAGCGAGCTCAAGAAAACCCTCCACGCCGTTTCCCGAGGCCGCCGCCCCCCGGTGCAGGAGCTGAAATTCCGGATGCAAGAGAAAAGCTTTTGTCTCGTCATCCAGCCTGATCGGGGTGAATGATTCGACGCGCGCGCTCCCGGCCGCCGCCGTCGGGACCATTCCCTCGTCCGTCCTGTCCGACAGAAACCCAACGGCGGCTTGCGCCTTGAGAACCCGAAAAAGAATATCGAGAGATGAGCGCAGGGCCTTTTGGGGATCGGCCGGCCATTCCAAGCCTCCCATGATTTCGATGATGGCGCCGATCCAGTCAGGAGTTTTCGGCATATCCAGCCCTTGATATTGACTGCCGATCAGAATCCGGCAGGAAAAGTATAGGCCGCCCGCCGGATCGTGTAAAGGCGGCTATCTTCCCGTGCGCCTATCTTCCCGGAAACGCGGGAAGACCGTTCTTGGCCGGATGCCGGTGGCGATGAAGAGTGAGGATTTCGCTCGCGACCTCCTCAACCGCCTTTCGCGTGACCTCCAGACGGGTCCAGTCGCAGTGAGTTCTCAAGACATCTTCATAGTGGGCCAAATCGCCCTCTATCGATTCCGCGTCGGCATAGCCCGAGAGCCCGGCCCGACCGAACCGGTCCAGGCGTTCGCGTCTCAGATCGCCCAGGCGGACCGGTTCGATCATCAGCGCGTAAACCCGCGAAGGATCGATCGTGTTCAGCATGGCCGGAGGCTCGATTCCTCGCACGATCGGGACGTTTCCGACCTTGAGGCCCGCCTGATTGGCCAGATAGATCGACAGCGGCGTCTTGGAGGTGCGCGATACGCCCACGAGAACGACGTCCGCGGCGCCAAGCGTCGCGGTATTCCGGCCGTCATCGTGCTGGACCGTGAACTCGATCGCCTCGATCCAGCGGAAGTACGACGAGTTGACCCTGTGCAGGAGCCCCGGGACCCCGCCCGGGACCGTCTCCAGGTATTCGGAGAGACCGAAGAGCAAGGAACCGATGATGTCGACCGCCGGCACGCCCGCCGCCGCCGCTTCGCGCGAGATCTCCTCGCGCAATTCCATCGAGACGATCGTGTGGACGATCATCCCTCCTTCCTCGCGGGCGCGCCGGGCCACGTCCCGGATTCCTTCGACGGTTCGCACGTTCGCCACGCGCTCGATCGCGACGCGCCTCCCGGGGAACTGCTGGAGGGCCGCTCGCGTCACCCTCTCGACCGTCTCCCCCGTGGCGTCCGAGACGACGAAAACCATGTACTCGCGTTCGCCCACGCAGGACCCCCTCCACTTGTTCGTAGGGACAGAGGCACAAAGGGGCAAAGGGGCAGAGGGACAGACAGAAGCCCCACGCTCCCTTCTCTGCATTTGTGCCTCTGTGCCTCTGTGCCTCTGTGTCCCTGTGCCTCTGTCCCTCTGCCTCTACGAACCCTTCAGGTCCTCGTCGTTGAAGTAGAACGAGGAGTCGACGAACTTTTCGACGGAAGGAGCGGACGCCTCGTCCATGCCCCGGATCTCGCTGACGGCCGCGATCGGGACCGCCACCCACTGCATTTCCGTCTTCAAGTGCACGGTCTCCTCCGACACCTCGATCAAGACGCCCCGATACGTGATGCCCGACGCCACCACCTCGACTTCCTTTCCCTGAAGAGCGTAGATCTTGTCGATCATCTCTCCCCTCCCTGGCTTGGCAAGCCCAGCGAAACCTTCGTGACCAGACCGCGCCGCGAAAGCCGGCGGACGATGAGAGCGGTCCGGACGGTCCAGTCGACGATCATCGCGCTCCAGACGGCGGCGATCGGCGCTCCCGCGAAAGCGGCGGCCGCCGCGGCCGGAATCCGGACGCCCCACATTCCCCCAATGGTGACAATCAGATTATACCTTGTATCTCCCGATCCGCGAAGGGCCGCGGCCAAAAGCAGGGTCAGGGCCAGCGGGACCTGGAGCAGGGCCACGATCCGAAGATAGAGGATGCCGGGTTCGAGGACGCCGGCGTCGTCCGTAAACGCGCGGATCAGGGGGCCGGGAACGGAGAAGAAGACGACCCCCATCAAGGCCATGAACGCCACGGCCAGCCATGCCCCTTCCCTCATGACGGCGTTCGCCCGCCTCGCGCGGCCGCCCCCCAGCGCCTGACCCACGAGAGTCGTGACGGCGAGTCCCGCGCCAAGGGCCGGCATGAACGAGAAGGCCTCGATCGCGAGACCCACCTGGTGGGCGGCGTATACCGACGTCCCGTACAAGAGGACGATCTTCGCGTACGTCATTTGGCCAACTTGCTGAAGGAGGCGGTCGAAGAAAACCGGCAGGCCGACGCGGAACGTCTCCCGGATCATCCCTCCCGATCCCCCGCGCCACCGGATGAGCCCTCCCTTGAGCGCCAGGACAAAGAGGAACACCGCGGCCGCACCGTCCGAGAGAACGACCGCCAGCGCCGCGCCCCGGACGCCCATCGGCTCTATCGTTCCGACGCCGTAGATGAGAGGGATGGCGATAGCGACATGAAGGAGATTCGCCCCGGCGTACGCGATCAGCGGAACGCGCGTGTTCCCCGCGCCGTGGAAGACAGCCGCCAGGACGGACAAGGCGGCCGTAATGGGGAAGAAGAGGAACAGGAGGCCCAGGTAAGCGGCGGCGAGGTCGACGACGTCGGGGGCCGCCCCCATCAGACGGGCGACCCACGTCCTCCCAAGGAGCCCCAGGATGGCCAGGACCGCTGCAATCCCGATCCCCGCCGCGAGAAGACGGCCCGCGACGCCGGCCGCCCGGTCCGGGTCCTTCGCGCCGCGCAGGTGCGCCGTGACGACGGTCGTCCCCGCCGAGATTCCCCAGAGGGCCGTCGTCCAGAGAAAAACGTGGAGCTGTCCGACGCCCACGCCCGCGATCGCCGAAGCCCCGAGGCGGCCGACAAGGAAGACATCGAGAATCCCGCCCAGCCGGAGGAAAAGGTGAGAGAGGACGGCCGGCCACGCCAACTTCGCGATGTGGCGGCGAACGCGGCCGGTGTGAAAGAGAGGAGAAAGAAAGGACCCGCGGCGCCGGCTCACCGGTCGGCCGCGGCAACCGTGACGATCTCGCGCATGCGTTCGTGTGGAAGATCGGAGACGGCCCAGCAGACCCCGCCGCGGGCGTCTTTCCAGGAGACGGCGTTCCGGCCCTTGACGCGGACGGGCTTCCATCCCTCGCGCCCGATTCCATCGGCGCCCTGCTCGATCATCCCCGACGGCGGGATGAAGAGCGTCACCGGCTGGCCCTCGACCTCGTAGAGGACGGCCCCGTGCCCCTGGGTCAGAAGGCGGCACATCTGGGCGCCCACCATGCGGCCTCCCTTCGGGCGAAGGTCGGGCACGGGGACGGGAGAGCCGGCGGCCGCGGAAAGCCACGCGGCCGCGGACTTCGGATCGGACTCGCGGATCCCAAGGTCCAATCCCTTCGCGAACCGCGCGTGCTCGTCCACGAGCGCCTCCGCCAGGACCGGCTCCACGCCGGACCTGGACCAAACGAGGGTCCCCGCGATCGCGAGAAACCCGATCGCCGCCGCCGCCAGCCACCCGCTGAATACCCGAGGGGCTCCGCCGCCGGCGATCCGGCTCGACCTGCCGGTCCTTTGCTCCGGAAGGACCGCCGCCGCGGGACGCGCGGCGTCATCGCCCGGCAGGGAGGCACGGACGCGCTCGGCGAACCCGTATGGGAGCGCCACATCCGCGCATCGCGACCGGACGAGCCTCTTGAGGTCCCGTTCTCTCTCTTCCGTCGAGCGGCAGGACGGGCATGCGTGAAGATGCTCCGAAAGACGGGCCGATTCTTCCAGCGGGAGTTCGCGGTCGACAAAAGCTGTGATTTGTTCCTGGATTTCGCGGCAGTCCATCCCCAACCTCACGCGCCCGCCGAGAGAGCGCGGACCGGCTTCGCCCGCCTGCGCCTGAGAAGGAACTCGCGCAGGGCGCGCCGGCCCCGGTGAATCCGGGACATGACCGTCCCGACCGGGACCTGCGTCATCTCGGCGATCTCCTTATACGAGAACTCTTCCACGTCGCACAGAAGAACGGCCGCCCGGAACTCCGGTGGAAGCGCCCGGAGTCCTTCCTTCAGGTCGCCGTCCAGCATCCCGGCGGAAACCACTTCCTCCGGCGTCGCCGGAAGAGACACGATCGCCTGGTCAGCCCGGCTTTCCAGCGTACCCATCGTCGTCTCGTCCAAATCCACCTGCTGGGGCCCGCGAACGCGCTTCCGGTACTCGTTCACGAACGTGTTCATGAGGATTCGGAAGAGCCAGGCCCGGCAGTTCGTCCCCGGCTCGAAAGAATCGAAGAAGCGGAACGCCCGGAGGACCGTCTCCTGAACGAGATCCTGGGCATCGGCATCGTTCCCCGTGAGACGAAGCGCCGTCCGGTAGAGCGGCCCCAGGTGCACAAGAGCCTCGGCCTCAAACCGCTCGGAGCGCGACGGAGAAGCGGACGGATTCGTCAATTGAAAACTCCCTCGATCGTCCGCCCACAAATCCTAGAACCGGACGGCCGGCGGAAAAATTCCCGCTTATAGCTGCCTCAGCCGGGACGGGTCTCGACCTTGATGTCGATCGGGACGGCCTTCCTCAGCATCCCGCCCACCGAACAGTACTTCTCCTGCGAAAGCTCGACCGACCTCCGCGCGGCTTCCTCGGACAGATCGCGGCCGAAGAAAACGAACCGGACCTCGATCTTCGAGTAGACCCTCGGATGGTCCGCAACCCGCGTCCCCTTGAGGTGAATCGAGAACCGCGCGACGTCCTGCTTCTTCTTCCGCATGATCGAGACCGCATCCATGGCCGTGCACGTCCCGAACGAAATCAAGAGGAGCGCCATCGGCTTGAATCCGGCCCCTTCTCCGCCGTGCTCCGGGGCCGCGTCCATGACAACCTCGCGGCCCTCGGCGTCCCGGCCGATGAACTTCATCCCGGAATCCAGGCTCACGTCGACTTCAACGATCTCGTCCATGATCCCTCCGGCGCTCGGAACGCGGACTCCGATGCGGAAATCCCTTTACCACAAGATGCTCTTCGGCGCGGCTTTCTTCAGAAAGGCATCCAGCCCCAGCGCCCGTCCCGCACCCGCCAGGAGGAGGACCGCCTGACAGACGATGAAGAGACGGTTGATCCCCGACGACGCCGGCGCCGTCCAGCCGCTTGCGAAGTAGAAATTGAGGTTCATGAAGATTCCGACAAGCGCTGCGGCCCGCGTGAGAAGACCGGCCAGGAGCATGGCCCCCACGGCAATCTCCCCCGTCACGACCAGGTACGAAAACATGTCCGCGTTGGGAAGGGCCGTCTCAACCAGGAACGATTTGTACCAGGCGTGGGGGTTCTTCTCCGCCCATCCCTTCAGGATGCCCGCCAGGATCGGCTTCGAGAGGAACCCGCCGGCGAGCTTGTTGATCCCCGCCGCGAGGAAGTAATACCCGATGTAGATCCGCAGGAAGGCGAGGTAGATCATCGACGTCTTCTCGCCGGTGAGGTCTTTGAAGAAACCCGCCATGGACTCCCTCCGCAGGAACCGCAAAGTGCGCCTTGCCCCCGCCCCTTGGGGCGGGGGCAAGGCGCACGAATGCAAATAACGAAGAATACCTTGGAGGTCGGAGAACCCCGCCTTTCAAGGCGGGGTTCTTCAACGCCGTCCGATGCTAGACGAGAAACCCAAGAAAATCAACCGGCGCGGCAACATCAAAGTCAACGCGCCTTGAACCGCGATCCCCTATCTGTTATAGTTCCCGCGCCCGAGAGGACGCCAGGAGGCCGGATGGCCGACAGGAAATACTGCCTCTGTTGCGGGGAGGAAGTCCCCTTCAACCGGGTCGAGCGGGAAGGCCGGACGGAGCTCACCTGCGCTTTTTGCGGATTTACGCTGGACGTCGAGGACGCGCCGACTCCCGCCCGCGGTTCGACGGTCTTTCTCGCCGATGATTCCCAGGTGACCCGGGATATCCTGCAAGGGATCCTTCTCTCGCGCGGAATCGCCCCGGACGTCCGCTCGTTCCCCGACGGAACGGCCTTCGTCTCCGCCGTGTCGAAGCTTTTCAGCGACCATCAAAGCCTGTCGCTCGCCATTCTGGATCTCAATATGCCCGGGATGGACGGCCTCACCGCCGCCCGCACGCTCCGGGCCCTCGAAGGGCAGTTCGGCCTGGATCGGACGCCCCTCATCTTCTTCTCGTCCGTGAAGTGCGACGAGAATCTCCGCCGCCAGCTCGTCGCGACCGCCCCGGCGTCTTACGTCAACAAGGGAAGCGACGCCGAGCCCGATCGCCTCGTTGAACGGATCGACAAGTTGATTTCGTACATCCTGATGAAACGAAAGGCGGCGTAGTCAGGGGCGGGGGTTGCGAGGTCAGGGCCCTTCAGGCGCCGGGTCGGCCCGGCTGTCTTCGATAAACTCGCGGACCCTGGGCGGAACCGATATCTCTTCCAGCGGGAACTTGCCGAGTTCCCGGGCGAGAATGAGCGCCCGGTCCTCCTTGTTCAGCGCTTTGTTGATGATGATTCGGCGCTCATCGTGAACGCGGCACGATCCCCCCTTTCCGCCAGGCCCCTCCCACCTGAGGTCCTCGTACGAGACGCGGACGGACAACTTCCGGGCCACCTCTTCGAGCTCTTGGGCGAGATCGTCGATCTTCATCCAACGCCCGCGGGCGGATCAGCCCGCATTCTCGGCCGGCCCCGTCCGCCCGGCCCCCGCAGGGTCGCCCGGCACAACGGACGCGGGCTTCTCCTTGTACACCTCGTAGATGCTCACGACCTTGATGTTCTCCTTCTCGAGGGCCTTCTTGATCTGCGTCATCTTGGCGTCCTCGACTTTGAGCATGAAGTTCATACGGGCCACGATGCCATCTCCTTGCCGCGGGGTTGAAGTCGGCAATATCTAACACAACAACGCGGAAAACCGCAAGGCTTCACCGGGGTTTGGCCATCCGCCCGTTTTGGCTGTCCGCCCGCTTGACAGGCTCCAACCCGCCCTGTACGATTCAGACGTTCTGCTTGAACGCCCCGCCAGGAGGCTCTGTGAATCTCCCCGAATTCGAGGTCCCCGTTTCCGAGCTTCGGTGGTCGCTCGACCCCGAAACCCTTCCTTTCTCGACAACCCGCGAGCTTGAGCCGCTTGACGAGGTCATCGGTCAGAACCGCGCCGTCCGCGCCGTCGAATTCGGCCTCGGAATCGAGGACCAGGGATTCAACATCTTCGTCTGCGGCGCCCCCGGCACGGGACGAAGCTCGATCGTGCGGACGATGATCCGGAAGATCGCCGCCGGCCGGCCGGCCCCGCCCGACTGGTGCTACGTCCACAACTTCAAGGCGGCCGACCAGCCGAAGGCCCTGTCCCTCCCGTCCGGCAAGGCCCGGGAGTTCGCCCGCGAGATCGAGAAGCTGATCGACGACCTCAAGGGAGAGATCCCGAAGGTCTTCCAGAGCAAGGACTACGAAACCCAGCGGAACAAGATCGAGGAGGATTTCAACCGGCTCCGGGACGCCCTCATCGCCGACCTCGAGCGCAAGGCCCAGCTTTTCGGTTTCCAGATCAATTCGACGCGGCTCGGCATCTTCGCCGTTCCCCTTCACAAGGGGAAGCCGATCCAGCCGGAGGAGTTCCAGAAGCTCGACGAGGCGACCCGGCGCGACATCCAGACGAAGGAAAAGGAACTGAGCGAGGACATCCGGACCCTCGTCGGCCAGATGCGCCGGCTCCGCGAGGAGGCCAACGCTCGCGTTCAACAGCTCGACGAATCGGTCGTCCGTTACGCGACCGAGCACCGGATCGACGCGCTGGCCGGCAAGTATCCGGATACCCCCAAGGTCGTCGACCACATCCGTGAAATCCATACGGACGTCCTCGAAAACTACAAGGACTTCCTCCCCCAGGAGGAATCGCCCATCCAGATCCCCGGCATCGAAGCGATCGAGCCGAAGCGGTTCGACGTCAAGTACCGCGTGAACGTCCTCGTCGATCACTCCGAATCCAAAGGGGCCCCCCTCGTCGAGGAGACGAACCCCACTTATAACAACATGATCGGCCGGATCGAAAAGAAGTCGCGCCTGGGCGCCCTTTACACCGACTTCACCATGATCCGCGCTGGATCTCTTCTGAGCGCCAGCGGAGGATTCTTCGTCGCCAACGCTCTCGACGTCCTGCGGTCGCCGTTCTCCTGGGACGCCCTCAAGCGGATCATCAAGAGGAACGAGATCAAGATCGAGGACATCGGCGAGCTCTACGGATTCATCGCGACGGGCGGCATCAAACCCGAACCCATTCCGGTCCACGTTCGCATCATTCTGACCGGAAGCCCGCTGCTCTACTATCTCCTCCGGCTCTACGACGAGGACTTCGCCAAAGCCTTCAAGGTCAAGGCCGACTTCGACAACGAGGCGCGATGCACGCCCGACGTCGCTCTCGCCTACGCCCGGTTCATCGCGCGGGCCACGGCGCAGGAGGGGACCCTCCCCTTCGACCGCGACGCCGTCGCGGCGCTCATCTCTCACGAGGTCCGCCAGGCCGAGAACCGGGGCAAGATCTCCCTTCGTTTTTCGGAGAGCGCCGACATCGTCCGCGAGGCATCCCACTGGGCCCGCGCTCGGAACCGGACGGTCGTGACCCGCGAGGACGTCCGGAAGGCCGTCGACGAGCGCCTCTACCGCTCCAACCTGATCGAGGAGAAGATCCAGGAGTTGTACGAAGAGGGAACCCTCCTCGTCACCGTCGAAGGAACGGCCGTCGGACAGGTCAACGCCCTCTCCGTCTTCGACCTGGGGGACTACGCCTTCGGCCGCCCGACGCGGATCACCGCGCGCACCCATCTCGGGCGCGCCGGCGTCGTCAACATCGAGCGCGAAGTGCGGATGTCGGGGAGGACCCACAGCAAGGGCGTGATGATCCTCACCGGCTATCTTGGCGGCCGCTACGCGCAGGAGAAGCCCCTCTCGCTCACGGGAACGCTCACCTTCGAGCAAACCTACGGAGAGGTCCACGGGGACTCGGCCTCCGCCGCCGAACTGTACGCTCTCCTCTCGTCCATCACGGAGATTCCTCTTCGCCAAGACCTGGCCGTGACCGGCTCCATCAACCAGCACGGCGAGGTCCAGCCGATCGGCGGGGTCAACGAGAAGGTGGAAGGATTCTACGAAGTGTGCAAAGCACAAGGGCTGACCGGAACGCAGGGCGTTGTCCTCCCCCGCCGCAACATCAGACATCTCATGCTCAAGGACGAGGTGGTGGACGCCGTGGCCGCCGGATCGTTCCACATCTACGCGATCGACCACGTTGAGCAGGGGATCGAGATCCTGATGGGACGGACGGCGGGCGAGCGCGGAACGGACGGGCAGTTCCCCGAAGGGACGATCAACCGGACCGTCCTCGACCGGCTGACGGCAATGGCCGAGAAGCAGAAGGAAAAACCCGCCGAAAAAACGGCCGAGGGGCCCGAGAAGGGAAACAACGGCGAGAAGCCCCAGGCGCCCCCGGGACCCCCCGCGCCGCAGAAATGACTGAACCTAGAAAAAGCAGTTGAACCGCGGAGCACGCAGAGAACGCAAAGGAGTTCAAGGGATTGGAAGACACATCGACCTCACCGGGCAGGTGAGCATCGAAACCGCCCGAAAAGATGTTCCTCCGCGGACTCCGCGTCCTCTGCGGTGAGTGAACTGCGGTTTTTAGGCTGAAGAAAGGGAGATCTACCCCTCCATCGATCCCGCGGCCTCGGGGTTTCCACCTCGGCATCGAACGAACTCCCGCATGTCTTCCGGAAGCGGCGCGGCGATCTCGACGTCTCTCCGCAGGTTGTGGTGGAGGAATTCGACCCGGGCGGCGTGAAGGGCGTGCCGCGCAAGAAGAAGGCGCGCCTCCATCTCGGGCGTCATCCCCGTCTCGATAAAACGGATGAATTCCCTCTCGTCGCTCCCGTAGATCTTGTCGCCGACGACCGGGGTGCCTAGAAACGAAAGGTGCACGCGGATCTGGTGAAGCCGGCCCGTGTACGGCTTCACGGCGAGAAGAGAAAACCCGCCGAAGCTCTGGAGGACGCGGAAACCCGTCACGGCCCTCTCGCCCCCCGTTCGAACAACCGCCCTCCGGATTCTGACTTCCGAACCCTCCGCCTGACCCAAAGGGGCGTCGATCGTTCCCGTCGGCTCCGGCGGGACCCCGTGGACAACGGCCAGATAATTCTTTTGGATCGTTCTCTTCTGGAAAGCCTTGGCGAGCCACCGCGTCGCCTTTGGCGACTTGGCAACGAGAACGACGCCGGACGTCTCCCGGTCAAGACGATGCATGAGCGTCGCGTCCGAACAGACCAGACGCGCCTGGTCAATGAGCGTCGGCCGTCCGTCCGGAAACGTCGGATGGACGAGCAGACCGGCCGGCTTGTCGAACGCCATCAGCCAGTCGTCTTCATACAGGAGAGCGGCCGGCCGGGCCTCGAAACAGGGGCCGAAACGCGAGGATTGCGTGGAATCGAACGTCGGCTGAATCAGTACGTGACCATCGAAACGATGTCGATGCCGGGAAGTTTCTTGCGGCCGCCCAAGTCTCCCAGCTCGACGAGAAAAGCGACGCCGACGATCACGCCGCCCATTTTCCGGATCAGCTCGACGGCGGCGGCCATCGTTCCCCCCGTCGCGAGAAGATCGTCCGCCAGGAGAACGCGCTCTCCCTTGGCGATGGCGTCTTGATGGACCGCGAGCGTCCCCGACCCGTACTCGAGCTCGTACTTCACCTCGTGGATGTCGGCGGGCAGTTTCCCCGGCTTCCGCACGGGAACGAACCCCGCCGCCAGCAGGAAGGAAAGCGGTGCCCCCAGAATGAACCCGCGGGATTCGATGCCGACGACCTTGTCGATCTCCTCGTCCTCGTAGTATGACGCGAACCGCTGAACGACCTTCTGAAACGCCGTCTTGTCCTTGAGCAAAGTGGTGATGTCCCGGAAGAGGATCCCTTTCTTGGGAAAATCCGGGATGTCGCGGATGAGGCTCTTCAAGTCGACCGGTTTCCGTTCCAGCAATGAACCCTCCCTCCCAGCTTGGATTAATAGTCCGGGCTAGAGTATGGACGCCGGTGTGATCCGCGCCCTCTGCGAGATGGCTCTCAGTCTCTTGAGCCCCGACGCCTCGATCTGGCGGACCCGCTCCCGCGTGATTCCCAGGCGCTCGCCGATGACCTGGAGCGTCTCGGCCTCGCCGCTCACCAGCCCGAATCGGCGGATCACGACCCGGCGCTCGTTCTCCGGAAGCTGTTTGATCCATTCCCGAAGGCACTGTTGCCGGCGGCTTTCCTCCACGGCGGCGATCGGAGACTGGCTCTGGACATCCTCGATGGTATCGGCCAGCGAGCCTTCCTCCCGGTCTCCCACCGCCATGTCCAGCGAGAGCGTCCGGTTCGCCTTTCCGAGAAGGTCCCTGACCGCGTCCGGGCCGATTTTGAGGACCTGCGCCACCTCCTCCACCGTCGGGTCCCGCCCGAGATCGCGGGCCAGCCTGCGCGTCGCGCGGATCATCGTATTCAGGAGCTCGTTGATATGAACCGGAAGACGGATCGTTCGGCCGTGATTGACGATGGCCCGCTCGATTGCCTGGCGGATCCACCAGGAAGCGTACGTCGAAAACCGAAGCCCCCGCTCGTATTCGAACTTTTCGACCGCCTTGATCAGCCCCAGGTTCCCTTCCTCGATCAGGTCCTGGAATTGAAGTCCCCGGCCGATGTACCGCTTTCCGATGTTGACAACGAGACGGAGGTTCGATTCGATCATCCGCTGCCGGGCTTCGACGTCCCCCGCCCGGATGCGCCGTCCCAGGTCCTGCTCCTCCTCGAACGTGAGGAGCTTGGCTTTGCGGATCTCCCGCAGGTAGATCTTCAACGCGTCGGGGGAACCGCGCGGACTCTCGTCCCCGTCCGATGCCGCGCGCGTCGCCGGGGCCCATTCCTCCTCGCTGGCGGATTCGGCGTGATCGGCGTTTCCGGCCCCGTCCCATTCCGCGTCCGCCGGTTGTTCAGACGTCTTCTGGCCGGAACCAAGAATCATTTCGCGGGCCAGATCCTCATCTGAGTTTGCCCAACCCACAGCCATCCCCTCCGCCAGGTTTTGCCCGTCCCGGGAGGATCGGCCGCAATCCATGCCGCGGCTGCCTCCGAAGGCCTGTCCCAAGTCTTATCGGGTCATGGACCATAAACCTCAAGAAAGCGGGAAACTGGTCGGGGCGAAAGGATTTGAACCTTCGACCCCACGGTCCCGAACCGTGTGCGCTACCAGGCTGCGCTACGCCCCGTATATCTGACTTATCCAGCGGTTATGCTAGAGGGATGAAACCAGAATGTCAAGTCCAACTCTTTCGTTGCTACCCTGCCGCTCGACGGCGTTTCTCGATAAATTCGGAAACCGCTTCCTCATAAAAATCACCAAGGGCGCGGACATCTTCCTTAATCCGCAAGCCATAGAGATCCTTCCCCTCCTGAATCTCCACCCGCAAAGCCTCCCGAAAAGAGCCGCTCCGAATGCTCTCTTCTACCATCTTGGGATTGTACAGCGCAATATCGGACAGGATCGTTCGCGCCAGCCGCCGGGCCCGCGCCACCCCTTCCGACTGTTCAACCGGGATCTCCAGAGCGGGAGGATGGGGCGGAGGAGCGGGAGGCGCCGAGACGAGGGAAGGCGTCGCGGCGACCGGCGGCGGTTCCGCCCGGGCCGTCGGAATTCGCGCCGGCTCCTCGATCCGCTCCCGTTGAACGCCGACTCCCAGAGCCCCGAACAACTTCTCCACCAACCGCTTCTCGATCTCGCCGCTCCCCACCATCGCGTCCGCCGAGTAGAGATCCGTCGCGGGACGCGTGTAGCGGGTGGCGTCGTACGCCGAAGGCACGAGGACGTGAACGATCGATTTCGTCTCCGGGTCGGCCTTGAAGTATTCGCAGATATCGACCCCGAGCACCTTGCCGAGAGACACGCCCAGGACCGCGGCGACGGGCCGTTCCCGCTCGATCCGGACAACCGCGTCGAGACCGTCGCCCGCGGCGACCGGACTGAACCCGGCGCCCGAAAGGACCCCCGCCACCTTCAGGGCCGTTTCCTCATCCTCGACCGCCACGACGACCTTCCTGTTCGGGAGGTCGGTCAACCGGCGGGCCGCCTCGGGCGCGGCGACGGGCCGTTCGACGATGGGCGGGGGCGCCGCCGCGGACGGCTCCGGCCGGCTGACCGCCGGAGAGGGCTCTTCGCGAACCGGGGGAGGCGGAGGAGCTTCCTTCGCTTCCGGCCGGGTCTCCGCCGGAGTCACCGGGAATACCGTCTGGCACTTGGGACACCGCACCTTTGCCCCGGCCCCGGGGATCTTCGATTCGTCGATCTTAAGCTTTACGCCGCATGAAGAACAGCGAACAACCATACCCCCTCCGGATATCGTACGATTACACCACAGCCGCTTCGCGGCGGGGACAGAGAAAGCGTTCCGCCGACATGACCGCGAGACCTGCTCCAAATCCTCCCACGTGCGCCATCCAGGCCACGCCCCCCGCTTCGCCCGAACCGCCCGCGACCGCGCTCAGAAACTGGATGAGGAACCAGATGCCGATCCACAGGACCGCCGGCAGACGGACCATCTGAACCAGAAACCCCAGAAAAACCAGCGTCACGATGCGCGCCCTCGGGAACAGAATCACGTATGCTCCCATGACTCCGGCCACGGCCCCGGACGCCCCGATCATCGGAATGACCGATCCCGGCGCCGAGATGATGTGGGCCGCCGCCGCCAGCGCGCCGCAAAATCCGTAGAAGAGGAGAAACCGGACGCTCCCCAGATGCTCCTCCACGTTGTTTCCGAAGATCCACAGGAAGAGCATGTTCCCCGCCAGGTGGAACAGGCCGCCATGAAGAAACATGGACGTCCCGACGGTCACATAGTCCGCCAGGGATCCGATCCCTCCAAAAGCGAGACGAAACGGGACCGCGCCGAATCGGCGGATGATTCCCTCTCCCCCGTCCGGCGACGCAATCTCGAGCAGGAAGACGGCGATATTGACAGCGAGGATCCCGATCGTGACGACGGGGACGATATGAACGGGATTCTCATCGCGAATCGGAATCAACAGACCACTCGTCCGCCGTCATGACCCGAACCCCGCGGCGCCTGAGGAGCGCCGTCGTCACGCCCTCTCCCGCGACTACCTCCCCCTCGCGCCAGATCTCGCGCACCCCGCATGAGGGGCTCCGATCCTTCAGAATCGCGAGCCCCGCTCCCGAAACACTCGCGAGACGAGCGGCCTCTTCGGCCCCCCGCACGAACGCGCGCGTCACGTCGGTTCCGTCGAGGCAAAGGACCCTCGCCTTGCCGTCGATGACGGGGCCCCCTCCGCCGCCCACGATCCGGGCGGAAAAACGAGGAGTCGGGAGTCCTCCCGCCTCCTCCGGACAGAGAGCGACGATCTCACAGCCGCTTATGAGGAGCTTCTCACGAAGCCCGGAGACTTCGCAGTGATCTCCGTCATGCCGGCAACGCCTGCCAACGAGGCAGGCCGAGACAAGGATCGGCCGCATTCTGTTTTAACCAAGACCCACACGCCGCATTCCTGTCAAAACATACAACCTGGGTCTTGCGAAGTCAACAGGTTGAATAACCAAACCTAAAACATGTTGTGAATGTCCGGGGCTGTTCCGCGGGCCCGGGACGCCGGGCGGCCGGAGCAATCGACCCCGCGTGAATCGAATCATCATCCCCCCCAATCTCCTTGACAGCCGCGATTCCCCTCCCTATAATTCGGCAACTTTGCACGCAATATCTGACTGTTAGGCGGCACAGAATCCCACCCAGCCGACCCGGCAAACAAGGGTTCCCGAGCGCCGGCCCCCTTGATTGAGACCCGCCCGGGAGGATCTGATGCGAATCAAGATCGTCGACATCCCGGACGAGGGCCTGTCGATCTCGGGCCAGGAGACGATCCAGCCGGATTCGCGCGCGGAGGGCGATCCATGCTGGTTTCCCGCCCCGGCCCGATACGAGTTGGAGATGAACCGGGTCGGGACGACTGTCCGGGTGCGAGGCCGCGTTTCGGTCGGCGTTAAATGCCAGTGTGGCCGGTGTCTGACGGAATTTCCCGTCCCCGTGGCCTCCGCGGTCCGGCTCGAATTCGTGCCGGCCGATTCGATTGCCGGCTCGGCCCCCGACAGCGTTCATCTCCTCTCGGGCGAGGAGATGAACATTGCCGCCTATCGGAACGAGGAGATCGACCTCGCGGACCTGGTCTATGAGCAGGTCCAACTCTCTCTTCCGATGTCGCCGGTCTGCCGGGAAGACTGCCGCGGTCTCTGCCCCGTCTGCGGAGCCAACCTGAACGAGGCCCCGTGCGCGGGGCACGCAGACCGCGGCGAATCGCCGTTCAGCGCGCTCGCCGCGCTGATGAAACCGGAACCGAGTCACGCGAAACGGTCCCAAAGCGGACCGAAGAAGAAAAAGGAGCAATCTCATGGGAAATCCCAAGCATAAGATCTCGAAATCCCGCCGCGACAAGAGGCGCACGCACAAGAAGCTCGCGGTGCCCGGCATATCCGTCTGCCCGCAGTGCCGGGAGCCGAAGCTCCCCCATCACGTCTGCGGAAACTGCGGGACCTACAAGGGGCGGGAAGTCGTCCCGGTCGAAGAAATCTGACCTCTCCCGGTGCCGGCGCATTGGCGGCGCGCGATATGTGGCCCAACGAAAATGACCCGCCCCTCCGCATCGGGCTCGATGCGATGGGCGGAGACTTCGCGCCGGCGGCAGCGGTCGAAGGGGCAGCCCTCGCCCTGCGCTCGTCGTCGTCGCACATCGTGCTGTTCGGCGACCCGGAGCGCCTCGCCGCCGAGACGGCCGCCCGAGGAATCCGCGCTTCCATCGAGATCCGCGCCGCATCGGAAGTCGTCGGGATGGATGAACCCTCCGCGACGCCTCTTCGCCGCAAGCGCAACGCGTCTATCCGCGTCGCGATCGATGCCCTCAAAGAAGGCGACGTGGCCGCCGTCGTCTCGGCCGGTCACACGGGGGCCACGATGGCCGCCGCGACCGTCGTCCTGGGGACGCTTCCCGGCGTGGAGCGCCCGGCCATCGCAGCCCTCGTCCCCCATCAAAACGGCCATTCCGTCCTGATCGACGCGGGCGCCACGATCGACTGCAAGGCCGAGCACCTCCTCCACTTCGCCGTCATGGGCTCCGCGTACGCGAGGTGGAAGTTCGGAACGTACGAGCCGAGCGTCGGCCTCCTGTCGATCGGCGAAGAAGCCGTCAAGGGCAATGACCTCACCCGCGAGGCCCACCGCCTGCTCGGGAGTTCGGGCCTT
This sequence comes from Nitrospirae bacterium RBG_16_64_22, assembly GCA_001803795.1. Lineage (GTDB taxonomy): Bacteria > Nitrospirota > RBG-16-64-22 > RBG-16-64-22 > RBG-16-64-22 > RBG-16-64-22. Next base: position 18,764 of record MHEK01000041.1, read on the forward strand.
CCCTTCGTCGGGAATCTCGAAGGGCGGGACGTCTTCCAGGGCACCGCGGACGTCGTCGTCTGCGACGGGTTCATCGGCAACGTCGCGCTCAAGATCAGCGAAGGTCTGGCCGACTCTCTCAACCATTTCTTCACGCGGGAAATCGAGAGGAGCGTCCGTCATCGAGTGGGGTACGCGATTCTCAAGCCCGTATTCCAGGCGTTTCATCGCCGCGTGGACTACTCGGAATACGGCGGCGCTCCTCTTCTCGGCGTCAAGGGCATCGTCGTGATCTCCCACGGCCGCTCATCGGCCAAGGCCATCGGCAACGCCCTCCGCGTGGCCGAGGGGCTGGCCCGAGCGAACCTCAACGAGCGGATCGTGGAGTGGCTCGCCCGCTACGTCCCCGCCTCCGCTCCGCCGGGCGACGCGAGCGGCTCCCCCTCCCCGCAGGGCACGATTCCGGCATGAAGCGGTCGCGAATCATCGGGACCGGCTCGTACGTCCCGGCCCGTGTGCTCACGAACCACGACATCGCGAAGCTCGTCGACACAACCGACGCATGGATCACGGAGCGGACGGGGATCAAGGAAAGGCGGATCGCCGGCCCGGACGAGACCACGTCCGAACTCGCCCTGCGGGCGGCCCGGCTCGCCCTCGGCGCCGCCCACGTGAAGCCCCGCGACATCGACCTCGTCCTCGTCGCGACGGCGACGCCCGACATGTTCTTCCCGGCGACGGCCTGCCTCGTTCAGGACCGTCTCGGCGCCCGAACCGGCCCCGCCTTCGACATCTCGGCGGCCTGTTCGGGATTCATCTACGGCCTCTCCGTCGCGGACCAGTACATCAAGACCGGCGCCGCCCGCACCGTCCTGCTCATCGGCGCGGAACTGTTCTCCCGGATCGTCGATTGGACGGACCGTTCGACCTGCGTTCTCTTCGGAGACGGCGCCGGCGCCGTCGTCCTCCGCGCCGACTCCACGAAGCACGGCATCCTGTCGGTTCATCTCCACGCGGACGGTTCGCAATGGGAGCTCCTCAACGTCCCGAGCGTCGGGTCCATCGCTGGAGGGGGGCCGATGACCGCCCTCGATCAAGTTCGCGCGGCGAAGACCGCCCCGCGCCCCCAGACGATCCGGATGAAGGGAAACGAAACGTTTCGCGTTGCCGTCCGGACGCTCGAACAAGCCGCGCGGGAAGCGCTGGAGGCCAACCATCTCGACGCATCCGACATCGCGCTCCTGATCCCCCACCAAGCCAACATGCGGATCATCCAGGCCACGGCCAAGCGGCTCGGCCTGCCGATGTCGCGCGTTTTCGTCAATCTCGACCGGTACGGCAACACGTCGGCCGCGTCCATTCCCATCGCCCTGGACGAGGCCGTCCGCGAGCATCGCCTGTCGGAAGGAGAAATCGTCCTCTTCGAGGCATTCGGCGGCGGGCTCACGTGGGGATCGGCGGTGGTGAGATGGTAATAAGTAGAGACCAACGATTGGAAATTGGAAATTGGAAATTTCAAATTGTAAATCCGAAAACCAACCGAGCCTCTGTTGCTCTTTGCTCTCTCGATTTGCGATTTCCAATTTCCAATTTCCAATTTCCAATTGCACTTTGGAATCTTCATGGCTGACCGTCCCACTCCATACGCCCTGATTTTCCCCGGCCAGGGGTCACAGCACGTCGGGATGGGCCGCGAGCTGTTCCTGGAGAATGCCGCCGCCCGGTCAGTCTTCGACGAAGCCGATCGCGTCCTCGGTTTCGAGCTTTCCCGGCTCTGCTTCGAAGGCCCGGAAGAGGACCTCAACAGGACGGCCAACACACAGCCCGCGATCCTCGCCGTGAGCGCGGCCGTGTGGGCCGCCGTCGGAGAGTTCCCCTCCCCTCCCGTTGCCGTGGCCGGCCATTCCCTGGGCGAGTACTCGGCCATCTTCGCGGCGGGAGGCATGTCGTTCTCCGACGCGCTGGCGATCGTCCGGGCGCGCGGAAAAGCCATGCAGGACGCCGTTCCCCCCGGAGAGGGAAAGATGGCCGCCGTCCTCGGCGCGGACCGGGAAACGGTCGAGGCCGCCTGCCGGGACGCGGCCCGCGGCGACGTCCTGACGCCCGCCAACTTCAACGCCCCCGGTCAGATCGTCATCGCCGGCGCGAGCGCCGCCGTCGACCGATGCGTCCAGGCGCTCAAGAACCGGGGAGTGAGAAAGGTCGTCCCGCTCCCCGTCAGCGTGCCGTCCCACTGCGCCCTCATGCGGCCCGCGGCGGACGCTCTCGCTCCCCTCATCGCCGCCCTCCCCCTCGCGCGGCTTAGGATCCCCCTCATCAACAACGCCGACGCCGCACCCTTGACGGACCCCGAAGAGATTCGGTCATCCCTCCTCCGCCAGCTTACGTCCGCCGTCCGCTGGGACGAGTCGATCCGGCTAATGGGCCGAGAGGGATGCCGCCTGTTCGTCGAGATCGGCCCGGGCAGGGTCCTCGGCGGGCTGGTGAAACGGATCCTGCCGGAAGCCGAGGTCCTCTCCGTCTCAGGGCTCGAAGGCCTCAAGTCCTTGAAAGATCGCCTTTCCCGTTGACCGCGGGAAAACGTGATTTTTGGGAGATGTGCCTTGAAATCCGCCGGAACTTTGACTAATATCATGCGCGCTTCGGAGACGATATGACATCCATGCCCAAGACGCACGAAGGAAAAGTCGCCCTCGTCACGGGGGCCGCCCAGGGGATCGGCCGGACGATCGCGGACCTCCTCGCCGCGCGTGGAGCCGGCGTGGTCGTCGCCGATATCCAGCAGGAGGCGGCCGCGTCCACGGCCGCCCAGATCGCCGCCCACGGCACGCGCACGCTCGGACTCTCCGCCAACGTGGCGGACGGCGGCTCGGTGAAGGAGATGATCTCCCAGGCCGTGTCGACCATGGGCCGCCTCGACATCCTCGTCAACAACGCCGGGATCACGCGGGACAACCTTCTCGTGCGGATGAAGGACGACGAATGGAACGCCGTGCTGAACGTGAACCTCAAGGGGGCGTTCCTCTGCACACAGGCGGCGATCCGGGGCATGTCCAAACAGCGGTACGGCCGGATCATCAACATCGCCTCGATCGTCGGCGTGATGGGGAACGCCGGACAGGCCAACTACGCCGCCTCCAAAGCCGGGCTCATCGGCTTCACCAAGACGGTCGCCCGGGAATACGCCGAGCGGGGCGTGACGGTCAACGCCGTCGCCCCGGGATTCATCGACACGGCCATGACCCAGGCCCTCCCCGAAGAAGCCCGCAAGACCCTGATGGCCCAGATCCCGATGGGCCGGCTGGGGACCGTCGACGACGTCGCCCTGGCCGTCTCGTTCCTCGCCTCGGATGACGCGTCGTACGTCACGGGGCAGGTCCTCCACGTCAACGGCGGGATGTACATGTAGCAAGGCCCTCTGGCAACAGACCGGGCGCAACCCTTTTCCCAATCAGGACCCAATCAGGAGGTGAAGAGACCCATGGCAGCCATCGCTGAACGCGTCAAGAAGATTATCGCCGAGCAGCTCGGCGTCGAGGACAAGGACATCACGCCCCAGGCTTCTTTCGTGGAGGATCTGGGCGCCGACTCCCTCGACACCGTCGAGCTGGTGATGGCCTTCGAGGAAGAGTTCGGAATCGAGATCCCCGACGAAGAGGCCGAGAAGATCGCCAAAGTCCAGGACGCCGTCGACTACATCGAGAAACGGTCGGCCTGAGGGCTTTTCCACCTCCCGGCTTCCCCGCATGGACCAGTCCGCCAAACGCCGCCGCGTCGCCGTCACGGGCCTGGGTCTCGTCACCCCCCTCGGATTGGGCGTCGAGAAGTCCTGGTCCGCCCTCGTCCGTGGAGAATCGGGCGTCCGGCGGATCACACGCTTCGATCCAACCCTCTTCAACTGCCAGATCGCCGCCGAGGTCAAGGACTTCGATCCCGCCGGCTTCATCGACGCCAAAGAGATCAAGAAGATGGACACGTTCATCCACTACGCGCTCGCGGCGTCCCAGATGGCCGTGGACGACGCCCGCCTCGCGTTCGGCGCGGGCGAGGCGGACCGGGTCGGCGTGCACGTCGGCGCGGGAATCGGCGGACTCCAGGCGATCGAGAAGTACCACGAGGTGTACAGGACGCGCGGCCCCGGGCGGATCTCGCCTTTCTTCATCCCGATGGTCATCATCAATCTCGTCTCCGGCCAGATCTCGATCCGTTTCGGCGCCAAGGGGCCGAACTCCTGCGCCGTCACGGCCTGCTCGACGGGGACGCACTCGATCGGCGACGCGGCGCGCCTGATCCAGCACGGCGAGGCCGACGTCATGATCGCCGGCGGGACCGAGGCCACCATCACGCCCCTCGCGATCGGCGGCTTCGCGGCTATGAAGGCCCTGTCCCGCCGCAACGACGATCCTACCCACGCGTCCCGCCCGTTCGACCGGGACAGGGACGGTTTCGTCATGGGAGAGGGGGCCGGCATCGTCATCCTCGAAGAATGGGGACGCGCCGTCCGCCGGGAGGCGAAGATTTACGCCGAGGTGATCGGCTACGGCGCGACGGCGGACGCCTACCACATCACGGCCCCGCCCGACGATGGGGAGGGGGCCGTTCGTTGCATGCGGCGCGCGATCGAGGATGCCCGTATCCAGGCCGACCAGGTGGGATACATCAACGCCCACGCCACGTCGACCTTCGCCGACTCCATCGAGATCCACGCAATCAAGGAGGTCTTCGGCGCCCACGCCCGCAAGCTCGCCGTCGGAGGCACGAAGTCGATGACCGGCCACCTTCTCGGCGCGGCCGGCGGCATCGAGGCCATCTTCTCCGTCCTCGCCATCGACCGCGGGATCCTGCCTCCGACGATCAACCAGGAACACCCTGACCCCGCGTGCGACCTCGACACCATCCCAAACACGGCGCGGCAGGCCAAAATCGACTGCGCCCTTTCCAATTCATTCGGGTTTGGCGGGACCAACGCCTGTCTTATCTTTCGCCGCCCCGACCTCGCATGAACGCCGATCCGTGGGAGAACAACGGCGGCCTGGACGCCCTTGAGGACCGCCTCGGCCACCGTTTCAAGGACCGAGATATCTACATTGAAGCCCTCACGCACAGCTCCTACGCGAACGAGCACAGGGGAGAGTCCGTCCGTCCCAACGAACGGCTGGAGTTCCTGGGAGACGCCGTCCTCGACCTCCTCGTGAGCGACATGCTGATTGCGGAGCGTCCGGACGCCACCGAGGGAGACCTTTCGAAGACAAGATCCCTTCTGGTTTCCGAGACGAGCCTTTCGACGATTGGAAGCGCCCTTGGGCTCGGCCCTCTGCTCCGTCTAGGGAAAGGCGAGGAGCTTTCGGGCGGACGGGAGAAGAAATCGCTCCTGGCTGACGCCTTCGAAGCCGTCCTGGGGGCCGTCTACATGGACGGGGGTATCGATGCGGCCCGCCGGCTCGTCGAGGCGCATTTCTTCCCCGTTCTGGCCGAACCCGGTCTCCTGGGGCGGAGGGATTTCAAGACATCCCTCCAGGAGCTGTGCCAGGCGCGCGGGCTCGGCCTCCCCGTCTACCGCGTCGTCGAGGAAGAGGGGCCCGACCACGCGAAGACCTTCCGCGTCGATCTCGTCGTCGACGGCGTCCGCCGGGGGACCGGGACGGGGAGAAACAAGAAGGAAGCCGAACAGGACGCGGCCCGGATCGCGCTGGACACTCTATCGCTCGCCGACGAGAAGATCTCGTGAATCGGGGGCTCACCTACAAGGGATCCGGCGTCGACATCGAAGCCGGAAACAGGTTCGCCCGCCGGATCTCGGGCCTTGCCCGCGCGACGAGGCGCGCCGGCGTCATCGGAGGGATCGGCGGCTTCGGCGGGCTCTTCGCTCTCCCGAAGGCTTACAAGGAACCCGTTCTCGTCGCCGGAACCGACGGCGTCGGGACAAAGCTCAAGATCGCCTTCGCGACCGGCCGCCACGATACGGTCGGCATCGACCTCGTCGCCATGTGCGTGAACGATATCCTGACCCTCGGCGCCGAACCGCTGTTCTTCCTGGACTATTTCGCCACCGGCCGGCTGGACCGGGAGACCGGCGCGGCGATCATCAAGGGAATCGCCGCCGCCTGCCGGCAGGCCGCCTGCGCCCTGCTCGGCGGCGAAACGGCCGAGATGCCGTCCTTCTATCCGCCGGGAGAGTACGACCTCGCGGGCTTCGCCGTCGGCGTGGTCGAACGGAAGAGGATTATCGACGGGCGAAAGATCCGTCCCGGCCACGTCCTTGTCGGCCTTCCGTCCTCCGGGCTTCACAGCAACGGATACTCACTCGCCCGGAAGGTCCTCTTCGAAACCGCCGGACTTTCCGTCGGAGACCGCGTCCCGGGACTTCGCCGGCCGCTCGGCGACATCCTTCTCGCGCCGACGCGCATCTACGTCCGAAGCGTCCTTCCGCTCGTCCGCCGGGACGTCATCCATGGGATCGCGCACATCACGGGCGGCGGAATCACAGAGAACCTCCCGCGGATCCTCCCCCGCGGGTGCGGCGCCGTCGTCGACCGGTCCGCATGGACGCCTCAGCCCGTGTTTCGCCTCATCGAGGAGAAGGGGGGCGTCTCCCGACAGGAGATGTTTCGCGTCTTCAATATGGGCATCGGCATGATTCTCGCCGTGCCGCCCCGCTCCGCCACGCTCGTCCTGAAGGCGCTCGAACGGACGGGAGAACGGCCCTCCGTCATCGGCGAGGTCGTGCGGGGAAGAAGGGGGGTCCGTTATGCCGGGTGAGCGGATGAGAATCGGGGTTCTCTGCTCCGGCCGGGGGTCCAACCTCCAGGCGATTCTCGACGCCTCGCGCGACCCGGCCTACCCGGCCGAGGTTGCCGTTGTCATAAGCGACAACCCGCGCGCCTACGCGCTCGACCGCGCCCGCGCCCGCGCCGTCCCCGCCGAGGTGATCATCCCCGCGTCGTTCCCGGACCGGATCCAGCACGATCTGGCCGTCGCCCAGCGCCTGAAAGAATACGGCGTCGGGCTCGTCGCCCTGGCGGGGTACATGAGGATCGTCTCCCCCCAGTTCATCCGCCGCTTTCCCGGCCGGGTCATGAACATCCACCCCGCGCTTTTGCCGTCCTTTCCTGGTCTCCACGCCCAGAAGCAGGCGGTCCTCTACGGAGTGAAGGTGTCGGGCGTCACCGTCCACTTCGTGGACGAAGGAGTCGACACGGGACCGATCATCCTGCAAGTCCCCGTCGCCGTGGCCGAGGAGGACACGGAGGAGTCCCTCTCGGCGCGAATCCTCGAGCACGAGCACCGGGCGTATCCCGAGGCCATCCGCCTCTTCGCCGAGGGCCGAATCAGGGCCGAGGGCCGGCGGGTGTGGATCAGGCGGTCTTGAATATTCCACTCAGATGGGGCATAATGCAAAAAAAGGGCTGCGCCGAATTCGGCCGGGAGACTGACGTCGTGTTCACAGAATACATCCAGGCGGCGCTTGAAAAGGCGGAGTACAAGAAACTGGACGATGCGACCTGGTTTGCCCAAATCCCCGGCTTTGAAGGCGTGTGGGCGAATGGCAAATACGTCGAGGAATGCAGAAAGGAGTTGGTCGAAGTCCTGGAGGAGTGGCTTGTTCTCAAGCTGCGGGACGAGGACTCCATTCCCGTTGTCAAGGGCATCGGCATTCGCGTCAAGGAAATCACAACAACCTGAAGATGCCTTCCGTCTCGAGGAAGGAGCTTATCAGAAAATTCAGGGCGCTGGGATACTTCGGGCCTTTTTCGGGCGGCAGGCATCAGTTCATGATTCAGGGCTCAAAGAAAATCCGCATTCCGAATCCACATGGAAGCGGAGACATCGATATCAGTCTGTTGAAGGAAATACTCAAACAGGCAGGTATTGACCGAAACGCGTGGGAACAAGCTTAACGTGGGGGGTTAGCTCAGCTGGGAGAGCGTCCCGATTGCATCGGGAAGGTCGTGGAACTTATGGAAGAGGTCTACACCGTCTACGTTCTTCAAAGCGAGAAGGACGGATCCTTCTACATCGGCCAAACAAGGAACTTGACCGGAAGACTCATCCGTCACAACGCGGGCGCGGTCACATCCACAAAGGCAAGGCGCCCCTGGATCGTTGTCTGGGGCCAGACTTTTCCCGATCGGAGCGAAGCGATACGCAGGGAAAAAGAATTGAAGAAACAAAAGAGCAGGAGGTTTCTCCAAGATTTGATAAAGTAAATACCATTGGGGGGTTAGCTCAGCTGGGAGAGCGCTAGAATCGCACTCTAGAGGTCGTGGGTTCGATCCCCATACCCTCCACCATTAAACTCCCGAACCCAGCCAGGATCTCCCCGGAGAGCGTCCCGATTCCTGATCGGGATACCGTCCACCAAAAAAAATTTATCCAAGGGGAGGGACGACGGATGAAGCTCCACGTCGTGATCGAACGTGACGAACTCGGCTACTTTGTCGCTGAAGTTCCCGCTCTGCCCGGTTGCCTGTCCCAGGGGACCACGGAGCAGGAAGCGTTGGCGAACATCAAGGAAGCGATCGAAGGCTGGCTTGAGGTCATGGAAGAAAAACACGCGATCGATCGGACAAAGGCGGTCGAGGTCCTTGTATAGTGACCGAGCCTCTAAGGCTTTGTTCCGGAACCGAGGCGGTCCGAAAGTTCCAGAAGGCCGGTTGGACGCTCGCGCGGCGGAAGGGTTCCCACGCCATGCTTACCAAGCCCGGTTATCCCTGGACCCTTTCAGTCCCGCAACACGGAGAGCTTGGCTTCGGTCTCTTGCGAAAGCTCCTCCGCCAAGCCGGTCTCTCGATCGAGGAGTTCAACGGTCTCTAATCCGTCAACCGGTCTCCGTGTCTTCTCAGGCCGTCCCCGCGTCGGAAACCAAGAAGTATCCCCTGTCCTCCCTGACCTCCGGCGAAAGCTCTTTGTGGGGGGCGTGCAGGGTCGGGTAGTGCTGGAGCAGAAGCTCCCGCAACCCCGAGTAGTTGTCGCCCGAAAGATAGCGCCGGATCGGGACCGTCGTCCCTCCCTCGACGGAATGGGCGTAGAAGTAGACCTCGATCACGGGTTCGAGACGTTCCGGGGCGATCTGCTCCGCCCACTCCATCAATGCCTCCGCGTCCACCCAGTACGACACGACCGGGTCCTCGACGGCAAACCCGTGCGCCTTCTCCATATAGTAGCGCCACAGTTGGAACTCCTCCAGCGCCACGTACCGGACGTTGTCCACGTCCGAGCTTCCGTTCTGCCTCAGCCGGCACTTCACCAACTTGATCTTCCGCATGGGGGATCCCCTCCCACCGGCTCCTCCCGTCTGAGCCCTCCCCGTATCTTGACTCTAAGGTTTTGGCTCCGAAACCGTCACGCTGAACGCCTGCGTGGTTTCGGCCCCGTATTCGTCTTTGGCCGCGACGACGGCTCGCCGCTTGACTCCAAGGCTGGCACTATCGGCCGTCCAGGCCAAATGGCCCGTTTTGGGATTCACGGTCATGCCGGCAGGCCCTTCCTTCAATACGAAAGTCACCGCATCCCCGTCCGGATCCCGTGCGGCAATCGCATAGGTATAGAGCGGCTCTTTGAGGCTCGCCGTCACGGGGGGAGACGTCGTGATCACGGGCGGCCCGTTCACGACCTTCCAGGCACCCTCACGCGGTTCGCTCAACTGTTTCCCATCGTTTGACTGGACCACAAGCTTCAGAGTGTCTTCCCGCTTGATCCGTCCACGCGGGAACACATCGCCTTCGACGCCGTCGACGGCATCTCCGTTCACGAACCAGGCAAACCGCGTGCTTAGCTTGTCTCCCTCCTTATCCCAAACGCGGACGGTCGCTTTAATCGGCTCCGAGCCTGTCGGGGGATCCGGCTTGATCCATACCCCCAGTACGACCGGCCGCTGATTCGGCTTGGCGACTTCCCGATCAGATTCCGTGGCCCGCACCGCGCCGCCCTGCCCGGCTGGTCCTTTCCTCTCCCCCTGCCCCTCCGGTCCCGGTTTGGGCTCGACTTCCGTCGCGCCGCGGCACCCGGCGAACAGCAGGACCGTGGCCAGCAACGCAAGACATCCACTCCGTTTCCTTCGGGTCAAAGACGAACTCCTAGTAGACCTGGCGCCATGACTTCATATAGGACGATGGAAATCCCGGTATGTCTTTCTTCTTGATCTCAATCCCGCTCCCGCCCCCGGGGCCCCCGGGCGGCTCTCCGCTCTCAACCCAGTAAATACCTCCCGGACCGAGCACCACCTTGCTCGGAACGCCAATCCCTAAATCGGTGACGTCCTTCGTAATCTGGCTGGGATCTGCGCACGAAAGCGTCAAGTCGTAGAGCTTGCCCGTTCCCAACTGGCAAGCATCGGTCGAGGTATACGTCGTGAAGTACATGTGTCCGCCGACCACAAGAGGACGGCCAAGGACCTTTTCGGCGGCAGCCAGTTGCTCACCGGCCCCGTTCTTTCCCGTGAACCAGAAAGCCTCCTGCCCGCCGGACGGCGTCGGGCAGGCACCCGTGTCTCCAAGCGGAACGATGTAGACCCATTCCTTCTCCGTGCTCGCCGGCTGGGTTTCGTCACCCGTTGCGAACGCAACGTACGGTTTGCCCTCGCAGTTATAGACGCTCACAGTCTTGTAAACGGGCCTGCGGTTTACCGTCCCGTTGTCCGAGTTGTCGCTGTCGTCCGGATCGTAAAGCAGGCACTTCTCCCACGTGTTCGCGTTCCCCGTGGAGACGTCGAACTTCCAGAGCCGTCCTTCCAGATCCCCCATGAGAACGGTGTCACCGTATCCGAAGCTTTTCTCGTACACATACGGAAGCGCCACGAGACCGTTCTCCGCTCCGCCCGCAAGGTCGCCGACGTTGAACTCGTTCAGTTGCGGAACGGAACCGTTGACCAGAGATCCGTCCTCGATCTTGATCGCCAGGAGCGTCGTCGCGCATCCGGCGTCCGTCGGGTTGCATCCCGATCCACTGTAAGGTCTGCCGCCCCCTACGAACGCAACCCACCCGTACCCTGTCACATTCGTGACAGCCGGCTGGGACCACGTCTGCCCGAGCCGGGCGTGTGTGAACTCCCAGAGCGGTTGCGGGTTGTCAACGCTGGAAATGTCCAGGGCGTAATAGTAGGCCCCTCCCTGACGCTCGCCCGCGATCACAACAGTATGCCAGCTTAGGTCGTCAAACTGGACGTCCGCGACGGTCGGAGTGGAGTCAGCGAAGAACTGATGCGTCTGGCGCAGGTCACGGAGCTTCCCCAGGAGGTTGTTCGGGATCCAGGACCAAATCTCGTTCCCGTTCTCGTCGAAGGCGTGAAGCGTCCCCCCGTTCGTCCCGGCCAGGAGGCGGGTGGGACGACTTGCCTGGGCTGTTCTAAATGCGATGTATGACGCCTCATTGTTCGGCAGGCTCGGCTTGCCCACGATTGCCGGTTCGGCATGGTAGATGTCCTGGAGCTTCCAGCTCAGCCCGTTCGTATAGTCGTTGTCCGTCGCCCGCGCCCCGCGGAACGCGCCGTTGCAGTACTCGGGGTCCCGGATGAAGTTCACGATAATCTCCGCCGTCGTCGCGGACGGATCGGACGCACAGCTCAGGGCAACGGCAGGTGCCGGATTCAGAAGGGCCGAGAGACTCCCCGCGTTGGCGGTCGTGAGTTCCACGCGGCTCCCGCCCTGCACCGTGTACATCGTCCGCGACGAAGCGGCCTTGCTCTCGAGAAGCGGCCCGGCGTCCCAGGCCGGCGTGTTCAGGTCGCTCAAGGCGTACCTCTCGAAGTGGCCCTTCCAACCGGGCATATCGAAGTAGCCCACGTAGAGGGAATCCAGACCGAACGACACCACCGGCGCCGACCGGGCGAAGTTCCCCTTCTTGATCGCGTTGATGACGTCAGTCAGGGCCTGCTGGAGCTCGGTCGGATTGCCGGCGAAGAACGCGGCATTCCCCGTTGCCGGGTTGTCGTCGTTGTCCGCGTTGGCGTCCGTCCCGCCCGCCACGGCGATGGCGTTGATGCTGGCCTGCCCCTGGGCGATGGCAAACCCGATTACGAAGACGTCATAGCCGTTGTTGTGGAGGGTCGTGGCGGCCGCCACGGGATCGCCTCCGCAGGTCTCATTTCCGTCCGTAATGAGGAGAGCATAGTTCTTCCGGCAAGCCGCGGTGTCGGCGGCCTCCGTCGCGGTAAAAAACGAATTCGCCCAGGTCAGGATGCCCCCGATCGGCGTCGCACCTCGGGCCCTGATCTCGTAGTCGCCGGCGCCGAAATTCTCGGTCCCGTTCATCCACATCTGAATGCTCGCGACATTGGCGTTCGACGCGTCCGAAGGGAGCGGGAAATTGACGAGAAGCTTGCCGGCGTCTGCCGCCGACGCGCTCTGCGCGCAACCGTCGGCCGGCCAGTCATAGTTCAGCGTGACCCTGTTCACAGCGTTATTGGCATAATTGCCGATCCTGTACCAGTCAGCGTTTGGATTGATTGCGGCACCTTCGGTCTGAAAATACCTCGCCAGGGCGAACCGGACGCCCTCCGTGTTCGGGATGAGCGTGTTGAGCGCCGCCTTGGCGATAAAAAGACGGCTGTCGTTCGTCAGTCCGTCCAGGGTCACGCTTGGAGGGTTGGGGGTCCCCTGGTCGCGCCCCCAGTAGGTCTCGCCCACCACGCCGATGCCGGCTGTCCCGTCCCCCCAGGTGGCCGCCCCGCCCGCGTCGCCCACAGTCGAGACGGCGGTATTACAATAGGTTCCAGCCAGCACCAAAGTATACGTATTTCCTGCGTACACGTACGTTCTGCCCGCGCACCCGTACGTGTCGAACGTCATGCTCCCGGAGGTGTCGACGATAAGAAGAAGGTTCGGATCGACCACGTCCTCGGCATAGAAGGGGACGGCCTCGACCGGGTCGGGACGTCCGGCCAGCCCAAGCATGAGAGCAGAAAGGACGACTACGAGTCTAATGGCGCGCGATTTCATGATGGCTTCTCCTCTGGCCCAGCCTGGCAAAGCTCCGGCCGCGCCGCGTTAGCTGCTCTGAGGGGGCGTCCAGCGAGCTCCCACGTCCGTTTCGACAACCATGTTCGCCCCGGGGAAATTCGCCGACGATCCCGTGGACCGGATCCGGAAGTCGATGCACCAGTTCTCCTTCACGTCGGTGATGCCCGTGTACTTCGCCGGGCACTGGACCGGCGGTGAGTTAACCTGGTTGATCGGGTTGACGGTATACAGCACGTTGTATCCCGAAGCGGCCGCCAGGTTTCCCGTGATCCCAGGGTCGAACGGGGTGTAGGGATTCGCCTGCGCCTGGGCCAGGGCGACAGCCTGCGATCTGGCCGCCTCGATGCCGGCGTCCGCCGCGTACAGGAGCTGTGTTCCCCGGTATTGATTCCCCGCGATCTGAAGCTCCGTTGTCCCTATGGTAATGCCGGCTATGCCGATCAGAGAAACGACGAGAAGCAGGAGCAACGCGATGATGAGCGTCGCGCCTCTTTCGTTCAGGGCCGGCGCGGCATGCGCCGCCGGCCCCTCGACGGGCAAAGAATTCTGGGGCGTGAATTGCCGAGATGGATGCATGTGGGGCAACCTCGATCAGAGCCCGATGTTCCGGGGTTTCACTTCCGTTGCCAGCACGCGCCGACGCTGGCTCTCAGTCCCCACCGGCGTCGCGTAGACCTTGTCCTCAATCGTCGTAGTGGCCGCGTACGAGAAATCCTTCTGAGGGGTGCCCGTTCGCGCAAGCACGTTGACACGGACCGACCGGACCTGCGAAACCTGGCAGGCTTGAGTCGCGGCGACGGCTGAAAACGCGTTGATCCAAGTATCGATCGTCCCATCGCCGTCGTTGCATCCGTTTCCGTCGGCATCGCCCCCGTTCGTGTCAAGGCCGTACGCGAGTTCCAGCCCCTCGACGTTCTCCGCCAGGACAACCGAACTACCGACCGCCGGAGCCACCGTACCTCCGGGCGTCTGGCAGACGCTTCCCCCCTTCTCCATGAGAAGCCGGGAGTTGACCATGTCAACCCGGTATCGGACGCAGTTGACCTTGTAGACCTTGGCACCGGGACCATAACTCGTGCTGAGTTGATTTGTCGTGTTGAGCGACCCACCCGCGTTGTGTTCGAATTGTGGGACTCCGCAACCCGGCAGACAGGCTGGACCGGTCACCTGTATGACATCGCTGTTTGTGCAGTTCGTCACGATGACAATATCATCCTCCTGGACTTGGGTTGCGTTGTCCACAAACAGCGCGGCCGCCTGACTAGGCATCTGCTGAGTGACGTTCATCTCCGTGTTTCCGTCCGCGTACATGATCGTCACCTGATCCGGCGTGGCGCCCGCCCCGTTCACATGCGTGATCGGGAGGAGTTGGATGGCTCCTCCGAAACTCTGAACCGCGGCCCCGCACGGGCCGAAATTGGCCATGCGGAGGTCGCGGGCGATCGCGTCGGTCGAAACCCGGACGTTCTGCTGTGTGTCCGAGACCTGCTCCTGCGTCCGGTAAAGACGCTGGCCGACGCTGAACACGCCCATCATGGCGGCCACGGTCAGGAGCGCCACGACCATCGTCACCATCAACTCGATCAGCGTAAACCCCCGTTCGCCCCCGATTCGGCCCCACGTTGAGACTCTCATTGCTCCCTCTCAGTTCGATCGAATGCCCGAAAGCGTGACCGTATGATTCGCTCCCTGCTCGTCCGTCCAAACGACAGTCACGGTGATCGTTCTCTGGCCCGCGGCGGGGACGCCGTCCTGGACGTCCCATGCGCGGGTGTAGATCGTCGGAAAAGCACCGCCCGCCGTGCCCATCTCGTCCACTGGATTGACGGGAAGGAATGCTCCATCTGGAATGTGAGCACCTGCGGTCAACTGTCCGCTCGCGAAGGGTTCGCTCCTGAGCCGTTCGTGGACTTCCTGACCCAGGTTCACGGCCGCCGTGAACCCGCGCGCCGCGACATTGCTCCGCGCCTGCGTAACGAACATGGCGGCGAGCGCCAGCATGCCGATTGCAAAGACCACCATTGCAA
>MHEK01000042.1 GCA_001803795.1 Nitrospirae bacterium RBG_16_64_22
CAGGACCGCCCCGGCAAACGACCCGAGCGCCTGGAGCATCTGGTTGACGCCCGCGGCCGAGCCGACGATGGCCGGCCTTGCGATCTTCGTCGTCATTCCCGGCAGGACGGATTGGAGGATGAAGATGGAGAAAAAGAACAATAACGCGCCGGGGATGAGCGGAAGAAGGGCGCCTCGCGGCGCCAGACCGAGGAGGACCGGCGACACGGCGAGAAGAAGAAAGGCGGGGACGGCAATCGCCCGACCGCCCTTCCGGTCGGCCGTCCGGGCGAGGACCCTCATGACGACGAGACCAACGAGAACGAGCGGAAGGTAAAAAAGGGAGAAATAGGCCATCGGCATGACCGCCGCGAGAAGACCCGGAAGCGCGAGGAACAGGGCGCTCATGAGGAAGTTCATGAGGAAGGAGCCCAGATTGACGCGGAGGAGGTCTCGGTCGGCGAGGAGAATGGGAATCTCGCGGGGATTGACGCCGACTTCCTCGAAAGCCGCGTGTTTTTCCGGCTCCGGAATAAAGAGGAGGATGTAACAGCCGCACGCGAGGACGAGCCCTCCCATCAGGGCGAACAGGAAGGGGATCCCGTACGCTCCCGCGAGGAGGGGGCCGAGGATCATTCCCCCGACGAAGGCGGCCCCGACGGGGATGCCGAGGTAGGCCATGGCGCGATGGCGCCTGGAAACGGGAACGGCGTCCGCCACCATCGCGTAGACGACGCCCCCGATCGCCCCGGCCCCCTGGAGCGCCCGCGCAAGGATGAGGAGCCAGATCGTCGGCGCCCAGGCCGCCATGAAGCTGCCGATCGCGAAGACGAGCATCCCGCCAAGGAGGACCCCCTTGCGGCCGATCCGGTCCGAGAGGAATCCGAGCGGGACCTGGAACGCGGCGTTCGTGAACGAGTAGATCCCGAGGGCCAGGCCGATCTCGGCCGGGGAGGCCTTCATCCCGTCCTGATAAAGGGCAAAGACAGGCAGAATGAGAGAGACCCCGAGGATTCGCAACCCCGCTGCAAGCGCGACGCCGAGGAGCGTTCTTTTTTCGTTGGGAGTGAAAGAATCGTCAGAAAGTGTTGTTGGGGTCATTGAAATCCAGTTCCGAAAGGACGGCCGCCGCATGATAGAGAAGGGCCGAGCCGCGGCGCAACGGGAATGTTCCCGCCCCCCTTTACGTCCGGAAAAGGTTTGATATACTGGTAACAACCCCCACAGGAAAAGTTGCCCCCAGGGCTTGGTCCCCCCGGAGAAGATCCACATTCATGGAGGATCTGATGGGAAGAGCGGCGTTTGCGCGGTTTCTGACGGTTTGTTCGCTCCTATGGGTTTTTGGCCCTTCTCCCGCCTGGTCCCAGCAGACCGAAGGGGCATCCAAGGCGCCCGGCCCGCCCGCGGCGGCCGGAGCCAAGAAAACCGAGGCAAAAGACGAAGGGTGGCCCAAGGAGCCGGGGGAGCTTGTTTTCGGCTACCTCTCCCGCGGCGTCGTCGTCGAGGAGTTCAAGGAGCTGAAGCCGCTCGTCGACTACCTGCGGAAAGCGACGGGGATGAAGATCCAGCTCCGGACGGGGCTCACGTTCGAAAAGGTCTTCGACAACATCAAGAACGGATATTATGATTTCGCCTACGTCGCCACGGCACAGTACGCCAAGATCAGGAAAACGGTCGACGTCCATCTCGTCGGAATAACGACCAAGGACGGGAAGGACAAATTCGCGGCTGTCGTCGTCGTTCGCAAGGATTCCGGGATCAACGCCATCGCCGACCTCAAGGGCAAGACCTTCCTCACAACCAAGGGAGGGCTCGCCGTCCATCCCGCGCCGATGGACCTCATGGAGAAGAACGGCGTGAATCCCAAGACGGACATCAAGATCAAGTTCGGATCGGCCCCCATCAACTGCCTCATGGATGTGGCGGACAGGAAGGCCGACGTGACGGCCGTTCCGAAGGGGCTCTGGGCAAAGGCCGAAAAGATGGTGAAGAAGGAGGATCTCAAGGTGATCGGCGAGACGGAGCCCGTTCCTCAGCTTCCGATCATCGCGAGGCCCGGGCTCGATCCCGAGCTCGTGAAGAAGGTCCAGGACGCCCTGTTCGCCCTGAAGCCGGGGCACCCCGACTACGAGGCGGTCTACAAGAACAACAAGAACTTCAACGGCGTCGTTCCTTCGAAGGATTCCGATTTCGACCAGACGCGCCGCTTGATGGCGAAGTGGATGAATGAGCCGTTTCCCGGGATGGCGCCAGGAAAGCCGATAAAGACGGGCAAGAAGAAGTAGCGGCTGGCCGCTTCCCGACCGTGACCGAGGGCAGTACGGAGGATGCCGCGCACCAAGAAGTCTCCGGTGGATTCCTCAGCGGCTCGACAGGCGGCCGAGTTCCGCGACGATCCGGTTGGCCGTGAACTGCTCGAAGTCAATCTCTTCCGGGGCGGCGGCCGCGTAGGCCGCCTTGGCCTCCTCCAGATAGCCGTCGCACGGCCGGGGCGGAGCAACCCGGAAGACGACCCGGTCCCGCCTGGGGATCTCTTCCTCCATCCGCCCGGTTCCAACCGGAAGCGTGTTCCCCGCCATGCCGATGAACAGCATCCAGTCGAAGTGCTTGAGGTACGTCGTGGTCTCCTTGACCGGGACGGGGGGGAGATTCGGCTTGGGCCTCCCGCCGAGCGGGAAAAGGCCGACGATCGCTCCTTCTTCGATGAGGTTGAACATCTTCCGGAAGGCCGCGCGGTTGATCCGGACGGCTTCAGTCGTTGCCTCCGCCCGGGCGGCCTCTTCCTCGGGCGTCTCGCCTGGCTTCGGAGCGGGGATCTCGCGCCTCGGCACGATGACGAGCCTCGAGAAGACTTCCGTGAAGCGCCTCACGAGCTCGGATTCCTCGTTCAGCTTGCGACCCGCCACATAGACGAGCCGGTCGAGAAGAAGGCGATAACGAGGATCTTCCCGCCGGAGAAGGAAGTGGAACGCGGGCACGTCGAAGTTCCCTTTGTGCTCCAGGAGGACGATGAGCCGTTTCCCTTCCTTGTACCGGGCCAAGGCTTCGTCCAGGTGTTCGAGGCCCTCGAGTCCACTTCCCGGAAGAAGGAGCCGGTCCTGAAGGGACAGGACAAGATCGAGATTCTCCCGCCGGCCGGCCTGGTAAACGTTCTCGGGCGTGATGCGGCGATCTCCCCCACCGGTGCTCCGCTCGAGGATGGTCCTGAATGTCTCCTGGAGGGCCTTGGCGATTTCCGGGTCGGCCTGGGTGGTCTGCATTCGGGAAAGGGTCTCCACGCAAGAGAAACGAGCGAACCCGGAGGGGGGGGTCGATCGCGTTCAACCGGCATGTTCAACTAGCATGTTCGACGGTCAGTGTCAACCGGCGGACGGGTGCAGTCCCTCGGTTCGGATGACGGAATCCCCGAGAAGGCTCTTGAGGGCGTTTGCGGCCGCCCGCGTCCGGTCGGCGCTCCGGGATTCCACCGTCACCTTGACCTTGTGGTCAGCATCGTCGTAGCGGGGATAAGACCCAATCGCCACCTCCGGGAACTCCCGCGCCACCTTCGAGAGGCGTTCGGCGATCGCCGACTCTCCCTTCGACACGTAGAGGACGGTCAGCGAGAAAGCCTGGCCCCGGAATCGCTCCCGGATGGCGAGGAACTTCCGTCGGGCCGTGGAGGGAACGCCGGGGAGGATGTAGACGTTGCGCGCGACGATGATCGGGAAGATGATCGATTCCGGCTGGAGGAGAACGGCCCCCTCCGGGAGATCCGCCATCCTGAGCTGGGCCTTGATTGTCTCGCCCGGCGAATGGGCAACGAGGATCCGCTCGAGGTCCCGGTTCCTCTCGACGGGGACGCCGAAGGCCCGCGCGACGCCTTCCATCGTCACGTCGTCGTGCGTCGGCCCCACACCGCCCGTCGTGAAGACGAAGTCGAACGCGGCCGAAAAGGCGGCCACCTCGCGGCCGATCGTTTCCACTTCATCCGGGATGATCGAAACCTTCTTGAGTTCGACGCCCAGATCGCGGAGTTCCCGGACGAAGAAGGGGGTATGCTCGTCGACGACCTTCCCCGAGAGGACCTCGTTCCCGATGACGATAAGGCCGGCTGTGGCGCTCACAGAGATTCCTCCCGGATGAACCGCTCGATCCAGTCCGCCGTGGCGCGGATCGCCTCCATCCGCGCCGACTCCGGCCGCATGGAGTGATCGCCGCCGGGAACGATTCGAAGCTCCTTGGGCTCCGACGAGTTCGCGAAGATCGCTTCCGCGTGCGAGGGCGGCACGACGTCGTCGGCCGAGCCGTGTATGACGAGGACCCGCCCAATCCCCCGCGGCGGATCGAGCGGCGCATCGGGCGCCCCCAGTTCTTCGAAATATGGATCTCCCAGGCCCCAGGATCTGAGCCGGCCCTCCTCCGTTTCCGGCGCGCGGAGCGTCGCGGGCGAGCTCCACGTGACGACCGCCCGGACCCGCGGCTCCTCGGCGGCCAATAGGAGGGACAAGAACCCGCCCATGGAGCTTCCCATGAGGGCAATCCGTCCGTCGAAGAAGGGTTGAGCCTCGAGGAACCGGACGACCCGCCTGAGCTGGACGAGGCGGCCAACGACCGTCGTGTCCAAAAGCCTTCCGGTGCTGGCCCCGCACCCCAGGAAGTCGAACCGAAGGAGGGCGATTCCGCGGGGCGCGAGCGCCTCGGCCAACTGCCGGTATTTCCCGCTTTCCTTCGACGAAGCCAGACCGTGGGACGCGATGACGCACGGCGCCCGGAATGGTTCTTCCTCCGCCGGTTGAGGAACGTGGAACACGGCCGAGATCCGGTCGTTTCCGACCGGAATCCGGACAGGAATTTCGACAGCATGGATCGTCGCCAACGCGAAGAGACCCTTCTTGTGGGGAGTGCAACGGTCGAAATAGTCCATTATCCTAAGAACCGCAGTTCACTCACCACAGAGGACGCGGAGTCCGCCGAGAAACACCTTTTCAGGCGGCTTTGATGCTCACCTGCCTGGTGCAGAGAACGAAGAGGTCGATGTGTCTTCCACTCCCTGGCACTCCTTTGCGTTCTCT
>MHEK01000043.1:0-2365 GCA_001803795.1 Nitrospirae bacterium RBG_16_64_22
CAAGGCCGTCATCGAAACGAAGTACGGAAACATGACTATCAAGTTCTTCCCCGACTCGGCGCCCGGCCACGTGAAGAACTTCGTCGACCTCGCGAAGAATGGTGTCTACGACGGGACGATCTTCCACCGCATTATCCCCGGCTTCATGATTCAGGGGGGCGACCCCAACACGAAGGGACCGGATCCCCGGACGTACGGCATGGGGGGACCGGGCTACACGATCAAGGCGGAGTTCAGCGACAAGCCGCACAAGCGCGGCATCCTCTCCATGGCCCGCGCCCAGCACCCCGACAGCGCCGGCTCGCAGTTCTTCGTCGTCGTCAAGGACTCCCCCTTCCTTGACCGGCAGTATACGGTCTTCGGCGAGGTCGTGGAGGGAATGGACGCGGTCGACAAGATCGTGGGTCTCCCCCGCGACGCCCGCGACCTCCCGAACGAGCGCGTGGAGATGAAGGTGAGGGTCGTCGAAGGCGCGGGGAAGTAGTAAGTTCCCGCGCCCCGTCTACGACGGGGCGCGGGAATGTCTCAGACCTTCTCGTGCGCCCCATCGCAGAAGGGCGCGTTGCCTGTGTGCTTGCAATTACACAGGGCGACTTCCTTCTTCTCTCCGAGCGAGAACTCGCGGGGAAGAAACCCCGTCCCCTCGTGCGACCCGTCGCAGAACGGCTGGTTCTTCGACCGCCCGCACGTGCACCAATGGTAGGTCCCCGGATCGAGCGTGAGAACGGCTGGTTTTCTGTCGGCGATCACCGGTTTGGCCATGTCTTCCTCCTTGTTTTATTGGCTCTGACAACGGACCCTGCGCTTCGGACTTTCTTCGTTTCTTGATTCTCCGCTTTCCAATTTTCAATTTCCAATCGCTCTCTCCCGCTTCCCCACGATCCTGCACAACCTTCGAAGCTCCTCCTGCTCCGCGGGACCGAGCAGACCCATTTCCCTCACGATCCCGGCGAGCACGACGGGGAAAACGCGCCCGATCAAAACCCTCCCCCGCCGCGTCAGGCGGACCGTCACCCGGCGCCGGTCCTTTCCGGACCGAGACCGGGTCACGAGGCCGCGTTTTTCCAGGTTGTTAACGATCATCGTGACGTTGCCGCCGCTCTTGAGGAGCTTGGCCCCGAGTTCCCGCTGGCACATCGGTCCCAGGTGAAAGAGCGTTTCAAGCGCCCCGAACTGGCTCACCGTCAGCCCGGCCTCGTCCATGACGGGCGTCAGCCTGCCCACGACGGACTCCGCCGCCCGGACCAGGTTGATGAAAGCGTTGAGGGCCCGAACCTCTCCCTTCGCCCCTTTGTACCGCGTCCCCATGTCTGCGCTTCCCAGAGTCGTTTAATATTAAACGATATGACCGGACTCCCTGTCAAGATTGAAACCAACTTCTTGACAGCGCCTGCATGTCCGGGTATTTATGGTTGAAGAACCCCGCCTTGAAAGGCGGGGATTCTCCGACCTCTAAGGTACTTTTCGATATTTGCATTCGCGCGCCTTGATCCCGACAGGTTTCGGGACGGCGCACTTTGCGGTTCAGGGCAACCATGGATCGTTCAGTCAAACTCGTCGCTCTCACCGCCCCCCGCTGGACATGGCCCGGCCTTGTTCATGGGTTCCTCGGACGGCACGGAGGCGTGAGCGACCCGCCCTACTCCTCGCTCAACTTCTCCGCGTCGAACGGAGACGATCCGGATTACGTGAAGGAGAACTGGCGGATCTTCAAGCGCGCCGCCGGCGTCCACGGGACCACCGTCGTCACCATGAGCCAGGTCCATGGGGACCAAGTCCTCGCCGCCGATGAATCCAGCGGTAAAAACGCGGGAGAAGGCGACGCCATCGTCACGGCAACACCCGCCGTCCTCCTGGGAATTCTCACGGCCGACTGCGTCCCCATCCTGATCGTCGAGCCCGAACGGCGCGTGGCGGCGGCCGTCCACGCCGGCTGGAAGGGAACCCTCTCCGGCGTCCTCCCGAAGACGATCAGCGTCATGCGCGAACGGTTCGGCACGCGCCCCCGGGACCTTTATTTCGCCTTCGGTCCGTCCATCGGTCCCTGCTGTTACGAAGTTTCCTCCGAGATCTACGACCGGCTCGAAACGCAGTGGGGACAGGAGTGCGCCCGTGCCTGGCGGCCGAGCGGGAAGGGGAAAGGGTTCCTCGACCTTCGGGAGATCAATATCCTGATGATCGAACGGGAGGCCGTGCCCCAGGACCGGATCGCGCGGGTGGGACCGTGCACGGCCTGCTCGACGCGCGACTTCTTCTCGCATCGGGGAGAAGCCGGACGGACGGGAAGACAGCTTTCCTATGTCGGGTGGCTGGCGGAGTAGCAGGGGAGTGAAGGGGGAAGAATTGGAAATTGGAAATTGGAAAT
>MHEK01000043.1:2387-11956 GCA_001803795.1 Nitrospirae bacterium RBG_16_64_22
ATTGGAAATTGGAAATTGGAAATTGGAAATTGGAAATTGGAAATTGGAAAACGGGACAGCCGAGAGTTGAAGGTTGAGTGTCCAAAGTCAAAAGTCGAAGGTTCCTTCGAACCCTTTACCTTTGGCCTTTGACGTCTAGCGATTTACAATTTGCAATTTACAATTTCCAATCATTTCTTGATTGCCGTGACGATCATGTTGTAGCCGAACCGGTTGAAGGGAAAGACGCCCGAGAGCGAAAGGTCCGCGCTCCCCAGCGCGAGCGCGGCGCGCCCGAGGAGAGAGCGATTCCCCTGCTCGAGCAGATACCTGTCAGGGACGGCCGAAGCGAGAATGTTGTGGCCGTGAACGTGGAGAATCTCGAAATCGTGCCGGCGCAGAAGACCGGCGATTTCCGGTCTCGTAAACGTCTTGAACTTCATCCCTTCCCAGGACCGGGTATCGTGTCCGCCTCGGGTCATGAGGGCGCTCCAGACCTCGCGGGGCTGGTTGAGCAAGCCCATCGTCCACTTGTTGTCCATCTCCAGCGAGATGACGCCGCCCGGAACGGTCACGCGCCGAAGCTCGGAGACGACGTCCTCGTACCCGTCCACGATGTGAGAGAGGACGTCTCCGTACGACACGACGCAGTCGAACATTCCATCCGCAAACGACATGCGCCGCGCGTCCTGGACCTGAAAAGCCGCGTTCCGGAGGCGGCCGCAACGGCCCCGGGCCACGCGAATCGACTCGTCCGAAATGTCGATCCCCACGACCTCGCCCGAGATTCCCGCGAGAAACTCCGTCTGGAGTCCGGTTCCGCATCCCAGGTCCAGCGTCCGCTTGTACGGCCCGCCCGCCCCGATGATGTTCAGGAGCTTGTCGTAGGTCCGGTAGCAGTTGATGAGGAACGGGGCTTCCCGATTCCACCCGTCGATTGTCCGGGAGAGGCGGGCGTAAGCGGCGACAACAGCGTATGTTGAGTCGGGCGAACTCATTTGCTATTTGCGTATATCGCAAGGATTGGGGAAAATCAACATGAAATTTCGGCTCGAAGCGGCCGTTGCCCGGCCCGATTGTTCGACTTTCAACCTTCGACTTTCGACTTCCTCCCAGGACTCCCTACTCTCCCCGGGCCGCGGGCCGCAGGGGATCGGCGATCCACTCGCTCCATGAGCCGGGATAGAGCCTCGCGCCCTTGAGCCCGGCGATCTCCATCGCAAGCAGGTTGTGGCAGGCCGTCACGCCGGATCCGCACATTTGGACGACCTTTTCGGCCGGGACGCCGTTCAGGAGGGCGCGGTACGCCTCCCTCAGCTCGTCCGGCGGAAGGAACGTTCCGTCCAGTCCGAGGTTGTCCTCGAACGGATGGTTGACCGCCCCGGGAACGTGCCCCGCGACGGGGTCGATCGTCTCCTTCTCGCCGTGGAACCGTTCCGGCGAGCGGGCGTCGATCAGCCGGATCGTCCCCTTGGCCATCCCCTCGGCCGCCTCGCGAGCGTCCACCCACATGGACCGCGCCCCGGTGGACCGGGGGAAGACCGTCGGAAATATCTCCGGCGGGTCCGCCGTCAGGGGACGGCCTTCGCGCTTCCACTTGGGGAGCCCTCCGTCCAGGAGCGCCACGGCCTCGTGTCCCAGCCACTTGAGCATCCACCACATCCGGACGGCCATGCTCCCGAACGAGTCGTCATAGACGACGACCTGCGTGCTATCCCCGACGCCCCATCGTCCAAGCTTCTCGGCGAAGCGATGAGGATCGGGGAGGGGATGGCGGCCCGCGCCCGGCCTGGAATGCTCGGAGAGGTCTTCCTCCACATGGGCGAACCGCGCCGCCGGGATGTGCTCCCGCGCGTAGGCCCGCCGCCCCGCGTCCGGGTCGGTCAGCGTGTGTCTGCAGTCAAACACGACCCAATGGGGATCGCCCAAGCGGCTCGCCAGATCGCTCGTCCGCACGATGGTTCCGTAGATCATCTTCCCTCCGGCCGCCATTCTAGTATTGCAAATCGTAAATAACGAAACATTTTGTTTGGGGCAGACCCGCGGTCATGTAGGTTGGGTTAGCGGCTTTATCGCGTAACCCAACAAACCGAATATTCGCCAAGATGGTTTTGTTGGGTTACGGCGCAAAAAACCGCGCCTAACCCAACCTACACATCTGCGGAGGAGGTTTCGTAATTAATGGGTTCAGATTAGCAGAAAGATCCGGTCCCCACGCCCGGCAAACAGTGGTATGATTTCCGCCGCGGGCCGGTCCTCAACCCGGAGGGAGACGCGATGACCCAGTTCATCCTGAACGTCGGCGGAAGAGAGATCGAGCTCAAGGAAGGCGAGCGGACCATCGGGCGGTCGGCTGAAGCCGACATTCTGATCGAGCACGAGACCGCTTCCCGCAAGCACGCGAAGATCATCGTGGAGGGGAACCGCGTCTTCATCGCCGATCTGGACAGCCGGAACGGGACCTTCCTGAACGGAAAGCCGGTCAAGGAGAAGACCGAGATCAAGCCCGGCGACGCGATCGCCCTCGGAGAAGCGCCTCTCTCGCTCATCCATGTGTCGCCGCAGGAAGCCCGAACGGTCGTGATGGCCGGAGGAATCGCCGTCCAGCCCGCGCCGCCCGCCGAGCGACAGCCGGCCCCTCAGCAAGCCGCCCCCGAGCCCAGACCCGCCCCTCCGCCGCCACCGCCGCGTCCGGCCCCCGCCCCGCGCCAGCCGGAGGTCGTCCACGCCTCGCGTCCGTCCGGGTCCCGGCCGCTCACGGCCAAACAGCCGGCCGGCTTCTGGATCCGCCTGCTCGCTTACTTTATCGACTCTCTCATCCTCGGGATCGTGAACGGCGTCATCGTCACGGTCCCCGTGCTCGCGTGGCTGTGGGAGGAGGGCCTCCTCCAGGCCGCGATGAGCGGCGTCGCGCCGGCCCAGCCCGTCCAGCCCGAGCCCCTTTACATCGCCGCGTTCGTCATCCTCGTGCTTCTTTCGATCGCCGTCAGCGTCTTCTACGTGATCGGCGGGCCGGCGAAGAAAGGCGGGACGCTGGGGAAAAGGATGCTGGGCCTCCGGATCTACACGGCGGACGGCGTAACGCCCATCGGCTGGGGCCCGTCATTCCTCCGCTTCATCGGGTACATCGTCAGCGGGTTGATCTTCTACATCGGCTTCATCATGATCGCGTTCACGGAGCGCAAGCGCGGCCTGCACGACATGATCGCCGGAACGTACGTTGTGAGGGAACGCTGACCCGGCGCGGCCGATGACTCCGCCGGCCGGTCTCTCATCGGCTCCGTGAGAGACCGCGGAAGAGCGGAGCCTGGACCAGGACAACCAGGGCGACCGCCGCCGTGTGGACCGCCAGAAGTCGGAGGAACAGGCTCCAACCGGACACAAGGCTGGCCCTGTCTGGACTGAGGAGGAACTGCAAAGCGGAAAAGGTCCGGCCGTATTTCACGACCGCGCCCTCCGTGCCGTGTGATACTGCCAGATAGGCCAGCGGAAGAGAAAAAACTGCCCACGCCACCGCGATCAGTCCAGCCCGCCGGTTCCTTCCGCCCAGCCCCGCCGCAATAAGAGAGCCCGCAAGCGACACGATCAGAAGATACAGCAGAAGGAAAAAGGTCGCGGCCGGGCCTCCGCCGCCAGCCATCAGCTCCGTCAGGTTGTCCGTCGCCGCCCAAGTCACGACGATCGGGTACCAGAGGAGGAAGATAATCGCGGCCCCCAGTCCCCAGGAAAGGAGGGCCCGCCGGTAGGGCCTCAGATTGGAAATTGAAGATCGTAAATTGTCAATTGTAAATCTGCGATTACAGTCCCTTTCTCTCTGCGTTGTCCGATTTTCAATTTCCAATTTCCAATTTCCAATTTCCAATCGCCTCTCTCCCCTTCCCTGGGATAAACCAAGAACCGCAAAGGCCGCGACCGCTCCCCCCGCCAGAGCAAGCGACACGAGGCTGAAAAGCGCCACGAAGCGGCCGATCATCTCCCACTCCCAGGGCCAGCCGAGGACCGGCGAACCGACGATGTCGTGGATGCTCTCCATCGGAACGGCGGTCCGGAGGAGGATCCACAGTCCCAGACAGTGAAGAAACGCAAACGCGGGGAAGACCCAAGGCCCGCGCCGGCGATCGGCAACGTACCGGGCGACCAGAATCGGGGCCCCGCAGATCCAGTAGATCGCGCCGGAGAGCAGGAAGATCGAAAGGACGCGATGGTCCTCCCCGACCAGTTCGCGGACATTGTAAGGGACGAGGGGCGAGCGGATCACGGCCCATCCCAGGAAGGTCAAGACAAAGATCCCGGAGGCGGAAGATAGGAGAGGAAACCGCTTGTTCATCGGTCCTCACCCCGCCTCTCGTCTCTCAGGCGCCGCGCGATCGCGCCGGCCGCCAGGTATCCCAGTATCCCTCCCGTCGCCTCAAGCCCCGCGTCCGTCAGGTCCGCCACCTTCGACGGAAGGAAGACCTGACCCGCCTCGGTTGCGAGAGCGACCAGCCCGATGAACGCCAACCCGACCGCCGCGACGACCCGCCGCCGGGCAGGACGCTCCACGCGAAGGGACAGAGACGACAGGAGCGCGCCGCCGGGCAGGAAGAAGATTATCTTGTGAAAGACCTCTGTTGCGGCCCGGTACTCCGTCCCGAAGTAGTAGGTCGTAAAGGGCACCCTCCAAAGCGATAGAAGCCGCTCGCGGACAAAACCCGGCTCGAAGCGGAAATCGAAGGGATACCAGAAGATCACGGCCACCACGGCGAGCCAGACCGCCACGGCGGCGGTCCACCACGCGAGCCGCCGCGGTATGCCGGATGCAGCCGAAGGATCCGTGCTTCTTCCGCTCGCGCTGGCCGCAAGGAGAACGCCTCCCGCCGCGCCGATGGACGCGGTCAGAACATCCGTCACGTCGCTTACCCTGGTGTAGACGAAAAGCTGCAGGAATTCCAGGAGTACGGCGGCCGCCGTCACATGGAGCCAGGAAGAGAGCGGACCCTTCGCGGCCGATCGCCTCCAGAGATACGCCGCCGGAATCCAGATAACTGCGTCGGCCAGAAGGGAGTAAATCTCCTGGGCGGGGTCGGCGAACGGGTAGCCGAAGGGAACGAGGACGACGCGCCCGGCCCGCCACTTGTGGTAGATCTCCACGGGACTGATCGTCAGATCAAGCGGAAGGAGGTTGTAGCCGAAGAGCAGAAAGAGATAGACGTACAGCAGGCGCAGGGCGAGACTCTTTTCGGACCGCTCGCCCCGCCACTCATCGACCCATCGCATCAATCCAGGGCCGGCCAGATGCCAGGCGATGACGCCGATTCCCGCTCCGATCCCTTCAGCCAGGACGTCGTTGAGGGAGACCGTGCGCGGCGGGAAGAAAAGCTGGGCGAACTCGATGGCCGCGCTCAGGCCAACGCAGGCAAACAGGACCAGGACCGACGCGGCGATCCGAGATGTACGTCCGCCCGGCCACAGAACGCCGAGCCACAGAAAGGCGAGAGGAACGAACAGCAGAATATTCGCCACCCAGTCGGCGCGGGAGGCGATGCCGAGGGAGAGATACCGGATACCCAGGAACGCGGACCACGCCTCGGACAGCGGGCGCGCATGGAACCTGAGCGGCACCAGCGACCCGTAGATCACGAACAGGAGGTAGGCGAGGGCGGCGAGCGCCAGGACCCGGCGGCCCGGCCCGTCGAGAATCGTGTTCACCAACGTGCCTTCCTCCGGGTACTCCGAATTCAAGAAACACAGATTGAAAATTGGAAATTGTAAATTTCAAATTGTAAATTGCCGAAGACACTCATCCCGTTACTCGAAACTTGGAAATTGTAAATTGGAAATTGGAAAGCGACAGAACAGAGAAGAAGTTCCCCGCTTTGCGATTTACACTTTTCGTCCAGCCTTTCACTTTGAAATTTCCAATTTCCAATTTCCAATTCCTTTAGAACTGATACCCCAAGCGTTCCTCCCCCGCCCCGCGGGGCGGCTTGATCGATCATCCACCCGGCTCCGACGGGAAAGCCTCACCGCTCTACGATGATCTCGAGCTTGTTGATCAAGTCATGGAGGGTCGGACGGGAGACCTGGAGGTCCTCGGCCGCGCGCAAGATGTTGCCGCCGTTTCGCATGAGGGCGGCCTTGACCATCTCCCGATCGACGGACTCGCGGGCCTCCCGGAGAGACCGGCCGCCCGGCAGGACGAATTGCGAGCCTTCGGCGGGCAAGAGGTCCAGATTGCCCGGCGTGACAAACCGGTCGTCGGCCATGATGACCGCGCGCCGCACGCGGTTCTCGAGCTCCCGCACGTTCCCCGGCCAGGAATGGGCGCGCATCGCCGCCTCGGCCTCGGGCGCGAATCCCCTAATCCTCCGGCGGCTCGCCTGTCGGGCGCGGTCGAAGAAGACGCGGGCCAGGAGGAGGACGTCGTCTCCCCGCGACCGCAGGGGAGGAACGGGGATCTCGACGACGGCCAGCCGGTAGTAGAGGTCCTCGCGGAACAATCCGGCCGAGATCGCCTCCCCGATGTCCCTGTTGGTCGCCGCGATCACGCGGACATCCACGGGAATCGTCTCCCGCCCGCCGATCCGGTCGATCGCCCCCTCCTGGAGAAACCGGAGAAGCTTTACCTGGAGCGCGGGGGACATCTCGGTAATCTCGTCCAGGAAGAGCGTCCCCCCGGAGGCGTACTCCACCTTCCCCCGCCGCTGGACGTGGGCGCCGGTGAACGCCCCCTTCTCGTGACCGAAGAGCTCGGCTTCCAACAGCGTCTCGGGAATCGCCCCGCAGTTGATCGGAGCAAACACCTCTCCCCGCCGCGGTGAAAGGGCGTGGATCTGACGGGCGACCAGCTCCTTTCCCGTGCCGCTCTCGCCGGTCACGAGGACCGTGGCATCGCTCGGCCCCACTTTTCGGATCGTCGCCAGGACGCGCTGGACTTCCGGCGAGGCACCGAGGATCTCCCACTCTCCCGTCGCGGCTTGGGCCAGGCGGCGGTTCTCGGACTCGAGCTTCGCGATCCGGAACGCCCGGGCCAGGATGACGCGGACTTCGTCGAGATCGACCGGCTTCGTGTAATAGTCCCACGCGCCCCGCTCGATCGCGCTCCGGGCGTGCGTCCGCTCTCCGTTCCCGGTGACCAGGATGACCTTCGCGGCCGCATTGACGGAGAGAATCTCGTCGAGGGCCCCCATTCCCTCGCTCACCCCGTCCGGATCCGGCGGCATTCCGAGATCGAGCGTCACGACGGCCGGATGCTCGGTCCTGAAGACGCGCACGGCCTCGGCCCGGTCCTCCGCCTCCAGGATTTCGTACGTTTTGTTCAGACCCCACTTGAGCTGGGTGCGGATCTCCGGATTGTCGTCGACGACGAGGAGCTTCGGCTTCGCGCCGTTCGCGGGACCTTTTCTAGGAGACATGGGGGATCCTCGGGGCGGGGACAAAGACCGGCAGGTGGATCGTGAACGTCGTTCCGCCGCCCGTGACGCTCTCGGCCTCGATCGTTCCCTCGTGGGCCTCGACGATCGCCTTGCAGTGGTAGAGGCCGATCCCGAGACCCTTCTTCTTCGTCGTCCGGAACCGCTTGAAGAGGCCGTCCTTCAGGAACTCCGGCGGGACTCCCGGCCCGTTGTCGGTCACGGAGATCCGGACCATTCCGCCGCGCCCGCCCGGAGTCGTCTCGCCGCGCGCGACGGTCACGACGACGCGGCCTTCGGCCCCGCCGCGTCCGCCGGATGCTGAGGACTCGATCGCCTCCACGGCATTGAGGAGAAGATTGGTCAGGACCTTCTTCATCTGCCCTCCGTCGATGTTCGCCGTGACGTCGCTCTCGCAGTCCTCCACGACGCGGACGGCCCGTCCGGCGATCTTCCGTCCGAACTCCTCCACGACGCCCCGGACGAAACCGCCCACGTCCGCGGAATTCCTGTCCAGCAGGAGCGCCGCATCGGGAGAGGAGAGGCGTCCCACGAGGCCCTGCATCTTCTGGACGCTGGCCGATAGGGTTTTCATCAGGTCCCGCTGGAAATCCGGGTCGTCCATGTTCTCCTCGGCGTTCCTCAGGAGGAGCGTGAGGACGGAGGTCTGGTTCTTCAGGTCGTGGAGAAGGAACGAGGCCAGGCGGTTGAAGGTCTCGGCCTCTCGGGCCTCTGCCGCTTCGACGGCCATACGCATCCTCTCCAGAGCGGCGGCCGCCTGGCGGGCGACCGTCTTGAGGAAGTCGAGGTCCTCGAAGTTGAGATCGGAACGCCCGGTTACGTCTCCCAGCAGGATCAGCCCCATGATTCCCTCCCGGCCGGGGAGAGGAACGACGTACGTGGGCTTGAGCCTGTCGAGCAGGGCCCAGTCCTCCTCAGAGAAGAGGAGGAACTCCGGGCTCATCTTGACCTCGTCCACCTTGACGATCCACTCCGGATGATCGGCGTAGCCGACCAGGGGACTGGAGGGCGGGAGGAACGCCTCCCCCGGATCGCGCTCCCGGAAGACCCGCGGAAGGAACAGGCCGCCCTCATCCCTGAGCCAGAGGGACGCGCTCCGCGCGCCGACCGACTCGCGAAGAAAATCCAGGAGCGCCCCGCCGATCTCCACGAGGCCGCCGGCCCCCGAGAGGCGGTCGGTCAGGCGGAGCCACTCCGTCCGGTAGTCGTAGCGGCTGGCGAAGAAGTTCTTCCCGACGTGGGCGCGCAGACGCCGGCGGACGGCCTCCGACGTCAGAACGGAGAACAGGAGGATCCCGCCGAGAGCGAAGAAGAGACCCAGGATCGCCTCCCGGACGTCCCCTCCCCAGCGGTTCAACAGCCAGGCCCCGCCGCCCATCGCGATCAGGTAGAGCCCGACGCCAAGCAGAACGAACGAGCGGAAGACGACCGGACGGGAAAGTGTGATCCGGGCGACCAGCGGCGCGCGCCGCCAGACGGCGTAGGCCGCGACCGCGAGCCCGGCCCCATGAACGGCCGCCGACGCGAGAATCCAGCCCGGCGTCACGACGCGGTAGAGGAGGAATTCGGCGGCTTCCGCGAGGAAACTGAATGCAACGAGCCCCGCGCCGAGGGAAAGGTATTTCACCCGCCACCGGTCGGAGCCGACGGCCCCCCGGAACACGGCCTCGATATTCACGAGCGTCCCAATGGCGGCGACGAGCGTGATGAGCGCGCTCGCCTTCTCCCAGGACGTGATCCACGCCCCTTCAGGGAAGGGAAAAGCCGACCTGTCCACGTGGAGCCACCCCGTGACGGCGATGGCCGCGACGGCCGCGCTTCCAAACGCCATGAGGACGAGCGACGCCGCGCGGGCCCTTTCCCACCGCCAGGCGGACGCGAAAGCGAACCACAGGACGGCCCCGAGGCCGGCCATCGCCGACTCCGCAACGGCAGTCGGAATCCCCCACGCCGGGAGCCACTCGAGCGCCCGGACGAGACCCATGCCCGTCGATGCCGCCACGGCCAGGAAAAGGAGAAGGTTCGATCCCACCCGCCCCTGCCCGCCCTTGACGAGACCGGCCAAGAACAGGATCCCTCCGGCGATGTGCAGGGTATAAAGAGCGCTGGCGAATGCGTTCATCTTATGCCTCCGAGAACCTTCTTGCCGAAGAAAGGCTGATTGAAAATTGGAAATTG
>MHEK01000044.1:0-20697 GCA_001803795.1 Nitrospirae bacterium RBG_16_64_22
GGGGTACGTTCCCGTTGCGCCGGGGACGGCTGGAAGTCTCGTGGGCCTGGGCGTGTACGCGGCGGGGTACGTTCCCGTTGCGCCGGGGACGGCTGGAAGTCTCGTGGGCCTGGGCGTGTACGCGGCGGGCGCCCGGCACCTTTCAGCGGCTGGTCTCCTGCTGTTGATCGCCGCCCTGTTCCTGGTCGGAAGCTGGGCCGCTCACCGGGCGGAATCGTACTTCGCCGAGAAGGACCCGGGGGCGATCGTGATCGACGAGGTCGCCGGGATGCTCGTCTCGCTCTGGGCGCTTCCGATCGGGCCGGCCGGATGGATCGCCGGTTTCTTCCTCTTTCGCGCGTTCGACATCGCGAAGCCGTTCCCCATCCGAACGCTCGAGCGCCGCATTCCCGGCGGCGTGGGCGTCATGTTCGACGACGTCCTGGCCGGCGTTTACACCAACCTCTCCCTGCGGCTTCTCCTGGCCGCGGGCGTTCCTCTCTGACCCGTCTTGTCGAACCATGCCCGGCCTGAGGTCGAGATCGTCGCCGTGGGGAACGAGCTCCTCACGGGCGATACGCTCGACACCAACGGCCGGTTCCTGACGCGCGCCGTCGAGCCGCTCGGTCTTGCCCCGCGCTTCAAGCACGTCGCGGGGGACCGCGAGGAGGACGTCATCCTCGTCCTGAGGGACGCCGCGAGCCGCGCAGACGTCGTGTTCGTCACGGGCGGCCTCGGTCCCACGGAAGACGACCTGACGAGAAAGAGCGTGGCCCGCGCCTTCGATCGGCGGCTCATCTTCCACGCGGAGCTCGTTCCGCCGATCCGGGATTATTTCGCCCGAGCGGGCCAGGAGATGCCGCCGGACAACGAGCGCCAGGCCCTCCTCCCCTCCGGGGCGAAGCCGGTCCCCAATCCCCTGGGGACGGCCCCCGGCTTCATCCTGGAAGACGGAAGGACGTCGGTCATCGTTCTCCCCGGCGTCCCGCGGGAGATGCGCGCAATGTACGAAGCCTCGGTCCATCCGTATCTTGCGTCCCGGTTCGGTGGAGGCGATACGTGGGCAGTGCGGACCGTCATGACGACGGGCGTGTCCGAGTCGAAGGTCAACGAGCTCCTGGGGGGTCTTCTCGATCTTTCCCGGAACCCCCAAGTGGGTCTGACGGCCTCGGACCTCGGCGTCGACCTCCGGATCCGCGCCCGCGCCGCCTCCCGCGACGCGGCGCGGGCGATGATCGACGCGCTGGTCGAGGAAGCGCGCGCGCGGCTGGGACCCGCGATCTACTCGGAAACGGGCGAGGGGCTGGAGCAAGTCGTCGGTCGCCTGTTGGCCGAACGAAAGAAGACTCTCTCGATTGCCGAGTCATGCACGGGGGGGCTGATATCGGAAAGGATTACGTCCGTTTCCGGATCGTCGGCTTATTTCGATCGCGGGATCGTGACCTACTCCAATGAATCGAAAGAGGCCATGCTGGACGTCCCCCGTCCGGTCTTGATCGCTCACGGGGCCGTCTCGCCGGAGACGGCGTGCGCCATGGCGGAGGGGATCAGGCGATCGACGGAGACGGACTTCGGACTGTCGGTCACGGGAATTGCCGGGCCGACGGGCGGGACGGCCGGGAAGCCGGTGGGGCTCGTCTATGTCGCCCTGGCGGTCCGCGGCGGGGAGACGCGCGTAAAGGAGCATCGCTTCCCGGGCGATCGCGAGATGGTCCGGGCGCGGAGCGCCCAAGCCGCTCTTGACCTTCTGAGGCTTTATCTGACAGGATGCTAAGCGGAGTGGGTTGGCCACTATCCTTTGCCGGCCCGATTCGCGTAAAATGGGCGAGACATTCCGGGCATTTATCGCAGTGGCCGTTCCGCCCGAGATCACCTGCGCTCTCTGGGAAGAGGGGCGGGCCGCCAAGGGCGCTGGAGGCGTCCGATGGACCCGGCCGGAGTCGATCCACCTGACCCTCAAGTTTCTCGGGAGCACCCCCGCCGAGAATGGGGGCGCGATCATCGAGGCTCTTCGGCGGGCCGTGGAAGGAGTCGCTCCGTTCGACCTGGAGGTGCGGGGCCTGGGCGCTTTTCCCAATGATCGCGCGCCGAGAGTCGTCTGGGCCGGCCTGATTGGCCCCATCGGAAAGCCGGGCACGCTCATGAGCCTTCGGGACTCCGTCGAGAGGGAGGTGGCTCCCCTCGGGTTCCCCACGGAAGGGAGGGGTTTTTCTCCTCACCTGACGTTCGGCCGGATCGATGTAAAGAAGGAGCCGAGGCCGAATCCCGCCCTGCGGGACTGGCTAGCGGAGCGGCGCGAGAAAGTCTTCGGCCGGTTCCGGGTCGGCGGGGTCCTCTTGATGGAAAGCCGGCTGTCCCCCGGGGGATCGGTCTATACGGTGGTCGGTGAGGCGGCGCTGGAAGGCTAGCGACGGCGTCAAAGGTCTAATGTCGAATGTCAAAGGTGCGATGTCCAAGGAGGTAGCGGCGTGAAGAAGGCGGGTGTGGCGGAGGTTCCCAAGGCAGGGGCGGTCGAGAAGACGGAGCGGGGCCGGG
Source organism: Nitrospirae bacterium RBG_16_64_22 (assembly GCA_001803795.1). Lineage (GTDB taxonomy): Bacteria > Nitrospirota > RBG-16-64-22 > RBG-16-64-22 > RBG-16-64-22 > RBG-16-64-22. The sequence continues at coordinate 2,515 of MHEK01000044.1, forward strand.
CGCTGGAGTTGGCGGTCGCCCAGATCGAGAAGCAGTTCGGCAAGGGGTCGATCATGCGGCTGGGGAGCGATGAGACGCCGGCGGACGTTCCGGCCATCTCCACCGGTTCGCTGGGTCTCGACATCGCCTTGGGCGTGGGCGGGTTTCCCCGCGGGCGCGTGATCGAGATCTACGGACCCGAGGCGTCGGGAAAGACGACGCTGGCCCTCACGGCGATCGCCAGCGTCCAGAAGACGGGCGGGGTCGCGGCGTTCATCGACGCGGAGCACGCGCTGGACCTCAACTATACCCGGCGCCTCGGTGTCAAGGTGGAGGATATGCTCATCTCCCAGCCCGACACGGGAGAGCAGGCGCTCGAGATCGCGGAGACGCTCGTCCGGAGCGGCGCGGTCGACGTGGTTGTGATCGACTCGGTCGCGGCCCTCGTCCCCCGGGCGGAGATCGAGGGGGAGATGGGCGAGCCCCAGATGGGCCTCCAGGCCCGCCTCATGTCGCAGGCCCTCCGGAAGCTCACGGCGACGATCAGCAAGAGCGGGACGACGGTCATCTTCATCAACCAGATCCGGATGAAGATCGGCGTCATGTTCGGCAACCCCGAGACGACGACGGGGGGGAACGCTCTCAAGTTCTACGCCTCCGTCCGGCTGGACATCCGGCGGATCGATTCGCTCAAGGACGGGCAGGAGGTCATCGGGAACCGGGTCCGGGTCAAGGTCGTGAAAAACAAGGTGGCCCCCCCCTTCAAGCAGGCGGAATTTGATATTCTGTTCAACGAAGGGATCTCCAAGCTGGGCGAGATCGTCGACTTGGGGGTCGACCGGGGTGTCATCGAGAAGAGCGGGGCCTGGTATGCTTACGAGGGGAACCGGATCGGCCAGGGACGGGAGAACACGCGGGGGTATCTCCGCGAACATCCGGACGCCGCGGCGGCCATCGAGCGCGCGATCCGGGAAGGCGTCGCCCTGGAAGCGGCCCGTCGATGATATCCGGTGCGGGTCCTGTCCTCGGCCAGCCCCATCGTCCTCGCGGCGTGAGCCGCTCCGGTCGATGGGGCGCCTCCCGACTCGTCGGGACCACCCGCTCCGAATGTCAGCCGTCGGCTGTCCGGTTCAGTAACGCGAGGGTGCATCCATGAACGTCAACGAACTCCTCAAGGTCTCCGTTGAACGAAAGGCCTCGGACCTCCACCTGAAGGTCGGCTCGCCGCCAGTCATGCGGATCGACGGCCGCCTGATCCCGATGATCGAACAGCGGCGGATCACGCAGGAAGACGCCGTGACGATCGCCTCCGGGATCATGACGCCGGCCCAGAAAGAGCGGTTCCGCGTGAAGAACGAGATCGACGTGGCCTACTCGGTGCCGGGTCTCGGCCGGTTCCGCGTCAACATCTTCCAGCAGAGGGGCACGGTGGGCGTGGTCCTCCGCGTGATCCCGATGAAGATCCTGGGGATCGACGAGTTGAACCTGCCGAAGGTCCTCGAGAAGATCGCGATGGAGAACCGGGGGCTCATCCTCGTGACGGGGACGACGGGGTCCGGCAAGTCGACCTCGCTCGCGGCGATGATCGATTACATCAACAGCAACCGGACCGAGCACATCATGACGATCGAGGACCCGATCGAGTTCCTCCACCGCGACAAGAAGAGTCTCGTGAACCAGCGCGAGGTGGGTGTGGACACGGAGAACTTCGGCGGCGCGCTCCGCTCCGCCCTCCGGCAAGACCCGGACGTGATCCTGGTGGGCGAGATGCGCGACTTCGAGACGATCTCGACGGCCCTCACGGCGGCCGAGACGGGGCATCTGGTCATGTCGACGCTCCACACGGTGGACGCGGCGGAGACGATCAACCGGATCATCTCCGTCTTCCCGCCGCACCAGCACAAGCAGATCCGGCTCCAGCTTGCGGCCGTCCTCAAGGGCATTGTCTCCCAGCGGCTCGTTCCGCGGGCCGACGGGAAGGGGCGCGTTCCGGCCGTCGAGGTCCTCGTGGCGACGGCGACGATCCGAGAGTGCATCATCGAGCCCGAGAAAACGCGGATGATCCCGGACGTGATCGCGGCGGGCTTCACGCAGTACGGGATGCAGACGTTCGACCAGTCGCTCATGCGCCTCTACCAGCGCGAGCTGATTACGTACGAGGAGGCGCTCCGCCGGGCATCGAACCCGGACGACTTTGCCCTCAAGGTGCGCGGCATCCAGTCCACGTCCGACCTCGCGTTCGACACGGAGGAGAAGAAAGCCCCGGCCGCAGCGAGCGCGGGGGGGCGCGAGGAGTTCAAGATCGAGCGCTTCGGAGAGTGACGGCGGGGCCGCGGCCGGAGAAGACGGCCGACGCGGCGCGCGAGAGCGCCTACCGGCTTCTCAAGCGGCGGGAGCACAGCCGGGCGGAGCTGGCGACGAAGCTCCTCCTCCGGGGATACGAAGAGGACGTCGTGACGCGCGTCGTCCGGGACCTGGCGGCGAGGGGAGACCTTTCGGACGAGCGGTTCGCGGAGCTTCGCGCCAGGACGCGCCTTTCCCGGGGATACGGCCCGTCGGCCGTCGTGGCGGACCTCCGCGCCCGCGGGATCGGCCGCGAGGCGGCCGAGGCTTGCGTCAGCCGGTCCATGGAAGACGTCCCCGAGAGGGAGGCCGCGCGGAAAGCCCTCGCCCGCACCGGCTGGGGCCGCGGCGAAAGGACGCCCGAAGCGCGCCGCCGGGCGCGCGCCCACCTCGAGCGGCGCGGGTTTTCCCACGGATTGATCCGATCTTTCCTGAAGCTGGGTCCGGAAGAGGAGAACGAATGACCCGTTCGAAACATATGACGAGCGCCGAACTGCGCGAGGCGTTTCTGGCTTTCTTCGAATCCAAGGGGCACGCGCGCGTCCCGTCGGGCTCTCTTATCCCGCGGCAAGACCCGACGCTCTTCTTCACGAACGCCGGAATGGTGCCCTTCAAGGCTGTCTTTCTGGGGGAGGAGTCCCGTTCGTACGCGCGGGCCTCGTCCTGCCAGAAGTGCGTCCGCGCCGGCGGAAAGCACAACGACCTGGAGAACGTCGGCCGGACGCTCCGCCACCACACCTTCTTCGAGATGCTCGGGAATTTCTCCTTCGGCGACTACTTCAAGCGGGAGGCGATCGCCTTCGCGTGGGAGTTTCTGACCCGGGTCGCGAACCTTCCCGCGGAGCGCCTCTGGGTCACGATCTACGAGAAGGACGACGAGGCGGAGCGTCTCTGGCGCGAGCTGACGCCGGTCCCGGCGGAGCGGATCATCCGGTCCGGCGAGAAAGACAACTTCTGGTCGATGGGCGACACCGGCCCCTGCGGCCCGTGCTCCGAGATCCACTACGACCAGGGCCCCGGCGTTCCGGGCGACGCGGTCCCCAACGGCGAGGGCGACCGGGTCATGGAGATCTGGAACCTCGTCTTCATGCAGTTCAACCGGGACGCCCAGGGAGCACTCACGCCCCTTCCCAAGCCATCGATCGACACGGGAATGGGTCTCGAGCGGCTGGCGAGCGTCGTTCAGGGCGTCCACGGGAACTACGAGACGGACATCTTCCGGCCGTATATCGCGGCGATCGAGGAGAAGGCCGGCGTCGGGTACGGAACCGATCCCGCGAAGGACGTCTCCATCCGCGTCATCGCCGATCACGTCCGGGCGACCGCGTTCCTTCTCTCCGAGGGCCTGCTCCCTGCAAACGAGGGACGGGGCTTCGTCCTGCGGCGGATTCTGCGGCGGGCGGCGCGCCACGGCCGCCTCCTGGGGATCGAGGGACCGTTCCTCGGCGCTCTGATGAGCGTCGTCGTGGACGAGATGGGGGCCGTCTACCCGGAGCTTGTGGAAGGCCATCGGCACTCGGCGCGAGTGGCCGATCTGGAGGAGGAGCGGTTCGCCCATGCCCTGGACACGGGCCTGCGCCTTCTGGACGAGGTCGTCGGGAAGGTCCAGTCTTCCGGGGGGCGGACGATCCCGGGCGCGGAGCTTTTTCGGCTCTACGATACCTTCGGCTTCCCTCTCGACATCGCCCAGGACGTGGCGAACGAGCGCGGGCTTTCCGTCGACGAGGCCGGGTTCCGGGAGGCGATGGAAGGGCAGAGACAGCGGGCGCGCGCGTCGTGGGTCGGCTCGGGCGAGGAGGCCGTCGCCCCCGTCTACAAGGAGATGGTCGTCCACCCGGCGACCCGGTTCGTCGGGTACGAGGAGATGGAAGCCGCTCTCGCCGAGATCCTGGCGATCGTTCGGAACGGCGAATCGGTTCGGGAAGCCGGCCCCGGCGAGGAAGTTGAGATTCTCCTCGACCGGACGCCGTTCTACGCGGAGTCGGGCGGCCAGACGGGCGACCGGGGGCATCTCCTGACCGAAAGGGGCCGCGTGGACGTCTCGGACACGCAGAAGAGGGCCGGCGCGCGCTTCTTCCACAAGGGGACCGTCCATCACGGGAAGATCCGCGTGGGCGACAGAATCACAAGGGCGCGGGTCGACCGCGACGTCCGCCTCGCCGCGGCGCGCAACCACACGGCGACGCACCTTCTCCACGCCGTCCTCCGCGAGGTTCTGGGCGACCACGTCAAGCAGTCCGGATCGCTCGTGTCTTCCGACCGTCTGAGGTTCGACTTTACGCACTTCGCCGCCATCTCCCCCCACGAGATCGAGCGGATCGAGGAGCGGGTGAACACCCACATCCTGGAGAACGTTCCGCTCGCCACGGAGGAAAAGGGCCTCGATGAAGCCGTCGCCTCCGGCGCCATGGCTCTTTTCGGAGAGAAGTACGGCGACCGCGTCCGTGTCGTCCGGATCGGCGAAGCGTCCACCGAGCTTTGCGGCGGGACCCATTGCCGGAGCACGGGCGACATCGGTCTGTTCAAGGTAATCCGCGAGGAGAGCGTGGGGGCGGGGACGAGGCGGATCGAGGCCGTGACGGGGGAGGGGGCGCTCTCGCACGTCCGCGGGGTCGAGCAGGTCCTGCGGGATACGGCGTCCATCCTCAAGATCAAGGATCTTTCCATCACGCCCCGGATCGAGCGCATTCTCGAGGAGAAGCGGGACCTGGAACGGGAGTTGGCGCGTTTCAAGGAGAAGGCGGCGGCCTCCCATGCCGGCGATCTCATGTCGGCCGTGCGCGAGGTGGACGGCATCCGGCTGATCGTCCGCCGCGTGGACGGCGTAGCCGCGAAAGAGATGCGGGACTTAGGCGACGGTCTCCGCGACCGACTCCGGTCGGGCGTTATAGTCCTGGGAGGAGAGACCGAAGGGAAGGTCGTCCTCCTGGCCATCGTGACGAAGGACCTCGCGGGCCGGTTTCACGCGGGGGATATCCTCAAGAGCGTGGCCGAAAGAGTCGGTGGGAAGGGCGGGGGCCGCCCGGACATGGCCCAGGCGGGCGGCAAGGACCCGTCGAAGCTCGACGAGGCGCTCTCCCTCGTGGCGGACATTGTCCGCCAGCCGGCGGCGAGGTAGCGCCCACTTGCGTTCGGCGGCGAGGGTGCGCAGTAAGTGGGTTGTAAGTTGGCGAGATGATTCCGTCCGGTCCGACAACACGGAGGTGAGCCATGGCCCTTTTCGACATCGTCCGCAAGGCAATGCTGGCCAGCCTGGGCGCCCAAGGGCGCGTGAGCGAGTTCGTCGATGACCTGGTCAAGAGGGGCGAGCTGTCCCAGGGAGAGGGATCGAAGATCGTGAAGGAATGGATGGATAAGGCCCAGCAAAGCTCGACCGATCTGACCGGCCGGATTCAGGGGGCCGTGACGGACGCCCTCAAGCAGTTCCCGCTGGCCACGAAGTCGGACATCGAAGAAGTCCAGAAGCGGATCGACACTCTCTCGACGCGGATCCAGAAGATGGAAGGCGGAGAGGGCTGAGGGGCGTCCGCGCCTCTGTGGGCGTTCCCGGTCCGATGGCGGCGCTCGATTTCTTTCGGATCGGCCATACGTACCGGAACATCGGGCGTCTCCGGCACATCGTCAACGTTTTCCTCAAGCACGGGTTCGGGCAGTTCCTCGAGCGCCTGAACCTGAGGCGGTTCGTCCCGTTCCGGCGGCGGATCCGGCTCCTTCGGATGGGAAGGGGGGAAGCGCCCTACTGTCCCCTCCCCGAGGAACGGACCACCCTCGCCGAGCGGATCCGGCTCGCGTTCGAGGAGCTGGGCCCCACGTTCATCAAGTTCGGGCAGATCCTCTCCGTCCGGCCCGACCTCATTCCCCGCCCTTTCATCGAGGAGTTCAGCAAGCTCCAGGACGAGGTCCCTCCCTTCCCGGTCCAGGAGGCGCGGGCCATTCTCGAGGCCGAGTGGAAACGGCCGATCGAGCAGGTCCTCGCCAGCTTCGACGAGGTCCCGGTCGCCGCCGCCTCGATCGCCCAGGTCCACCGGGCGCGGCTCCTCTCGGGGGAGGACGTGGTCCTCAAGATCCGGCGTCCCCACATCGAGACGCTGGTCGCCCAGGACGTGGAGATCCTCCGGCGACTCGCGGAGCTGATTGACCGGCGGATCCCGGAGATGAGGATCTTCAACCTCACGATGATCGTGGATGAATTCGCGCGCTGCATCCGGAAGGAGATGGACTTCGTCCTGGAAGGGGAGAACGCCGCCCGGTTCCGGCTCCATTTCGACAAGAATCCGGACGCGTACGTCCCGGCGGTCTTTCGGGAGCTTTCGACGCTCAAGGTGCTCGTTCTGGAGAGGATCGGCGGAATCCGGATCAACGACGTGCGGCGGCTCGAAAAAGCGGGGTTCGATCTCACGGACGTCGCCCGGCAGGGCGTCGAGATCGCCTACAAGATGGTGCTCGAGGACGGTTTCTTTCACGCCGATCCGCACCCGGGGAATCTCTTCGTCCTTCCGGACGGGCGGATCGGCATCGTGGACTTCGGGATCGTGGGCCGCGTCTCCGAGGACCAGCAGCGCCTGTTCGCCGACACGTTCGTCGCGTTCGTCCGGAAGGACTTCGGAAGGCTGGTGGAGGCGTACATCGAGATGGGGGTCGTCTCGCCCGAGACGGACCTCGCGCGGTTCCGCCGGGAGTTCAAGCGGGACCTCGAGGAGATGATCGAGCCGATTTTCGGCCGCCGCTTCCGGCAGATCCCGCTCGCGGAGTACGCCCAGCGCGCCATCGATCTCGCGGTCAAGTACAAGCTTCAGCTTCCCCGCGACCTCTACCTCCTGAACAAGACGATGGTGACGATCGAGGGGCTCGCGCTCCAGTTGGCCCCGGACCTTGACCTGTACGGCCTGGCCCGTCCCTTCGCGGAGCGGCTGGTGAAGAAATACTACTCGGCCTCCGGAATGGCGAGGGACGCGGGGGAGGAGATTCTGAAGATCGCTTCGCTCGTCCGGAACGCCCCGAAGCGGGCGGACGACATGGTTGAGAAGGTCCTGAAGGACGACCTTCACCTCAACCTCTCTCACAAAGGGCTCGACCGGTTCACGCAGGAATTCGACCGGTCGAGCAACCGGCTCTCCTTCGCCCTGATCATCGCGTCGATCGTCGTGGGCTCCTCCATCATCGTTCTTTCGGCGAAAGACGTGACGCACGGGTATCCGCTCCTCGCCCTCATCGGTTACGGCGCGGCCGTCGCCCTTGGGCTGTGGCTCGTCATCGCGATCATGCGGTCGGGGAGGCTGTAAGAAACGGTGAATCGGTGAATTGGTGAATCGGTGAATCGGGAAACTCTCAGCGGTCAGCGGTCGGCAAACCAAGGCCAGACGCCTTCGGCTGATTGCTGAATGCTGACCGCTGACAGCCATCAGTGAATTGGTGAATCGGAAAAAGCGGCATGTGGCGCGTACTGTTTGAGATCGTCGTGATCGTGGGAGTCTTGGGGACCGCTTTCGTGGCCGTGGTCAACGTCGTCCGATTCGTCCGGCAGAACCGGGGGAAACCTCTTCGCGCCTGGTTCAAGGCCGAGCCAACCAGGCCGTGCCCGTACTGCAGGACGCCGATTCCGATTTCGGCGGCCGTCTGCGCTCATTGCCGGAAGTCCGTTTCCGGCTCCGATCTGCCCGCGGAGACGAAGGAGGGGCCGGCCGAATGAAGGAAACCGAAAGGCTGATCGGCCTCGATTTCGGCACGAAGACGATCGGCGTGGCCGTGAGCGACGCGCTGGGTGTTTCGGCGCATCCGGTCGGAGAGATCCGCCGCACGTCCGCGGCGCGCGACCTGGACGCCGTCGCGGGATATGTGGAAGAATATGAGGCCCGGGGCGTCGTCATCGGCCTTCCCCGGAACATGAACGGAACGCTCGGGCCGGCGGCCGAGAAGGTCCTCGCGTTCGTCGAGCGCCTCCGGTCCCGGCTCGATGTTTCGGTCGAGACGTGGGACGAACGCCTGACGACGGCCGAGGCGGAGCGCGTGCTGATCGAGGCCGACCTTTCGCGGAAAAGGCGGCGGGAGGTCATCGACCGGATGGCCGCCGTCCTGATCCTTCAAGGCTGGCTGGATCGCCGGCGAATGCGGGAAGCGAAGACCGAGAGTCCGCCGAAGAGAGAGGAATCGTGAGACGCATCGCTTTGTTGTTCCTGGCCGGAGCCGCGACACTGGGCGCAATTCACCTCCTTCTCGCGCTCGTCGTTCCGGTCTCCTGGGGGCCCGCGGAGAAGGAGGTCGTGATTCCCCGCGGCGTCTCTTTCCACGAGATCGCGCGCCGCCTCAAGGACGCCGGCGTCGTGCGCGAGACCACGATCTTCCGCGCGGCCGCCCGGTGGAAGGGGCTGGACGGCCGGATCCGCCACGGGACCTATGCTTTTCCAGCGAGGCTGTCCGCCCTCGATGTGATCGAATATCTCCGGCAGGGGAAGATCATCGAGCAGAAGGTGACGATCCCGGAGGGCTTCACCTCCATCCAGATCGCGGACCTGCTGGCCGATAGGAAGTTCTTCCCGAAGGAAGAGTTCCTTCGCGTCGTCAAGGACCCCGTCGTCATCCGGGACCTGGGGATACCGACGGATTTCCCGTCGCTCGAAGGCGTTCTCTTTCCGGACACCTACTCGATTCCCAAGGGCGCGGCTCCCGATGAGGTCATCCAGATGCTGGTCGACAGGTACAAGCGCGTCTGGGCGGGACTGAGGGAAAAGGCGAAGGGGCAGGGCCTCTCGGAACGGGAGTTCGTGACGCTCGCGTCCATCATCGAGAAGGAGACGGGGGCCGAATCGGAAAGGGCCCTCGTCTCGGCCGTATTCCGAAACCGTCTGGCCCGGAGAATTCCGCTGCAGAGCGACCCGACGGTCATCTATGCTCTTCTGATCGAGGGACGCTTCAACGGGAACCTCACCCGGCGGGGCCTCCAGCACGACTCTCTCTACAACACGTACAGGTATCCCGGTCTTCCTCCCGGACCGATCGCGAACGCGGGGTTGAAGTCGTTCGAGGCTGTGCTCTCGCCCGCCAAGGTCGATTTTCTCTACTTCGTCTCCCGGAACGACGGGACGCACCATTTCTCCAAGACCCTGCGCGAGCACAACGCGGCCGTGGACCGGTACCAGAGAAGGGGGGAAGGGCGGGGGTGAGAAAGAAACATCCACATGGCTGCCGTTGCATCATTGCGCGATGCCCGAACTGAGCCGGTTCTTCGGAATCATCATTCGCATGTTTGCTGAGGCCGGTGGGCCGCACCATGCGCCTCATTTTCATGCGTACTATCAGGATGAGGTCGGAATCTATAGTATCGACCCGGTAGAAATGATGGCCGGGTCCTTGCCCAAGCGCCATCAACGTTTTGTGGAGGCTTGGGCCGAGATGCACCAGGCGGAACTGTTACGGGACTGGCATTTGTTGCAGGAAGGCCGGAAGCCGTTGCCGATCAAGCCTCTTGAATGAGGGGGAGCAGGATGGCTCATCCAATCCATCGAGTGTTATCGTTCGATATTGTCGGTGCGTATACACTGCGGGTTCGCTTCGAGGATGAAACAGAGCAGGTCATCGATTTCCGGCCAATCCTGGCCGGGGAAATGTACGGGCCTCTTCTCGATCTTTCGCTCTTCGAGCAGGTCGCGATCGATCCCGAGATCCATACCCTTGTCTGGCCAAACGGCGCCGACTTCGATCCCGCCGCACTGCACGATTGGCCCAACAGAATCGATGCCTTGAAGGAGATGTCGGGCCGCTGGGCCGGGCTTGCGGCTTAGCGGGCTGAGAGATTCGCGCCCTTGAGCCGGCCTGCAACCAACGAGAACTGGCGGCACCGAGAGTCACCGTGAAGACCATCTACTGGGTTGCGTTCTTTCCGGTGAGCGTCTATGTCTGGTACTGGATTCTCTTTAAGGGCGGCGCGGATCGAATTGCGGATGTTCTTCTTGCCGCTTGGCTACTACGGCGGGGGCCAGCGGCGGCGGTAATCCTGCCATTCTTCGTCGCTTGTCACCCAGTGGGCGTATATGGCGATCCCTTCGAAGAAGCCGAGGCGGGTGCGCCGGTCCTGGAGGGCCGCAAGGACGCCGGGGAGGCCGTTCTGGAGGTTTTCCGCGCTCGGATCGTGCGTCAAACGATGGTAGTCGTAAGTGGGAAGTCCGATGAGGACGCGGGCGTTCGGGTTTCCGCTCTCGGCGGCGAGCTGTGTCATCCGGACGGTCTGCTCCCGGACGAACCATGAATAGACCTTCGCCAGGGGAATGGCCGTGTCGTAAGCCATCACGACGATCTGGTCGGCAAGAGCGGCCACCTTGCGATGATATTCGCCTCCCCAGAACCACTTCTGGTGCCACGCATGGGGGAAGGTCCACTCCCTCTGCTTCATCACGGCGACGGACAGGATCCGGTCTCCAACCGCCTCGCGGATCGTTTCCAGGAACCCGAGAAAGTCCGCATCCCCGTCCGCAACCGGTTCGATATTCAAATGGATGCCGTCGAAGCCGAGAGCGAGAAGGTCCCGGCACCTTTCCTGGGCGGCTAGCCGGACCTGGGGGTCCGCCAGGTCGACCTTCCCCCCCCACGCCTTGTTCTTGCCTCCGAGCCACGCAAGCGTCCTCGTTCCAGGAGCTGAGCGGCGAACGCCGTCCAGAAACCGCCGGGCCTGGTCGGGATCGTAGGGCGGGATTCCGCCGTGCTCGTTCAACGGCCCCACGTGGGCGAAGATGTAACGGAACCCGAGCCTCTGCAGGTTCTCGCCAAGAGCTTGGGCGGCCTTTTCGTCCTTCTCGCCCGTGAACCACTGGTGCTGGATCCAGATGGCGTTCGTTCCGGGATTCGGCGGCGCCGGCCGATCGACGCGCACGGGATCGACGAGAAAGTAGGCGATCGTTGCGATCCCCGCGCCCAGGAACGCGGCGTTCAGGACGATCCGGAGACCGATGCGCAGGAGACGGGGGCATTCTGTCGCCGGGCGGGTCATCGGGTCCGTCACCGGGTCTGTCTCCGGGACTCGGCGAGGGCGACCCCCATGGCGTAGAGCTCCCGCCGGTTTCTCCCCGTCTCGCGCGCGAGGCGGGAAGAAGCCTCCTTGACGCTCATCCCGTCAGTGACGATCATCCGCCTCAGCCGCTCCTCGACCGGTTCTTCAGGCTCGGCCGGGGCCAGATCCCCTCTCGCTCCCTCGATCACGATCGTGACCTCGCCCCGTGGTGTCTTTCCCGAGAGGGCGGCAAGGACCTCATCCATCCGCCCGCGGACGACCTCTTCGTGGATCTTCGTCATCTCCCGGCAGACGGCGATCCGGCGGTCCCGGCCGAAGGCGCCGGCGATGTCCTCGATCGTCCGGACCAGACGATGAGGCGCTTCGAAGAGGACGATCGTCCGCGGCTCGGCGGCGAGGGCGGCGAGTTTTTTCCGGCGGGCCGCGGCGCGGGAGGGGAGGAACCCTTCGAAACAGAAGGCGTCGGTTGGCAGGCCCGCGACCGAGAGGGCGGCCGTGACGGCCGAGGGGCCGGGGATGGCGACGACGGGGACCCCGGCTGAGACGGTTTGATTGATGAGATAGTAGCCGGGGTCGGAGAGCGTCGGCGTTCCCGCGTCGCACACCAGCGCGACGTCCGCCCCCTCTTTCATCCGCGCCACGAGGACGGGCGCTTTTCCCTCCTTGTTGTGGTCGTGGTAGCTCGTGAGGGGCGTCCCGATCTGAAAGTGACCGAGAAGATGGCGCGTGTGGCGCGTGTCCTCGGCTGCGATGACGTCGGCTTCCTTAAGAACGCGGATGGCCCGGAGGGTCATGTCCTCCAGGTTCCCGATCGGCGTGGCGACGATGTAGAGGGTTCCGGGCATGTCAGCCTCAAAGACGCCAAGGGGGGCTCGATATTCGTTGCCATCACGCTGTGCAAGTGCTTGCTTCCCCCTTTGAAAAAGGGGGGGATCAATCCAATGCTCTTAGCGGCAACTCGGCAATCATGCCCCGCGGGTGTGCTCGTCCTCGTGGCAGTAGGCGCAGAGGTTCTCCCAGTTGCTCCCGTCGGGCGGGTTGTTCCTGTAGTTTCCGTCCTTGTGATGGACGGTCAGGAGGTGGAGGTTCTTTTCGTCGAATTCCCGCCCGCACTTGGCGCAGATCCAGCCGTGGACGTCGAGCGACTTTCGGCGGTAGTCACCCTGGGGAAGCTTGGCCGTCCGGGCCTGTTCGATGAGCTTGCTGGCCGCCTCGTCCGGAGAATCAGCCGAACTTCCCGGCGAGAGACGTCCCTGCCATTTTCCGCCCAGCCGCCGTATGCCCATGGCTACTCCTCGTCGATCATCCGCCGCGCGGCGGCCTGGGCCGCCGCGAGCACGTCTTTCACGGGAACCCGGAACGGGAGGCCAGCCGCTTGACGTCTTCGTACTCGGGTTGCATTGTCACGATCCTGCCGCCGTCCGCTCCGATCTTGACTCGCACGGTCCCGTTCGCCGTCCTCACCGTCCGCGTTTCCCGGGCCAGCGTCCGCCGCTCCATCCGCGCCGTCCGGACACCGAGCGAAGTCGTCTCCCGGAGAATCGCCTCCGCCACAGGCCGGGCGTTCGATTCGCCGGCAAGGGCGGAAAGAAGAATTCCCGGCCGCCCCTTCTTCATCTGGATCGGCGCGAGCCAGACGTCGAGGGCGCCGGCGGCGAAGCAGGCGCTCATCGCGTTCTCGTAGAGGCGGGGATCCATGTCGTCGATGTTCGTCTCGATCTTGACAACGGTTTCGGAGTCCTCCGTGCGGATCGTTTCGCCGATCAGGACGCGCAAGACATTGGGGCGCTCCCGCACGTCCCGGCTTCCCGCGCCATACCCGATCGACTCGACGCTCATGGGCGGCATCGGGCCGAATCCTTCGGCCAGAGCGGCCAGCAGGGCGGCCCCCGTGGGCGTCGCCGTTTCCACGGAGGGGGAGGACCCGCAGACGGGGGCCCCTTTCAGCAGTTCCATCGTTGCGGGAGCGGGGACAGGATGCAGGCCGTGACTTCCTTCCATCGCGCCGGAACCGACGTTCACGGCAGACGCCAGTATCTTTCTGATTCCAAGCGATTCGAGAGCGGCCGCGGTCCCCACGATGTCCACGAGCGTATCGACCGCTCCCACCTCGTGAAAGTGGACCTTCTCGATGGGGATCCCGTGAACCTTCGCCTCGGCTTCTCCCAGGCGCCGAAGGACGTCGCGAGAACGGTTCTTCACGGAGGAAGCGAGCCGGCTTCTCTCCAGGAGGCGGTCGAGATCGCGCCAGCCGCGCGCCGGCGGTTTTCCCGCCGGAACGACATGAAGGAATGTCGCGGCGATTCCGTTCCGGCTCACGCGCTCGGCCCGCAGGCGGAACGGCGGCAGGTCCACGGCCCGGAGCGCCTTCCGGAGAGCGGGAAGAGGGTATCCCGCGTCCACCAGCGCCCCCAGGAGCATGTCCCCGCTCACCCCGGCGAAGCAGTCAAGATACGCGATTCGCACTACGTCGTTTCCCTGGGGAGTGGGTATCTCTAGCCAACAACGACCTGGCCGTTCTTCGCGAAATCGACCAGCAGGGACTCACCCGTCTCCCATTCGTCGGGCGTCATGGCGACGGCTTCGATCGGCTCAAGGACTTCGTAGATCGCGTCCGAGAGGAGTTCGATTCGTTGCCAGTAGTTCTTGCGTTCAAAGTCTCTGGAAATCACAACGAGGTCGATGTCGCTTTCTTCCCCTGCGGCTCCTCGTGCGTGCGAGCCGTAGAGAACAATCTTGTCAATAGCAACACCTCTTGCCTCAACAGCTTTTCGGAATCGAGAGATGATTCCTAGAACTGAGCCTTGATCCATTGCAGGGCCTCCTTGGTTCGCCTCAGGATGTCTTTTGCTACGGTTTCCGTAAATTCGCGTTGAACCGTGCTGAGATTGTCAGGATATCGCGTCGCAACGCTGGCTTCGTTGAGCGTTACGATGAACCTTCCGATTGGCTCGGGAGGGACAGCTTCCACCTTGGTCATCAAGTAGACAAGGTTGTGAACCTTGGGCGGGACCTTGTTCAGGTTCCGGTGGTAGAGTCCCTTGAGCGCTTTTTCAAGAGATAGGTGGCACATGAAGACGGCGTAGAAGTGCCTTCCTCCCTCCGCCATGAACTCGGCGGTACTCAAGTCATATTCTGCCTGCCGAAGCCATTCGAGGGCTCTGTCGGTCATCGCGCTCATTCTCCACCCGTTTTGGCAATCTGCCGTTCGGCAGAGTTGCGAATGCTTTTCTCCTTCCGATCGGCCATCAGGCGAAGCAACGAAGCATCAGGGTCTGGAAGTCGGGGATAGGCATCGGTTTCTCCTGATAGAGGAGCGGGGTGCGGATTCACGTCGCGATGTGGGGCACGTCGAGCGTGAGATTGCGGAGGGCTTCTGCGTCGCCGGCCTTCGTCGAGGCGTCGAGGATTTCGATGCCGACCAAGTGCCCTTCCTTGTCATAATCGAGAATAATCCCGTCCGCGACTTCCTCGCTGCTTTCGATCTCCCGGCCCGTGAGATCGAGGTACACGGCGTCCACCTGTTGATCGATTCTTACGCGCATGGGTTCCGCAATCGCTTGATGTCCTTCTCGCCGACCCTAAACCAGTCTTGCGGGTATCGGGATTCCTTACGCGGCATAGAGGACTTCCCCCCCCGTCATGATTTCCTCGATGAACTGGTCGCCGATCTCTCGCCGCGCCTGGATTTCGTCGGACGTCAAGACGAGGATTTCTATCGGCGTTCGGCGGGATGGATCGGAGATGATTTTTCGAACGGCTACTCGACGGTCGATGGGTCTTTCTTTCGTTTCCTTGATGATCAGGAGGTCGATGTCGCTGTCGGGACCAGGCGAACCATAGGCATGGGAACCGAAAAGGACGATCCTCTTGGGCTGATACTTGGCGATGATCCTTCGAATAACCTCGTGGATGACGTTCTCTGTCTTCTGGTCGGTTGTCATGACTGTCTCCGGTTGGTCCGGCTCTCTTCTCCCGTTGTTTATCAGAAGCGCGGGCGGCTGGCAATCGGGATTTCTATGGGTGTCGGCCTCCCCCCGCGTTGATCCTGTGCGCGAGGACGCCGGCGCCGAAGCCGTTGTCGATGTTGACGACGGCGACGCCGGGGGCGCAGGAGTTGAGCATCGTGAGGAGGGGCGCGATCCCCCGGAAGCTCGCGCCGTAGCCGACGGAGGTCGGGACGGCGACGATCGGCTTGTCCGTGAGGCCCCCGACGACGCTCGGCAGGGCGCCGTCCATGCCGGCCACGACGACGAGGACGCGCGCCTCGACCAGGAGATTCCGGTGCGACAGGAGCCGGTGGAGGCCGGCCACGCCGACATCGTAAAGCGTCCTCACTTTGCTTCCGAGCGTCTCCGCCGTCACGGCCGCTTCCTCCGCCACGGGGATGTCGGACGTCCCGGCCGAGAGGACGAGGACGCCGCCGATGGGCTTCGTCCTCCTTCCGGAAGAAACGACGATACAGCGGGAGAGAGGATGGTATTTCGCGCGGCGGGCGAGCCGGCGGACCTTCCGGGCGAGCGCTTCGTTCGCCCGCGTGGCGAGGATAGTCTGCTTGGCCTTCAGCATCCGGGAGACGATCGCGAGGACCTGGGAATCCGTCTTCCCCTCGCAGTAGATGACTTCCGGGAAGCCGTGCCTCAGCGCCCGGTGGTGGTCCAGCCGGGCGAACGAGAGGTCTTCGTACGGCATGTGCCGCAGGCGGGCGAGGGCTTGTTGGGGCGTGGTCTGACCTTCCGCGACCGATTCGAGGAGGGCTGTCAGTTGCCGAGGGTCCAATCCTCTACTCGGCCTTGAGGGTCCGGAGCATGAGATCCTTCACGCATGCCCGGGCGTCCTTGTCCTTGTAGAGTAGAAGGTATATCTGCTCGACGATCGGCATCTCGATGCCGTGCTTCCGCGCAAGGTCATGGGCCGACCTGGTCGTCTTCACACCCTCGGCGACCATCTTCATATCGTCCAGAATCCCGAGCAGGGTCTCGCCCTTCCCCAGCCGCACGCCCACAGTCCGGTTCCGGGAGAGATCGCCCGTGCAGGTCAGGATGAGATCTCCCACTCCCGCCAGGCCGTAGAACGTGGACGGGTTGGCGCCGAGCGCCGTGCCCAGGCGGACAATCTCGGCGAGCCCCCGCGTGATGAGGCTCGCGCGTGTGTTGTGGCCGAACCCCATTCCGTCCGAGACGCCCGCGGCGATGGCGATCACGTTCTTGAGCGCGCCGGCCAGCTCGACGCCGGTGATGTCCGGGTTCGTGTAGACGCGGAACAGGGGCGAGGAGAACGCCTGCTGGATCCGCTGGGCCGTCTTCGGTTCGTGGCAGGCCGCGGTCACGGCGGTCGGCATCTTCCGCATCACTTCCTTGGCGAACGACGGGCCGGAAAGACATGACTGGTTCGCGGGCGGATGGTGCGGCAGGCACTCGCGGAAGAGCTCGGCCATCGTCTTGAGCGTCTTGTTCTCGATTCCTTTCGTGGCGGACACGAGGACTGTTTCGGGAGAGACAAAGGGCGCCATCCGTTCGAGGACCCCGCGGGCGTACTGGGAGGGGACGACGAAGACGAGGATCTCGGCCTCGGAGACGGCGCGCTCGATCTCCGTCGTCGCCTCGAGGCCCCGCGGGAGCTTGAATCCCGGGAGGTAGACGGGGTTCTCATGGGCGCGGTTGATCTTCCCGCACAGGTCTTCCCCGCGGACCCAGAGAAGGGCGCGGCCGTGAATCTCCGCCAGGAGCGAGGCCAGGGTCGTCCCCCAGGATCCCCCGCCGATCACGCCGATCTTCTTGAAAGCCGGTTTTTTCAACGGGCTCCCCTCACGATGCGACGGCGGCCGGCCGTTGGGGGGCCGTCAGGCCGAAGGCCCAGTACCAGGCCAGGACGGCCAGGGGAAAGCCGAACGTGACCGGTCCATGGAGGTCCGTGAGCGTAAGGAAGGTATCGGCGAGAAGAGCGGGCGTCAGGGCGAAGACGCCCATCCGGAAGATCTCCGGGGGTTTCCATCCCTGTTTCCCCCGCCAGTTGATCAGGAAGGCGAAGGGGGAGACGAGGAGGAGGTGCGCGGGCTTGACGACCAGCGTCAGCGCCAGGGAGCCGGCGATCGCGAGCGGGAAAACGGCGGTCCGGGCCCCGTCGATGAGCCGCAGGACGGCTTGGCGCGTGATCGTCGTATCCGGGAGATCCGAGAAACGAAGAGCCTCGGCTTCATACCCGCTCCGTTTGAGGAGGACCCCGTCGGCCGAGACGAAGAAGCCGTCGGCGACGTCCTCCCCCAGGGACTTCTGCCGGCCGGTCGTATCGATGACCAGGGTCACGGGCTTCGAGGTGATCGTGCGGGGCTGGGGGCCGGCGGTGCGGGCTTTCCCCTTCTCGATCGTCAGCGCCGGGAAGTCGTCTGGAATGTTCTCCGCCAGTTCGCCCAGGAAAGCGTGGGCGTCCATCGCGTGTTTGGCCCCGGTCAGGGTCCCGGTCACCAGGAAGAGGAGGACGGCGTACCGGACGGCCGATCGCGTGGGGACCCGCGCCGCCTGCCGGTACCAGTCCCGCCGGACGATCGACTGAGCGAAGGTTTCAAGGAAAGTCGGAAGCTTTTCACTGGGCGCATCGGTATTCATGCGGGGATGTTATGCGCGGGCGCTCTCTCTGTCAAGGCCGCTTGCCCGTTGTCCAGGATGTTTAAAAAGTCCATCCATGGCTTTTTCAACCAAGACTTGGCCGAAGTGAATTCGTCCAAGTCTTGCAAATTGCGAGACTTGGGATGTCTCGCAATTTGGCAATCCATCCATGGATTGCCTAGCAGGGTGTTTTTCAACACCCTGCTAGAGAAAGAGAAAGCCGATCAGGCCCGCGGCCAGGATTGCGAACGTGGG
>MHEK01000044.1:20727-21058 GCA_001803795.1 Nitrospirae bacterium RBG_16_64_22
AGAGTCGCGATGATGAGAGGCGGCAGGTAACTGCCCAGCGTGGCGGCGAATGCGCCCCATCCGCCGAAGAGCTTCTGGCCGATGAACGCGTTCATGACCGTGAGCGGTCCCGGCGTTATCTGGCCGATGGCGATGGCGTCCAGGAACTCCGCGTGCGTAAGCCATCCGCGGCGGTCGACGAACTCGGCTTCGATGAGGGGGAGCATGACGTATCCGCCGCCGATCGTGAACGCGTTGATCACGAAGAAAGTGGCAAAGAGGACCCAGATGTCCGCGGACCCGGCCGAATCGTTCGGCGGGGCGGGGGGCGCGCCGTTCCTGCCGGAGAAAA
>MHEK01000044.1:21080-28349 GCA_001803795.1 Nitrospirae bacterium RBG_16_64_22
CGCGAGAAGGACGCCGATCGGATTTGCCCCGACCAGCGAGACGCCGAGCATGGAGGCAAGGGCGATGAATGCTCCTTCCCGGGAGACGGCGAATTTCCGTCCCATCCCCGCGACGACCGATGCCAGCATGCCCACGACGGCCGCCCCGATTCCCTTGAGGACCGACTGGACGGGCGCGAGTTCCTTGTGGGCGAGGTAGACCTGAGCGAGAACGACGGCAAGGAGCAGGCCGGTCACGATCTGTCCCAGCGTCGCGGCCGCGGCCCCGGCCGTTCCGCGGACGTGCGTCCCGATGTAGATCGCCGTGTTGATGATGGGAGGTCCCGGCGTCATCTGGCCGATGATGACGGCCTCTGCGTACTCCTCCTCCGTGATCCAGCGGCGCTTTTCGACCACTTCCCGCCGGACGAACGCCAGCATCGAATAGACGCCGCCGAAGGCGAACGTTCCGATCTTCAGAAAGACGAGGAAGATGTGCGCTAGGGGCACCCTGTGTTGGTGCGAAATCGTTTCCGGCATCGGTGCGCCTGAGAGTACCGGAGGGGGGCGCCCGTGTCAACGCGGTGAATGGGTGAATAGGTGAATGGGTGAATCGGTGAATCGGTGAATCGGTGAATGGAAAAGCACTCAGCCCTCAGCGATTAGCAAGCCAAGGCGGAACGTCTTTGGCTGAACGCCGACCGCTGGCAGCTGACAGTAAAGGGGTGAATCGGGGAAGACACTCCTCCCCTAACCCCTCCTTACAAAGGAGGGGCGAGAGCTCCGCGGTCCATCACCCGACCAGCGTGAATTCCAGTAGTTCGCGGGCGATCCGTTCCTTGTCGGAGGCCGAAAGATGCATCTCGGCCATGGGGAAGAGGATGTTGTCTTCCTTCTGGATGTGGGATTTGAGGACGGCGACGAACCGCAAGGCGATCTCGCGGATTTGGGCCACGGTGTCCGCTTGCGGACCGGCGGCCAGAAGCTCCTTCATCTTGGTTTTGTCGCTCCGAAGGTCCTCGTGCTCGGCCAGCATGACGGCGAGAGGTCCCGAGTCGCGTGGAAGAAAGGCCTCCAGGGGCGGAAAGAGGATCTTCTCTTCGCGAAGGAGATGGATGTCCAACTCGTCCTCGATCTTCTGGACGGCCTCCGCGTAGCGGCGGACGGAACCTTCGTCGGCGCTTCCGGGGCTCAGCGATTCGGCGATGGATGCGAGATCATCGAGAAGCGGCCAGACGCGGCGGTGCTCCTCACCCAGTTGTTTTGCGGCGCTTGGAGTTTGCATGGAACGGTCCTCCGAATGAAAAAGGCGGCATCGGGACCGACGCCTGACGATCACTGCTTGTATACAGTATGCAATCCTGGCGCCGTATGATTCAGATCATAAAACGGCGTTCTATTATGATTGGCCGCCGGGAGAGGCGGACGGAGGATATGTCCGGAAATGGAGCCCTTGAGACGTGCCGGGCCCCAAGGGGCGGTGGTCGTGCGGGGGGCGGGGACTCGTCCGCCCCCGCAGGGTTAGACGGAGATGTCGATGTTCTGGCCGACGTCGGGGGCGAGGAACCGGGTTGCGCGGGAGGCGGCAACGTGCTAATCAGTGCGGCGGCGGTTTGCGCCTGCACGTCGAGGGCTTTCTTGAGCACAGCGAAAGCACGAGGTGCACCGTCTGACAGGCTGGCGGCGCTCGCTGAAATCCCTGAGATCTCCATGGGTTGCCTCCTTCCCGCAAAGACGGGTGAACTTGGGCGGCCGGTGACTCATCCCTTAGTCCTTTTTGGCAGGCGGGAGCGGACTCTTTAGCTGAATCCGAGGCCCCGGTCCTTGGCGGCATCGCCTTTCACAGGAGAACAGATGAACAAGCCCTTCCAATCCGTGTTCGCGGTTGCCGTCTTTGTCCTCTTCTTATCCGGACCGGCTACGGCCAAGTTCGATCCCATCCATGAGTGGCGGACGATCGAGACGGCGCACTTCCTCGTCCACTTCCACGAGGGGGAGGAAAACCTGGCCCGAAGAGCGGGGGCGGTCGCCGATGAGGTTCACGAGCGGCTTGTGAAGCGGCTCAAGTGGACGCCGTCGGGGAAGACGCACTTGATCGTCGCGGACGACTCCGACGCGCCGCAGGGATGGGCATCGGTCTTTCCCAACAACCGATTCGTCATCAGCGCGGCCTCTCCGGTCGAGGAGGGAGCGGCTTTCTTCGGCCTCGACGACTGGCTGCGCCTTGTCATCACCCACGAGTACACTCACGTTCTCCACATAGACATGGCGTCCGGGTTTCCGGCTTTCCTCCGGGGTGTCTTCGGAAGGCTCTATTTTCCGAACATGTTCCAGCCCGAATGGCTCGTCGAAGGGTACGCGACGTACGAGGAGACGAAGGGGACATCGGGCGGACGCGGGCGGGCCGCGTTCACGGAGATGCTCCTCCGGTCGGCTGTCCTGGAAGGCCGTTTCCCGACGCTCGGCCAGATGGCGACCTTTCCGGAGGACTGGCCGGCCGGTCTCGTTCCTTATAACTTCGGGGCGAAGTTCCTCGAGTTCATCGCCGCGAAAGTCGGCGACGAGAAGATCGCCGAGATCGGGCGCGTCTACGGCGGGCGGACGGTTCCCTTCCTTGTGCAGTCATCGGGGCGGCGCGCGCTGGGGACCGATTACGGCTCCTTGTACGCCGAATGGCGGAGAGATCTCGAAAAGAAGTCCAGGGCGGAGGCGGAGACGATCGTCCGGACGGGACTCACGCCCACGACGCGCCTGACAAGGCGGGGGGAGTACACGATCCATCCGGCGATCTCGCCCGATGGGAAGTGGATCGCCTACGGCTCGATGAATGGCAACGAGTATCCGAGCCTCCGCCTCATGCGCTCGGACGGTTCAGGGGACCGCCTGCTGGTCGAGCGAGTGGGAGGGTTCGGCGCGTCCGGGATGTCTCTCTCCTGGGCCCCGGACGGAAAGAGAATCTACTACACGAAGCTCGAAATGCGGCGGAGCTTCTCGATCCGGATGGATATCTACGCATACGATCTCGACACCCGGAAAGAGAGCCGGATTACTCGGAACCTCCGGGCGCGGGACCCGCACGTCTCCCCCGACGGACGGACGCTCATCTTTGCCACGGCCGAACGGGAAAAGAGCCGGCTGGTTGTCCTCGATCTGGCGGATCGAAGGAAATTCCCCGCCGGTCCGGGGGAGGCCCGGGTCCTCGTAGAGTCGGAGGCGGACAGGCAGTTCGCCAGTCCGCGCTGGTCGCCGGACGGGAAAAGGATCGCCCTCACCGTCTTCTGGAGGGGGAAACAGGACGTCTGGATCCTGGACGAGGCGGGAAAGAAGGTCGCGGAAGTCACAGACGACCGGGCGATCGACGGCGCTCCCGCGTGGTCGCCGGACGGCCGCTTCGTCTATTTCTCGTCCGACCGGACGGGCGTCTTCAACGTGTTCCGCTTTGAAGCCGCCTCACGGAAGATCGAACAGATCACCAATTTGCTCACGGGCGCCTTCGCGCCGGCCGTCTCGCCGGATGGAAAGTGGATGGCCCTCTCGGTCTACTCCGCCGATGGGTTCGACATACACAAGATGGACCTGGCATCAACGCACCCGAGGCTGGCTGAGCCTTACGTGGAAAAGCGGCCTCCGCCGGCGCCCGAGCCTGTGCCCGCGATCGGCGAAGCGCGGCCATACTCACCCGGCTCCACGCTCCTTCCGCGCTGGTGGTTCCCCTGGTACAGCGAGGACGAAAGGGGGGGCGTCCTCTGGGCCGTCACGTCGGGCCAGGATGTTCTCGATCGCCATTACTACCTCGTTGAGGCCGGGTACGGCCTGGAGAGCAAGCGCTGGGCCTACGAGGCCTACTATCAGAACGATGCCCTGTACCCGACGATCTCCCTCTACGCGGCCGACGCCGCGAACGAGTACGGGGACCTCCTCGTCGATCCATCCGGCCGCAAGTCGAACTACTGGGAGCGCCAGAGCCGGCAGACGGCGGGGCTCTTCGTTCCCTTCTACCGGATCCCCTATCGGCACGGGATCTCTCTCTCGTACAACCGGCTCAGAATGACCCGGCTCTCGGATCCGGGCGCGGCGGTGGAGGCTCCAAGGGAAGGCGCGCAGGCGGGAATCAAGACCTCCTGGGTCCTCGATACATCCAATAAATACCGCCGGTCGATCTCGCCGGTTGACGGCCGGAAGATCGAGATCGGATACGAGTGGATCGACCGCTCTCTCGGCGGAGATTTCGACATCCGCAAGACCACGGCCGACTGGCACGAGTTCATCGAGCTGGGCGGGCACCACGCTCTGGCTCTTCGCGCTTTTGGCGGGACGGCCTCGGGCGACAGGCTCCTCCAGCGGGCCTACCAGCTCGGCGGCGACGTTCCCGGCGACGTGACAATCGGGACCGAAGAGACGACCCTCTCCCTGCGCGGATACGCGCCCGACTCGATCCGCGGCCAGAAGGCTGTGCTGGGGTCGCTCGAATACCGCTTCCCCCTGTGGCGGATCGACCGGGGGCCGTCCACGGCACCCTTCTTCTTCCGCCGTCTTCACGGGGCCGTCTTCGCCGACACGGGGACGGCGTGGGATACGGGCGGTTTGGATGCGGGCGATCTGAAGACCGGCGTGGGGGGAGAAGTCAGGTTCGACATCTACTTCTCCTACCAGTTTCCGATCACGCTCCGCGCGGTCGTTGCCCGCGGCGTGAACAAAGGCGGCGAGACGCAGGCGTATCTGGGGCTGTGGGTGGGGTACTGAGAAGAAGGGTTGGAATCGGAAGCCGAATCCTCGAACGTAAGGCGGTGCGGCTAGTGGGGTGATTGTTTATGATTTTATCGGCGTCCCCGTGGCCGTCTCGTCTATTGCGGAGCACAGCGATACTTGAATTCTAACTTACGTCCCCTTCCGCCTTTTCTCCTGATATGAAATCGATGCGATACGACGTGATCGTTATCGGGGGAGGGCCGGCCGGTATGATGGCGGCGGGACGGGCGGCAGAGTGCGGCGCGCGTGTCGTGCTGCTCGAAAAGAACCTGTCTCTCGGGGCGAAACTCCTGATCACTGGCGGCGGGCGCTGCAACGTGACCAACGCGGAATTCGACCGGCATATATTCTTAGGGGAATTCAAGGATGCCGGGAAGTTTCTCTTTTCGCCATTCTCGAAATTCGGGGTGCAGAACACTCTGGATTTCTTTCATGAACATGGGATGCCGACGAAGATCGAAGCCGAGAAACGCGTCTTTCCGCTTTCCGACAGCGCGCAGTCTGTCTGGGATGCGCTCACGCAGTATATGCGAGAGGGCGGTGTGACAGTATCAGCCGGTGCGATGGTAGCCGGGCTGGAAGCGGCCGACGGGAACATCAGCGGCGTACGGCTAAAAAACGGGGATATCATGCGAGCAGACGCCTATATTCTCGCGACTGGCGGCACATCTCACCCGGAGACCGGATCGACGGGGGATGGTTTCCGCTGGTTGAAGAAGATTGGGCATGCCGTCGTTGAATCCCGTCCGTCGCTCGTGCCGCTTCGCGTACGCGAACGATGGATATCAGACGTATCCGGAGTCAGCTTTCAGGATGCCAAATTGACTGTCTTCCAGAATCAGAATGGGCAAGAACAGGAGATCAAGAAAGTTTTGCCATCGCGACGCGGCAAGGTGCTTTTTACGCATTTCGGACTCAGCGGTCCGCTGGTGCTCAATATGAGCCGGGATATCAGCGAGTTCCTGCGGTATGGCGAGGTGATCGTCTCGCTCGACCTGATGCCGGATATGAATATCGGCGAAATCGACAAGCAGGTGCAGGCGCTCTTCGCTCCAAACAAGAACAGGCAGATAAAGAACAGTCTGGGGGGGCTGGTCGCGCCGCTTCTCGTACCGGTGCTCTTGCGGCTCGCGAACATCGATCCGGAGAAACGGGTCCATAGCGTCGGTCGGGAAGAGCGGCTCGCATTGGTGCGTTTGTTGAAAGACGTGCGGATGACCGTGACCGGATTGCTCGGCGAGGATCGGGCGATCGTGACGAGCGGAGGTGTCGCGCTCGAAGAAGTGGATTTCAGGAATATGCGATCGAGGCTCTATCCAAACCTCTACCTCATCGGAGATATCCTGAATATCGACCGTCCTTCCGGCGGTTATAGTCTGCAGCTCTGCTGGACGACCGGCTATGTCGCTGGGACTGCCGCTGCAGGTAAGTGATTTCCGCCAGCGTCAAGAACCGTTCGAGGCCGTACCCCCTGCGCCTCCTCTTTCACGAACTGGAGATACCGCCGCCCCCCCCCGATCGAGCCTGGTTGAGGTACCATTTTCAGGCACTCCCCGGATGCGCTTGTTCCGAAACGCATGGATCTTTCGCGGAGCACAGTTGAGTCCGCGGGCGGTTGGTCTTGCGGCGCGGCGCGCGGAGGAGGAAGGCGCTCCTGCCCGCGTGGATCTCGAGAGGTGGCGCGGGCAATAACTTGGCTAACCTTACAACGTCAGACAACTTGCAAGATTGCCGCTCTTTGTCTTATGATCTGGTCAGACTGGTCAGAAGGGGGAGGGTGGCTCATGGGCACTTGGCAGCTCCAAGAGGCGAAAGCGCGGTTTAGCGAGGTCATCAAGAAGGCCGCCAAAGAGGGGCCGCAGAAGATCACTGTTCGCGGGGAGCCCGCCGCGGTCGTCGTCTCGGAGAGTGAGTTCAGGCGCCTCGGAAGGCACAAACCCCGCTTCCTCGACCTCATGCGCCGCTCCCCGCTTGTCGGCGTTAGTCTCGATCTTGAGCGCGAGCAGACGCCCGCGCGAAGGATCGACCTCGAATGAGCTACCTTCTTGACACGAACGTCATCTCCGAGACCATACGGCGGAAACCAGAGCCATCGGTGATCGAGTGGTTCGCGCAGGTTCCGGACGACGCCCTCTATGTGAGCGTGCTGACACTTGGCGAGCTACGGAGAGGCGTGGAACGCCTTGGAGACGGACGCCGCCGGGAGAGACTCCGCATCTGGCTTGAGCATGAACTCGCAGGCTGGTTCGGCGAGCGGGTCCTTCCGATCGACGCCGCGGTCGCCGACCGATGGGGCCGCTTGCTTGGGCAGATCAAGCGCCCCGCGCCGAGCATCGACAGCCTGCTCGCGGCCACGGCGCTTCATCACGAGCTTCGGTTCGTGACCCGGAATACGAAGGACTTCGCCTACCCCGGTCTCGAAGTCGTCAATCCGTGGAAAGGTGAGACGAACAGATAGGGGGGGGTAGCTCAACCTGACCCTCCGGGGCTCGCGTCGTCACGTTGCCGTTTGCGTCCGTGACGCTCGTAAGGCGGTGCGGC
>MHEK01000045.1:0-4517 GCA_001803795.1 Nitrospirae bacterium RBG_16_64_22
GCATCCATCGATAAAGCAGACCGCAACCGACGAACGTCGCCAGCACAAGCGCAAGCGCAAGCCCGGCCACCCCCAGTTTCGGACCCAGCAGAGCGCCGAGCCCCGCGTTCACCAGAAAGGCGGCGACCATCGCCTTGAGATACAGGTAGACCTCTCCACGCGCGAAAGAGGCGCGAAGAAAGAGCGACAGCCACCCGAGCGCGACCATCTCGGGGGCGTAGAACATGAGCGTCCAGGCCGCCTCCGTCGTGGCCTCGGCCCCGAATGCGCCGCGTTCGAAAACCAGCCTGATGACCGGCTCCGCCAGAACGGCCAAGAACACCCCGGCCGGGATCATCAGGATCGCGATGTGCCGGGCCGCGCGGTCGACAAGCTCGCCCACCCTGTCCGCCTCGCCTCTCCCCGCGATCACAGTCAACCGCGCGAAGAGAACCGTGAGAAACGACACCGTGAGGACGTTGTGGACGAAATTCACGGGCACGTAGGCGAACGTCAGTATGGCGACAGACCCCTCGGGAAGGTACGAAGCAAAAAACCGGCTCACGGTGATCATCAACTTATTGAGCAACGAAGCCGCCACGAAAGGGACGGAGAGCGCGACAACCGGGTAGAGAACCCCCGGAGAAAGCCCGGCTCGGAAATCCAGCCGCGCCTCCCGTCTCCAGAAGATCCACGTCACCAAGAGGATCACCGCAACCGCGTACCCCACCGTGTACCCGCCGGCGGCGACACCGATCCCCCAGGACGAACTCAAGACAAGAAGCCCCCCGATAATGACCGCGTTCGGGATATTGTGAATCAAAGCCGGCACAAAGAACCGCTCACGGGCGTTCGCCAAAGCCGTCAGCGTGCTCCACACTCCAACAAAGGCGAAAGAGAAAGACGTGAGCCGGATGAGTCTCACCGTGAGTTCCTGTGTTTCAAGCGGGAATCCCGGCGCCAGGACCCACACGAGATACGGAGCCCCCATGTACGACGCCGCTCCCAGGATGGCGCCGCCGACAAAGACGAGATTTACCGTGGCGCCGGCCAGACGCGCCGCGGCGGCCGCCCTGCCGGCTTCCATCTCCCGGTTGTACAGCGTGACTAGAGACAAGTACACCGCGCCATTGACGGCGAAGAATAGAACCTCCGGAAGGCCCATCGTTACGAACAGCGCGTCGGTCTCCTTGCCGGCCCCGAAGATCCCTGCGATGACGAGGTTCTTGGCGAAGGAGAGGACGTAGCCCAAACCACTCACGGCGACGAGCCCGACAATGGACTGCACAAAGCGAGTCGTTGACATCATTTCTCCCGAAAGCTCAGTTCTCTGTCGGCCCTGATCGACCCCGACGCGCTGCGACCCGCTCGTAGACTGAAGCAAGCGGAACGGCCGCGAGCAGGAGATACGCCGGCGCGGCCGTGAACCGGAAGCGGAAAGACCCGTACCCGATGACTGCGTGGACCGCAAGCACATATACCGTAGTCCACAAGAGAACCCGCCCTCCCGGCTGGCGACGCGCGACGAAAGCGCCCGCAACCGCAAGGGGAAGAATCACGCTGTCCGAAAAGATTCCGACGGCTTTCATCCAACCGCCTGTCTCCGCCCAGGGCTTGAGGAGCCACCACAACTTCATTGGAACGAGGCGGACAGATTGCCACGGATCGTCTTTCAAGTTCGCCCAGAACGCCTCTACGAAGAAACGGTCTCTTTCCAGTTCTCCCGATAACTTCCGGTCCGCCTCAACGACAAAGGGAGAAAGCTCCGGGTATACGCCGCGGCCGTCCGCCACAGGATGATGGCTCACCCAGAGATCGTAGCCGCCGTGCGTCGTGAAGGGAACGAACGCGCCGAGGCGCGTCTGGTTGCGAACCCCCCACGAGGCGGTACCCAGAACAAGGACAACGGTTCCCGCCGTGAGCGCGAGAGCTATCTTTCTCGCGCCCCACCCCGATCTCCACCACAACGGGGCCAGAACGGAGGCGACAAAGATCGCAATTGGCCGGGTGTGAACGAGAAGGCCCCAGACCCCCCCAACAGCCACCCCGGCCTTCGCCCACGTCCGCTGCAACGACCAGACCCCGACCGCCAATAAAGCCACCAATAGTCCGACGAACAGCGTTTCCGATACCAATACCAGGGAGAAATAGACCGCAGGCGGGTAAAACTCCCACAAGAAGAAACCGAACCAGGCGGGACGCGCACCCAACAGGCGAGTCCCCATGTAGAGGATTCCGACTCCCACGGCGGCAGAAAGGACGATCTGTATCCCGCGCGCGACTTCCGGTTTGGTTCCGGCCAGCATGTACACGAACGAGAGAACAACAGGATAAACAGGCGGGCGGCGGGCAAACCTCCCTTCGTCGTCCCTGTATCCCCCTCCGGTCGCCAGGTTCCGGGCGTAGGACTCATAATTTCGGGCGTCGGGAAGATGGTCCCATGGAATCCATTGCGCCGCCCCGGCTCGGACAACGATCCCAACAACCACCAGGAA
This sequence comes from Nitrospirae bacterium RBG_16_64_22, assembly GCA_001803795.1. Lineage (GTDB taxonomy): Bacteria > Nitrospirota > RBG-16-64-22 > RBG-16-64-22 > RBG-16-64-22 > RBG-16-64-22. The sequence goes on from MHEK01000045.1 coordinate 2,475, forward strand.
CGCGACCAAGACCCATTGGGGCAAGCCCTCAGACCTTTGTTCACAACGGCCCTCTGTGCTTCCGGGAACGGTCATCGCATGACGATCCAATGATAAAACCGACGCGCGAGAAACACGAAGTGGCGCAACGACTGGATGGACCAGAGGTTGCGCCAGACAATCCTCGGCCTGAGATAAAACAGAAGAAACGCCTTTCGTTGAAACCTCTTCAGCTCCTTCCGGTCGACTCCTTCGGGCACCCACGCGGCGTTCATGAAATAGAAACGCTCCCAGTCGGTCCGATCGATCTGGCCGGACTCCTGAAGCTCGCGGTAGCTTGCCGTTCCGGGCAGAGGAAGATAGGTAAAGAAATTCGCCCGAAGGATATCCAGCTCCAGGGCGAGCCGGAGCGTCGCCTCGCGATCCTCGCGCGTCTCGCCGGGGTACCCCAGGACGAAGAACCCGCCGATCTCGATCCCTGCGTTCCGGACCATCTCCACGTTCTTCCGGATCTTCTCGACGGTCAGGCTCTTGCGCATCGTCTTCAAGACGCGATCAGATCCGGACTCTATTCCCAGCGAAACAATATAAAGACCGCTCTCCTTCATGAGACGCAGGAGCTCTTCGTCCAGCCGGTCCAGCCGCACGCCGTTCGGCGTTGCCCACGACATCCGCAGATTCGAGCCGATCAGTGCCCGGGCAAATTCCTTGGCGTATTCACGGTCCAGCGTGAAGTTGTCGTCCACCATGTGGAACTCCCGGATGCCGAACCGGTCGTGGAGCAGGCGAATCTCCTCCATGACATGAGAAACGCTTCGGCGCCGGATGGCCGTTCCCGCCGATGTGCAGAACGTGCATAGAAACGGGCATCCGCGGGTTGCCATGACCGGCGCGATCGGAAAGTTCTTGAAGAAGGCCCCGTGCTGGGCCTCGGGATAGTCTTGAGGCCTGATCAGGTCCCAGGCCGGAAAGCCCAGACCGTCAAGATCCTCCGCCTGGGCCTTCTCGTTCTTGATCAGGTCTCCGTCCTTCCGGTGGACGAGTCCTGGAACCCCAGCCATGTCCCCATTCCTTGACGACTTCTCCAGAAGATCCAGGAAGATCGGAAATCCGACTTCTGCCTCTCCCCGGAAGGCATAGTCAAGACCCGCGCCAAGGAACTCGAACGTCTCGTCCGGCACGGCGGTTGGGTGCGGCCCGCCGAGAACCGTGATGACTTGTGGACGAACCTCTTTTACCGAGTCCAGCATCTTTCGGACGTTAAACTGGTCGAACGTGTAGCATTGAAGTCCCACGACATCGGGCCTGGTCCGCCTGACGTACCGTCGCAAGTCATCGACGCCCATCCGCTCCTTGATGCAATCCAGGATGGACACCTCGTGTCCGTCCCTGACCGCTGTCGCGAGGTATCCCAGACCAAGTGAGGGTTGAATGTGGTCGCTGAGGTTATACGGCTTGATGAGAAGAAGTTTCATCCGTCGCCCTTGCGTCGAGTCTTGCCGCGGCAAAACAAAGACCGGCCACGATCCAGAAGAACCGGTCGTTCAAAACAAAGCTCACAGTCAGTCCAGCCACGAGAGCAGAAAGGAGCGCCGCGTGGGCCCCCAGAATCACGGATCGCTCTCGATCCGCGGCCCGCCTGTACCCCGCGCCCCCGCGGACAGCCACGAGGCCGATGGCCCCCAAGAAAAGGAGAAGAGCCGGCAGTCCGTATTCCGAGGCGATCAGAAGGAACATATTGTGGGGATCAGTCGCATACCGGCCCAGCCTGTGCCGCCCTTCCTCGTATGCATACATCCCCGGTCCGGCACCCCAGAACGGGTTTTCCGAAGCGATCTTCCAAGCCACGTCGGCAATCTCAGCCCTGTACGAAATCGACGCATCCGGCCTGAAGAAACGCATGTACGAACGTTCCAACCCGTCGCCCAATAGCGGAATATCGTTGCGGACCAGGACTACAATGACAATGGCCGCTGTGGCGACCAGAATCCGTCGGCGGCCGCCGTGCAGAAGGAGAAGAAAGCCGGCTCCGGCCGCCAGAGCAAGAAGGGCTCCCCGCGAATA
>MHEK01000045.1:4530-6209 GCA_001803795.1 Nitrospirae bacterium RBG_16_64_22
GCTCCAACAACAAGCGCCATCCCGCCTAGCCACATCACCCGTATCCCAGGGCCGGGCCAAGCCTTTCTCAGAGCGAACAACAGCCCAACGGTGATTGCCGAGACGATCCCCAGTTCGTTCGGGTTCGTTGTGCCGGCGCCGAGCGGGACCGACAGGGACTGCCCCGCGATACCATACGCCGCCCAAGCCTCCCAACAGAGGCGGATGGCCAGACCGAACGCAATAGCCCCGAGGAACGGAATCCGCACGCTGTGGTCCCTCATGATGTTCGCAATCCCAACTAACAAGACGACAAAATAAAAAAGCCTCAAGACAATCCCAAGGCTCTTGTCGAAGGCTCCGCTGCCGGCGAGGGACACGGCTATGCACGCGGCGTAGAGTGCCAGGAGCCCGGAGACCCCTCCGAGCCCGACGTCGAACCCTCCCCGGCCTCGGCGGAACCCCGCGGCGAGCAACGCCCCCAGGACCGACACAGACAGAAGTACGTCGGCCACCGTCAAGGAACGGTAAAGAACGAGGAAAGGCACTCTCTCCCCGAATGGAACGAGGAAAGCACCGCAAAGGAGGATCCCGCGGAGAAGCGGGTGAAGCCGCGGCGCGCTACGAACTGCGACCAGTTGCATTTCCGGCCAGCCTTTCCCTCTTCCATCGCGACCTCGACACGATCTCAGCCAGGACAACAACCCCAGTCCCAGCGGCAAAAAATGCGAGGACCGCCGGAAAGAGGAGGAGAAGAAGCCTTTGGTTCCAGGATCTCGTTGTGAATGAACGATGAACCACATGGCCTTCCCGGTTGGATTTCCCTGCGGAATCGATCAAGGCGGCCACCTCGTTCGCCTTGATCATAAGATTGAGGTATCTATCCAGCAGAGCATACCGATCTTTGAGGCCGGGAGGCGACGGCTTTCGTCCTTCGATCATGTCAGCGTGCCTGGCAATTTCCGCGTCGAGGAAACGAATCGCGTTCGTGTACTTCTCCTGGACCTGCCGCGCCCTCCGGATCGGCCCCTGCGTGGCGGCCAGGACACGGTTGGAAAGGAAGCCGGCCAAGCGGCCGGCTTCTTCCTCGTTCCCGGTTTCCAATTCGATGATGATCTGATTGCTTCCGGGGTTCTGCCGGTACCGAACCATACGTCGGAGACGGTCGATCGGACCGACAGCCGTATCCGATTCGATCGCCGCGCGGAATGTTCCGTCCGACCTCAGGTCTCCAAGAAGCTGGACAAGCGGGACGGCCGGGCTGTCACCGAGCATCCCCACGTCAACATAGATCTCGGCACGCGTCGATGAGTGGAATGGACGGCCTACAACCAACACGGCCATGACGGCCGCCATCCCCGCCAGGCAAACGAGCCTCCATCGACGCAGGAACGCGTCCCAGAAATCGGCCACGGTAATTTCCGCCATCATGAACCGACCCCCCTTCTTGACGCCCTTCTCAAAGTATGTCAATCCGGTCCACAAACACCGCTTGTCCCTTCCCCTCGGCCGTCAGCGGACTGTCAATCTCCACCCTGAGTTTTAACTGATGTCGCCCTCTGGGAACGTCCCCTGACAAGCTGACCCGGCTCTCCCGCCAATCGCGGTCGCCACCCACGACCGACGCATCGACAGGCATCCCGTCGATCCACAGGGATAGCCGCGGCGAGCCGGACTCGTTAGAGACCGCGCCGGCTTTC
>MHEK01000045.1:6228-6736 GCA_001803795.1 Nitrospirae bacterium RBG_16_64_22
CGCCTTTGAAAACAACCGGGGCCGTCAGTTCACCAGACTCCCTAAAGACCGACGAAGTGACCACGTGCCTCATTCCAGCGAACATCTGGCCTGTTGTCGTCTGCATTGCCTCGCCCTCGAGCCGAAACGTCGGCACCGTCCGCCCAAGCCAAAGAATAGCCAACAACATGGCGGGAATCAGGACCATGGCCCGGGCTTCCCGCCCATGCCTGTCTGCTCCGTCATCGGGATGCCTCTTCCTCTTTATTGAAATGACCCGGTTCACGAAGATGAGCACCAGCCCGCAGGTCAGAATCCATGGGGTTTCCGGGGACCACGTGATGAGGCTCGGGAAAAACCTTGCCGCATCGGTATCAAGCGCTGTTCCGAGCGTGTCGAGGATCCGTGCGCGTCCGTTCGGCGAGTTGTATCTCCATATGGGATATGCCGTCATAAGGAAACTGACGACGACCGTCCATGCGAGAGCCGCCTTGATCCAAGCTCTATTCACAGCACTCGCTGAAAGCGA
>MHEK01000046.1:0-26263 GCA_001803795.1 Nitrospirae bacterium RBG_16_64_22
CGGACATCTCCTGGAACGAGACGAGAAGGTCGCGGAGCGAGAGGAGTCCGACGACGTTTCCTCCGCTCGTGACGGCGAGGTAGCGGACGCCCGAGCTCGCACGAGTCTCACGTGCTCGCCATGGCCCAGGCCAGGGCCGGCCGGGAGCAGCCGATCCGGCCAGGGGGCAAGGGGGGGCCGCGCAACGGGCCCGAGAGGCGGCCGCGGGCCGGGAGGCACGGGGGATCACGCTTGACGTTAATCACGCAATACGTTATGGTAGCCCCGTGATCAAAACGTTCAAGTGCGCCGACACAGAGGCTCTCTCTAAAGGCCGGCGGGTCAGGCGGTTCGTAAACGTCGAGTCGGTCGCGCGACGTAAGCTGCGGCAGTTGCAAATCGCGGGTCGGCTCGAAGATCTCCGTGTTCCGCCTGGTAACCGGATGGAGGCGCTCAAGGGTGATCGTGCCGGACAGCACAGTATTCGTGTGAACGATCAGTTCCGCGTGTGCTTCCGCTGGACGGCTGCGGGCGCGGAGGATGTCGAGATCGTGGACTATCATTAGAGGAGAAAGACCATGTATAAGCTCAAGCCTGTGACGCCCGGTGAGTTGCTACTCGAAGAGTTTCTGATGCCGATGGGGGTCACGCAATATCGACTCGCCAAGGAGATCGGGGTGCCCGCCCAGCGGATCGGCGAGATCGTAGCGGGCAAGCGCGCCATCACGGCGGACACCGACCTGCGCCTGTGCCGGTTCTTCGGTCTTTCTAACGGCTATTGGCTGCGGGCGCAGGCGGCCTATGACACGGAGGTAGCGGAAGAAGTCCTCGCCAAGACCCTGGCCAAGATCAAGCCGTGGGCGGGAGTGCCCACGCATGCGGGTTCTCGGGTCTGAGCCCTGAGTGGGCCAAGGTGAGAGTGTGACTTTTTTGTGACAATCTCCACCGATTTCCTCGGGAAACCCCGGAATCAGTGGAAACGCCGGGAAACCGCTTTCGCTCGATTCTTCAAGCGGTTGGGGAAGCCAGGCCGCAAAATCAAGCCATTATGAAAACGCTATTTTCGCATTCGAATCCCGTTGGGGACACCATATCTCGCGATATTCCGACCGCGGGCTGATGCGCGAAGGTCAGTCGATTCCCACCTTGGGTTCGGACATCTCCTGGAACGAGACGAGAAGGTCGCGGAGCGAGAGGAGTCCGACGACGTTTCCTCCGCTCGTGACGGCGAGGTAGCGGACGCCCGAGCTCCGCATCCGGTCGCTCGCGTCCGAGAGGGACCGGGTCGATTCGATCGACTCCAAAGAGCCGCCGACGACGGATGAGACGGCCGTCTTGGCCGGGTCCTTTCCTTCCCCCACGACTTTTCGAATGATGTCCGTCTCGGTCAGGAGGCCGACGAACTTCGCTCCGTCCGAGACGAGGAGAGAGCCGATCCGGTTCGACGACATGGCCCGTGCGGCTTCCTGGACGGTGGCGTTCGGCGAGATGGTGACGACGTTTCGCGTCATGTGGCGGTCAAGTGTCGGCATTGTATCCTCCGGGTTTCTCAGGCTGGCGCAAAGCGTCTCAATTCTACAAAAAGACCTCGCCGTTCGACAACCTTTTCCGGTCTCTCAATCCTGATCCAGCGTGAAAACGCCGGGCAGGGTCCGGTGCCGCTCCTGGTAGTCGATCCCGTACCCGACGACGAAGCGGTCGGGGACGGTGAATCCCAGGTAGTCGATGGGGACATGGACTTGCCGCCGGGACGGCTTGTCGAGGAGCGCGCAGATCCGCACGTCGCGGGGCCCCCGCCCCTCGATCATTCGCCGGAGAAAGTCGAGGGTGAGGCCCGAGTCGACGATGTCGTCGACGAGAACGACGCTCCGGCCGGCCACCGGGATGTCCATGTCCATCAGCAGGACGACTTTGCCGGATGTTTCCGTCCCCTTGCCGTAGCTGGCGGCCCGCACGAAGTCGATCTCCGCGGGGACCGTCATGGCGCGCGCGAGGTCGGCGAGAAAGACGAAGGCGCCCTTGAGGACGCCGACCAGGATCGGCCGAGTGTCGCGGAAGTCGGCGTCGAGCCGGGCGGCGATCCGCCGGACCGCCGCGCCGATTTCCTCGGGGGTGTGGAGGGGGGAGAGCCGGTCCACGGTCCCTATCCCCTTGGGAAGAGCCGGCGAAGGAGGTCGAGGACGTCTTCGGGCCTGAACGGCTTGGCGAGGTATGGCGCGCGCGTCTCTTCCAGGAAGCGGCGCGTCTCTTCGGAAACGGTGTCTCCCGTGATGAAAGCCACGGGCAGGCCGGGACGCCGGCTGTCGCTCCGGATCGCCTCGTAGAGGTCCCGGCCGGAGAGCCCGGGCATCTTGATATCGCTGATGACGACGTCGAACGACTCCCGGTCCAGGATTTTGAGAGCGCCCCGGCCGTCCGAAGCCCACTTGACTCCGTGCCCCCTCGGCTTCAGAACTTCCGTGAGCAGATCGATGATCGTAGGCTCGTCGTCGACGATCAGGATCTTCTTCGCGGCCGTCGCCGCGGGGACGGGAGGGGCGGGCGCGGGCTCTTCCCTGGGGAGCGGCGCCCTCATCGCCGGCAGGGTCACGCGGAAGAGAGTCCCCTTGCCGACTTCGCTCTCGACGCGGATTTCCCCCCCGTGCTGGTTTACGATCCCGTAGGAAAGAGAAAGGCCCAAACCGGTCCCCTCGCCGACCTTCTTGGTCGTGAAGAAGGGATCGAAGATCCGGGAAAGGACTTGCGGGGCGATTCCTCCTCCCGTGTCGCCGACCTCGACCTCGACCGTTTCCCGGGAGCGGCCGGGCCGGGCCGCCAGCGTCAGGACCCGCGACTCGGGGCGGTCCAGCATGGCGTGGTACGCGTTGTTGATGAGGTTCAGAAAGACCTGCTCGAGCTGAAGAGCGTCTCCCATGATAGCGGGGAGGCCGGGGTCGATCTCGGTCTTGAGCGCGATGTTGTTGACCGTGATCTCGTAGGCCCGCAGGTCGAGGGCGGCCTGGAGGACGCGGCCGATGTCGAGCGGGAGCTTCTCGGCGGGCGACTGGCGCGCGAACGCGAGCAGGTTCTGGACGATCTTCTTCATCCGGTTGGCTTCGTGATGGACGACCTCGATCCGGCGGCGGGCCGCGGCCGAGACATCTTCGTTCTCGAGTAGTAGCTCGGAATATCCCAGGATCCCGGTGAGTGGGTTGTTGATCTCGTGGGCGACGCCCGAGATCATCTCGCCCAGGGCCGAGAGCTTCTCCGTCTGGATGAGCCGCTGTTCCATCGCCTTCTGGTCCGTGAGGTCGCGCGCGACGCCCAGGAGAGCCGGCTCTCCCCCGTGCCGGATTGCGACGGCGCTGATGGAGCAGATGCGCGTCTGGCCGTCCTTCGTAACGAGCGGCCAGCGGTCGATCGTCCCCCGCCCGGCCTCAGCCGCGCGGCGGACCGCGTCCACGATCTCCTCCGGATTCGCCGCGTGGAGGAGATCGGACAGGCGCATCTTCATCAGCTCGTCCCGGGCGCGGCCGGTCAGGCGTTCGGTCTCGGGATTGGCCTCGAGGATCGCCCCGTAGGAGGCGTCGAGGACGACGATCGCTTCCGAGGCGGAGTTGACAAGGTTCCGGTACCGCTCCTCCGACTCCACGAGGGAGACGTTCTTCTGCGCCAGCTCCCGCTGGGAGTTCTCCAACTGCTCGTAAGCGGTCCGGATCTCTTCGTTCGTAAGCTCCAGCTCCTCGTAGCTGGAGGCGACTTCCTCCTGGCGGGCCTGGAGGGCGTCCGCCATGCGGTTGAACGAGTCGGCGAGGAGGCCGATCTCGTCGGAGGAGGAGATCGAGACCCGGTGATCCATTCGTCCGGCCGCGATCTGGCGCGTGGCCTCGACGAGCCGGGCCAGCGGCTTCGTCAGGACGGTCCCGAGGAAGAAGGCGACATAGGTCGAGACCAGCATGACGGCCAGGGCGATCCCGATTCCCTGGTTCCTGTCCTTCCGGATCGCGTCCCGCATGAGGGCGGTGGAGAGGCCGATGTGGACGGTCCCTCTCTCCCGGCCGGCGAGGACGATCGGGTGGCTCACGGGATGGACGGCCCGTTTGGGATCGGGAAGGACCGCCGCGTCGCCGGGCTGGAGTGTCTCGGGCGGGACGCCCGCCTGGGCGAGACGTTTTCCCCTCGTGTCCGCGATGACGGCATAGGCGATCTCCCCCCTGGCGCACGTTTGCGCCAGCTCCTGAAGGGCGGCGAAATCTTCTTCCACGGCGTTCTGCGAGACCGCCTGGGAGAAAAGCTCCGCCGTCTGCCGGCCGGTCTCGGCCAGCCGCTCCTGGTGCGTGGAGAGAACGATCCGGCTGCCGTTCCAGATGAGGACGGCCATGATGACCGCCTCGATCAGGAGGATCGAGATGATGAAGCGGGTTCGAAGGGACAGGCCGGAGGACTTGGGCGCGGCGCCGGTCATCGGCCGGGGCTCGTTTTCATTCTCAGAAGGATCTCGTCCATCTTCTTCAGATCGGACGCCGAGATTGGAACGAGAAGCCCCATCTTGGCCCGCTCCAGGGCGTTCTTCCCCTCGGGCGACTTGCCCATGGAGAGGAGGGCGCTCCTGATCCGGCGGCGGGTTGGCTCCGGGACGCGGGGGTGGGTCAGGAAAACCAGCCCGGGCGCTTCCATCGTCCGGGCGATCTCGACGAGGTCGGCGCGTCCCGCGCTCCGCTCCTGCTCGGCATGAACGTCGGAGACGCCGGCCAGATCGGCGGCTCCCCGGCGGACGGCTTCGATGGCCGACGGGTGGGATTGGAAGTAGCGGACGCGGTAGTCCCTGTCGGCCCGGAGCCCCTCATTTTCCAGGAACGAGAGGACGAGAATGGAGACGAGAGCCTGCGGGTCGACGAGGGCGAGCGTCTTGTTCCTGATGTTCCGCGGGTCGCCGGGGCCGTTTCGTCGGGCCAGGAAGACGCCGACGACCTTCTTCCCGCCCGCCGCGAGAGGCTCGTATCCGGTCTCCAGATTGGCCTGCCGGGCGAAGTGGGGAGGGACCCAGATCAGGTCGTATTCCCCCCGCGCTGTTCTCTCCATGAAGACCGCGAAGCCGGGGGCCGTCACGAAGTCGAACTGCTGTCCGGTCTTCGTCGAGAGATGATCGAGGAGAGGCGTGAAGCGGCCTGCCAACTGGGCGGCGGGCGAGACGGGGACAAAACCGGCGCGGAAGACCTGATCTCCCGGCGCCGGCGTCGATACCGCCAGGCACAGGAGGGCGGAACACAGGGACGTGGCGAACGGGCGCTTCATCCTTTCCAGTTTCTCCCCCGGGCCGCCGCGGCCGGAAAGGGTGGGCCGGCACGGCCTCGTGTTTATATCACTTCAACTTTTTCATTGCAAGAAGGCGCGTTGTCCCATACCGTTGCCGCGGCAAAGCGGAAATCGGGAGAATCGGTGAGAAAGCCCGCGCATCCTTCGATCCACCCTGACGAGATCGATGCTTTTCTCCGTACCGTCCGGAGCCTCTTCGGGATCGACCTCTCTTCATATAGACGGTCGAGCCTCTCCCGCCGCCTCTTCCGGCGGATCCGCCTGGCGGGAGGGTCGTCCCTGGCGGAATACCTGGACATCCTCGCCGCCAATCCCGCGGAAAGGGAGCATCTCTCCCGCCTTCTAACGATCCCCGTGACCGAGTTCTTCCGGGATTCCAAGGTGTTCGACTGCATCGAAAAGGAGATCCTTCCGCCCCTCCTCCTCGACGGAGGGCTCGACGGCGGGAATGGGCGGGAATTACGGACGTGGTGCCCTGGATGCGCGTCGGGTGAAGAGGCGTATTCGCTGGCCGTGTCCCTGGAGCGGGCGCTTCCCGCAGGGTTCCGGCGGGAGAAGATCCGCCTGTTCGCAACCGACGTCGACGAGAGATCGGTCGACCGCGCCCGCCGCGGCTGGTTCGGCGCGGACCGGGTCCGGGCTCTCCCTCCCGAGGTCATTGGGACATTCTTCCACCCGAGCGGCCGGGGATACGTCGTCGACGAGCGGATCCGCCGGTTCATCCGGTTCGGCCGCCATGATCTGCTCAAGGATTCTCCGATCGGGCATCTCGACCTCCTGTTGTGCCGCAACGTCTTGATCTATTTCGAGCGGGAACAGCAGGAAAGGGTCATCGCGAGACTCGCGAGCGCCGTGCGGCCGGGAGGGTTCATCGCCTTCGGTTCCTCGGAGGCGCTCGCCGTTCCGTCCGCGTTCGGGCTCGAACCGTTCGACCCCGCCCTGCGGATCTACCGGAAGGCGGGTTGATAGGAAGGCACAGAGGCACAGAGGCATTCGCAATATCAGCGCCCGATGAAGATCGCCGAGACGTTCTTCCATTCCCGCGCCGGGTCGTAGCGGAAAGGACGGAGCCAAAGGGCGGGCCGGTCTCTCGATGACTCGGCCGTCTCAATCCCGTAAGTTCTTCCATCCGTGCAGACCCGGACCGCGCCGTCGCGGTCGGTGCGAAGGAGCGGGATGCCGAATGCGTCGTAGCGCGACAGCGTCTCGGCGTGAGGATGGCCGAAGCGGTTCCGGCGGCCGGCGGAGACGACGGCGAGGCGCGGCCGGACCGTGGCGAGAAGCGTTCCCGTGCTGGACGTCCGGCCGCCGTGATGGGGTACCTTGAGGACCGTGCTCCTGAGTCCCTGCCCGAAGGCCGCGATCTCCCGTTCCCCTTCTTCCTCAAGGTCGCCAGGCAGGAAAAAAGAAACGTCTCCCAGGGAGAGCCGGAGGGCGAGCGACAGCGAGTTCTCGTCGGCGTACGCTCCCCGAGGCGAGTGCGGAAAGTACCCGGCGGGTGGATGAAGGACGTCGATCCTGAGTCCGCCGAAGTCGGCCGGCGGAGAAGGGTAATTGAGGACGCGGACGGGGATCCCGCGCCGCTCGATTTCGTCTAGAAGGCCGCGGTAGGACGGAAGGTCCTGGTGGAGGCCGGCGTCCCAGACCTCCCCGACGGGGAACTTGCCGAGAAGGTGCCGCGCGCCGCCGATGTGATCGTGGTGCGCGTGGCTCAGCACGAGGACGTCGATCCGTCTAACGCCCGCCCGGCGGAGCGCGGGCTCGACGGCGAGACGCCCCGGATCGGGCGCGTCGTCCGGCGCCCCTCCCGCATCCACGACGATGACGCGGCCGTCGGGAGCGCGGACCCAGGCTGAGTCGCCCTGCCCGACGTCGAGAAACGTGGCGCAGGCGCGGGGCCCGCGTTCTTCGACGAACGCGGGCGCCGTCCAGCCCAGCAGGGCCGCGGCCAGGAGAACGCCGGCGAGAGCGATCCGCCCAGCGGCCCAGGGGCGCGGTCCGATGAGGATTAAGACGGCGAGAACGGACAACAGCATGGGCGCGGCAGGAGGGGGCGCGGCGTGAAACGCGGCGCCGGGAACGGACGCGAAGAAGGCGACGATCTTGAGAAAGAGGGAGAGGAGCGGCGACAGGACCTGCGCCCCGATGAACGTCTCCGACGAGGCCGTCAGGGACGCGAGCGAAAGGAACAGGCCGGCGGGGACCAGGATGAATCCCGCGAACGGGATGACGACGATGTTGGAGACGATCCCGGCGAGCGATGCCTGCTGGAAGTGGTGGAGCGTGACTGGGGCCGTGACGGCCAGCGCCGCGGCGCTCACGCCGAGGGTCTTGCGGGCGGCGCCCACGAGTCTCGTTCGGGGCGGCCGGGGAGCGTAGGCAAGGAGAGGATCTTCCGTCTCCTTCCAGGAGGAAACCAGGGCGATGGCGGCGACGGAGAGGAACGAGAGCTGGAAGCCGATCTGGAAGAGCGTCTGGGTGTTGTGAACGAGAATCAGGACGGCGGCGAGACCCAGGGCGTCCAGGACCTGCCTCTCCCGGTCGATGAGGACGGCGGCCGAGTAGACGGCCAGCATGACCCAGGCGCGGACGGTGGGAACGGCGGCCCCCGAAAGGAGGGCGTACCCGGAGACGACGGGGAGGGCCGACAGGGCGGCGGCTTTGAGGGGCGAGACGCGCCGCGTGACCCCCAGGATCGCCCTCGAAGGGAGAATGCGAAGGAAGAGCACGGCCGACGCGCCGCAGACGAGGGCGACGAGGCCCAGGTGCGAGCCTGAGACGGAGAGGATGTGCGTGACGCCGGCTGACTGAAAGTCGTCCCTCGTCCCCTGGGGGATCGCCCGTTCCTCGCCGATCACGAGGGCGGAGAGGACGGACCCCTCGGCGGTTGGGAAGGAGCGGGCGATGATTGTCTCGATCCGCGTCCGCCACGCCGCGATGGGCGACACGGTCGCGGGGGACCGATGAACCGCTTGGACGGCCCAGGGGGACGTGACCGAACCGGACGCGGCGATTCCCAGGCGCTCCAGGTACCGCTCTTTCTCGTCGGCGCCGAAGTTCCGGAACGGGACGGGCGGCCTCAGGCGGACGGGAAATTCCGCGATGTCGCCGGGGGAGAGGGGGAGGGGGAGGGGCGGCGAGCCGAGTCGGACGATTCCCGAGACAGGGCGCGGTTCGGCGGCTTCGTCCTGTCCGTTCGCCGGTTTCCAGGTCTCGGCGTCGACCGTGATTCGGACACGGCTGACGCGATCGTCCGGCCCGCCCATCGTCCTGACTTCCCGGACCCTCCCTTGGAGCGTTCCCTCCGCGCCGGTCCGAGCCGCCTCGGCGAGCGGAGACGGGGGCGAGAGCGATTTGGCCCCGTGGAGGGCGAATCCCAGGACGAATGGAAGAACGAGCCAGAGGGGCGCGGACCGGACGGGATTTCGCCATGGCGCCAGCCGCAGAAGAGCCAGGGCGAGGGCCGGCAGGAGGACGAGGGCGGGAGTCCATGGGAGGAGGTCGGCCGCGAAGATGCCGCAGGCGAGCGCGGCGGCCGCGAGAGCCAGGGGGCCGGGCGGCGAGAGCCGGCCGGGACTATCTGGTGAGTTCGTTGCCGGCCGGCTCATCCATGAGAAGATCGGGTCAGGTCTTCGTGATCTTCACGACCTTGAGCAGGTCGGCCAGGATCTCTGCCACGGAGCCGTAGCGGGCGGCCGGGTCCTTGGTCAGGGCTTTCATCGCGATGTTCTCGAACGCGGCGGGGACGTCGGAGAACCGCTCGCGGGGCGAGCGCACGGGCGCGTTCAGGTGCTGGTACCCGATGTCTCCGGAGAAGAAGGGCGGCCAGTTGGTCAACAGTTCGTAGAAGATGACGCCGAGGGAATAGACGTCGCTCCGAAGGTCGACCTTCTCGCCGCGGATCTGCTCTGGGGACATGTAGATGAGCGTGCCGGAGACCCGCCCGGGATCGGTGAGAGTAGCTTCGTCCACGATCTTGGCCAGGCCGAAGTCCATGATCTTCACCCGGTCCTCCTTCGTGACCATGATGTTCGACGGCTTCAGGTCCCGGTGGATGATCCGCTTCTCGTGCGCGTATTCCATCCCGCGGAGAATCTGGTAGAAGTACTTCGCCGCCTTCTGGAGCGGCAGGCGCTCGGCCGAAGCGAGCACCTGCTTGAGCGTGGCCCCCTCGACGTATTCCATCGTGATGAAGTTCTTCTCGCCGTCCTGACCGAAGTCGTAGACCGTGACGATGTTGGGATGGTTGAGGACGGCCGCCGCGCGCGCCTCGCTCGTGAACCTTTGTAGGATCGTCGGGTTCTGCCGGAACGTCTCCGGGAGGATCTTGTAGGCGACCACGCGATTCAGGACGGTGTCGTGGGCCTTGTAGACGATCCCCATTCCGCCGCGCCCGATCTCCTCGATGAGCCGGTAGCGGGCCGACGGGGGGACGTGCGCTGGTCCAGGCGCGGCCTGGGGCGGGGCCCCGACGGGTCCCTGTTCCTTGAGGCGGGCCCGGGCGTCCTTGATTTTCTCGGCGATCCCCGGGAACTGGAGGTTCACGGCCTGGATCTTCTCGAAGAAGGCGAGAGCGTCGGCGATCCGGCCTTCCTTCTCGTCGAGAACGGCCAGGTAGAAATACGGCTGAAGGTTGCCGTGCCCGACCGGCTCGCCGGACGTCGCCTCCTTCAGGCGATCGCGGGCGAGGCCGAGCTGGCCCTGCTCCATGAACAGCTCCCCCAGGAGGGCGCACGCCTCGCGGTACTCGCCGCCGCCCCGCTCCGTTCGCTGGAGCGCCTCGATGGCCTGATCGAGACCTCCCGCCTGACGGTAGATCTTCCCCGCGCGGTAGAAGGAGCCGGCCTTCTCGTAGTATTGGGCCGCCTTCTCGACGTCGCCGGCCGCCTCGAAGCGCTCCGCGGCCTGGGTGTAGTCGCCCGAGAGAGCGTACATCTCGGCGGCCTTCGCGTTCTCTCCGGCCCGCAGGTAGAGATCCGCGGCCGTCTGGTACTGGCCCGCCTCCGCGAGGACCCTGGCGGCGTCCGCGGGGCGGTCCGCCTCCTCGTACAGCTCGCCCGCCCGGACCATGTCCCCCGCGTCCTCGAACAGCTCGGCGGCCTGAGCGGTCTTTCCTTCCCGAAGGCGGACTTCCGCGATCATCTCGGCCGCGCGCTGGCGGTTGCCGGCGGTCTGATAGAATTCGGCCGCCTTCATCAAGTCGCCCGCGGCTACGTACGCCTTGGCCGCCAGCTCCGGTTTCCCGCCCTTTACGTAGGCCGCGGCGGCCTGGTCGAAGGCCTTGCCGGATTCGAACAGCTCGCCGGCCTTGTCGAACCGGCCCGCCTCCGCGTACAGCTCCCCGGCGCTCACGGCGAACCCCCGGACCCGCTCCTCCTGCTCCCGCGAGGCCACGATCCGCTCGATCGACGCCCTTTCGTCGTGGTGCGCCTGGGAGTAAGCTTCGGCGGCCTTGACGGGCTGGCCGGCCTTCTGGTACATGGCCGCGGCCTTCGCGAACTCCTCGACCTCGGTGTAGATCTTCGCCGCCCGGGCCGGCTGATTCCCCCGCTCGAACATTTCCGCCGCCAGCCGCTTCGAGTCGTTGCGGTAGAAGATCTCGCCGGCCAGGGCGTAGTTCTCGACCTTGACGGCGAGGTCGATCGCGCGCTGGATGCTCTTCGCCTTCTCGTAGTACTCGATCGCCTTGTCCGGATCGTTCGTCCGTTCGTAGACTTCCGCGGCGTGCTCGAAGAGGTCCCCCTTGAGATAGGCTTCGATCGCCTCCCTGTGGGCGCCGGATGCCTCGAACGCTTCGCCTGCCGACCGGAAATCGCCCGTTTTGAGGTTCTTCTTGGCCGTTCGAACGATCTTCCGGTTCCCCAGGACGCCCACCTTGACTTCGCGGGTGCGCGGCTTGAGCCAGCCGATCCGCTTGGCCAGCAGGCCGTACGGGGCGTAGATCAGGACCAGCAGGAAGGCGGCGCCGAGGGCGAGGTACCCGTGGACGATGTAATACTGGAGATTCGGATCGGCGATGGTCATGTACTTGCCGACCATGCCGGAGCCGGTCTTGAGCGCGGAGGCGTAGAACCCGGAGGCCTGAGACAGAAGCTGGGGCGCGAGCAGGGTGACGCCCGCCCCGGCGGCCGACCCGAGGATAAGGAGATAAACGATGAATCCGACGGCGCGGCGCATGGGGGATCCGGTCGTCAGGCTCCGATGGCCGCCTTCAGGCGGTCTCCGATGTCCCGCGCCACGTTCCGGATCGCGTCCTCGCTCTCCCCTTCCACCATGACCCGGGCGACCGGCTCGGTGCCGGAGTAACGGACAAGGATCCGTCCGCTGCCCTCCAGGCGGCTCTCGGCTTCGCGGATGGCGTGCGCCACGGAGGGGATCGAGTCGATCTCCGGCTTGTCCCTGACGGGGATGTTGATCATCACTTGGGGAAGGACGGTCATGAGGCCGGCCAGCGCTGAGAGCGGCTTCCCCGTCTTCTTCATGAGCGTCAGGACGTGGAGGGCGGTTATGATGCCGTCCCCCGTCGTGTTGTCGTCCAGGAAGACGATGTGCCCCGATTGCTCGCCGCCCAGGTTGAAGTCGCCCCGCCGCATTGCCTCGACGACGTACCGGTCGCCGACCGGCGTCTTCTCGATCCGGATCCCCGCCCGCCGCATCGCGAGATCGAGGCCCAGGTTGCTCATGACCGTCGCCACGAGCGTGTTCCGGCGGAGCTTCCCCTCGGCGTGGAGGTCGAGGGCGCACATCGCCATGACCTGGTCCCCGTCGACGGCGCGGCCAGTCTCGTCGGCGAAGATGGCGCGGTCGGCGTCTCCGTCGTGCGCGATCCCGATGTCCGCGCCGTGGGCGCGAACGGCCTCGCGGATCCCCTCCGGGTGGAGCGAGCCGCAGTCCGCGTTGATGTTCACGCCGTCCGGCCTGTCGTTCATCGTGACGACCTCGGCCCCCAGCTCGCGGAGGACGGTGGGGGAGACCTTGTAGGCCGCGCCGTTGGCGCAATCGACGACGACCTTGAGGCCGTCGAACGTCATCCCGCGGGGGACGGCGTTCTTCACGAACTCGATGTAGCGGCCGATCGCGTCGTCGACTCGATACGCCTTTCCGACCTCCTTCCCCGTCGACCGCAGGTGGTCCAGTTCGGAGCCTTCGACCAGTTCCTCGATCCGCCGCTCCATCTCGTCGGGCAGTTTGAAGCCGTCGCGCGAGAAGAACTTGATCCCGTTGTCCTCGAACGGGTTGTGGGAAGCCGAGATGACGATGCCGGCGTCCGCCCGGAGGGAGCGGGTGACTGCCGCGATCCCCGGCGTGGGCAGAGGGCCGACGAGGAGGACGTCGACGCCCATGGAGCAGATGCCCGCCGTGAGCGCCGATTCGAGCATGTAGCCGGAGAGGCGAGTGTCCTTGCCGATGACGATCCGGTGCCGGGCGTGGCCGTTCCGGAAGATGTGGGCGGCCGCGCGCCCGAGCCGGACGGCCGTCTCGGGCGTCATCGGGTCGATGTTCGCCTTGCCCCGGACGCCGTCCGTCCCGAAGAGCCGCCTTGCGAGGGGTGCGTTCATTTCAAGGCTCCTTCCCATGGGGCCGCTATTATAGCGAGTTTGACGGTTTTCTCAAGGGTTCTTGCCGCGACAACACTAGATGTTGATCTTTCGTCCGGTCCGTTGGTAGCCGAGCTTTGGTTTTCAGATTTCCGATTTGCCAATTTTCAATTTCCAATTATCAATCTTCAATCTTCAATCCCGCCCTACCCTCCCGCCGCCCGGATCGCGGCGGCCATGCGGACGACGCGGACCATGGGGCCGACGTCGTGGACGCGGACGATGTGGGCGCCGTTCATCACGGCGATCGCGACGGCCGCGGCCGTTCCCTCCAACCGTTCGTTTACGGGAAGATTCAGGACTGCGCCGATGAACGATTTGCGGGAAGGGCCGACGAGGATCGGCCGGCCCAGGGACGCGAGCTCGCCGAGCCGGGCGAGGAGGGCGAGGTTCTGCTCCGCGGTCTTGGCGAAGCCGATCCCGGGATCGACGATCGTGAGCGCCGGGTCGATCCCCGCGTTTCTTGCGCGGTCCAGACGCCGGGCCAGCTCGGCGCGCACGTCGGTTACAACGTCGCCGTAGGCGAGGTTCTCCGGGTCGGCCTGCATCGTCCGGGGGGTTCCGCGCATGTGCATGAGGACGACGGGGACGCCCGCGCGCGCCGCGACGTCCCCCATCGCGGGATCGCCCGTCAAGGCCGTCACGTCATTCACGATCGCCGCGCCGGCGTCGATGGCCGCCCGCGCGACGGCGGCCTTTGACGTGTCGATGGAAACGGGAATCGGAAGACGAGGGGCAAGCGCCTCGACGACGGGGACGACCCGCCGGATCTCTTCCTCGGCGGAGACTTCGGGGGCGCCGGGGCGGGTCGATTCCCCGCCCACGTCGATGATGTCCGCGCCGTCCTCGACCATCCGTTCGGCTGACCTGACGGCGTCGTCGTCAGCCGCGAATCTCCCCCCGTCGGAGAATGAGTCCGGCGTGACGTTGAGGACCCCCATGACAAGGGGGCGGGCGGAGAGGTCGAGGCGCCAGCGGCCCCAGGCGAGGACGAACCGGGTCAAGCGGGGGCGGGGGCGGGCTCTCCGGGAGAGACGCCGGTCTGTGGCTGGGTAGTCACGCGCGTGATGACCTCGTCGATCTCGGCGGAGTCGAGCGTTTCCCGCTCCAGGAGGTCTTCGGCCAGGGCCTTGAGGACGTGGAAGTGTTCCTTGAGGAGCGACTTGGCCCGCTCGTAGTTCTCCGTCACCATCCGGCGCACCTCGCGGTCGATCTCGATCGCCGTGTTCTCGCTGTAGTCGCGGTGCTGGGCGATCTCGCGGCCGAGGAAGATCTGTTCTTCCTTCTTTCCGAACGTCAACGGCCCCAGGGCATCGCTCATTCCCCACTCGCAGACCATCTTCCGGGCGAGTTCCGTGGCGCGCTCGATGTCGTTTCCCGCCCCCGTCGTCATGTGGCCGAGGGCGGTCTCCTCCGCGGCCCGCCCGCCCATGAGGATCGCGATCTCGTTCAGGAGATAGACGCGGGGGTAGGTGTACCGATCGTCGATGGGCAGTTGCTGGGTGAGGCCGAGCGCCCGGCCCCGCGGGATGATCGTCACCTTGTGAATCGGATCGGTCCCGGGGATCAGCTTGGCCACGAGAGCGTGACCCGCCTCGTGGTACGCCGTGTTTCGTTTCTCCTCATCGGAGATGAGGACGCTCTTCCGCTCGACGCCCATCATCACCTTGTCCCTAGCCGAGTCCAGGTCCTTTCTGTCGACCTTGGGCTTGTCCTGCCGCGCGGCGATGAGCGCGGCCTCGTTGACGAGGTTCGCGAGGTCGGCTCCCGAGAAGCCGGGCGTGCCGCGGGCCACGACTTCGAGATCGACGTCCTCGGCGAGAGGGATCTTCTGCGTGTGGACCTTGAGGATGCCGAGCCGCCCCCGGATGTCGGGCCGGCTCACGACGACCTGGCGGTCGAAGCGTCCGGGCCTCAGCAGGGCCGGGTCGAGGACGTCCGGGCGGTTCGTGGCGGCGATCAGGATGACGCCCTCGTTGGCCTCGAAGCCGTCCATCTCGACGAGGAGCTGGTTCAAGGTCTGCTCCCGCTCGTCGTGTCCGCCGCCGAGGCCCGCGCCGCGGTGCCGGCCCACGGCGTCGATCTCGTCGATGAAGATGAGGCAGGGGGCGTGCTTCTTCCCCTGCTCGAACAGGTCGCGGACGCGCGACGCGCCGACGCCCACGAACATCTCGACGAAGTCCGATCCGGAGATCGAGAAGAACGGGACGTCCGCCTCGCCGGCGATCGCGCGGGCGAGGAGCGTCTTTCCGGTGCCGGGCGCCCCCATGAGGAGGACGCCCTTGGGGATCTTCCCGCCCAGCCGGGTGAACTTCTGCGGGTCCTTCAGGAAGTCGATGATCTCGTGGAGTTCCTCTTTCGCCTCGTCGATGCCCGCCACGTCGGCGAACGTCACCTTGTTCGACTTCTCGGAGATGAGCTTGGCCTTGCTCTTGCCGAAGGAGAGGGCCTTGTTGCCCCCCGTCTGCATCTGGCGCATGAAGAAGATCCAGAGCGCCACGATCACGATCATCGGTCCCCACGTGATGAGGAACTGGATGTAGACCGGCTGGCTCTCGGGGGGCTTCGCCGTGATCTTGACCCCCTTGGCCCGAAGGTCCTTGACCAGGTCGGGGTAGTTGGCGGCGTAGCTCCGGAACTTCTTTCCGCCCTTGAGCTTGCCGGCGATCACGTTTTCCTGGATCGTGACCTCTTCCACCTGGCCCTGATCGACCTTCGCCAGGAGGTCGGAGAACGGCACCTCCTCGTCCGGGCTCTTCTGCGTGTTGACGAGCTGGAAGAGGAGGATCATGACGAGGCCGATGATGAGCCAAAGAGAGAGGTTCTTGTAGAAGTTGTTCACGCTGTTCGCTTCCTCTATTTAGGTGGATTCTTGTGGCCGCCGAGGCGGCGTTTTTCCGCTACTAAACTAACATACCCTCCGGCTCGGTGACAAGCGCGCCTTGACCGGGCGGCCAGGTTGTTAGGTGGCTGGGTAGCTGGGTGGTTAGGAACTTCCCATCGACCCATCAACCTATCGACCCTTCAACTTATCGACCCATTCTCCTCACGGTCAGGGCCAGCGGGCGGCTGGTTTTGGGCGCGGCCGCGGCGCGGCGGTCGAGGCGCAGGCCGACGACCCAGACGATTCCCCGAGCGTCGGCGACGATGGGAATCCAGTCGCGCTCGTCTCTCGGGACTTTGGCGTCCACGAGAAGGTCCTGGAGCTTCTTGGTGCCCTTCATTCCGACGGGGGAGATCCGGTCGCCGGGTCTCCGCGTCCGAACGACGAGAGAACCTTCGATCTTGTCCGGATCGAGAGTGACGGACGACGGACCGGGCGGGAGCGATTCCTTGGCGCGCGCTGCGCGAATCGTGATCCCAAGGGCGGGGACGGCCGTTTCTCCGGGAACGGCCAGCGCCGTCTCCGGCAGCGGCCGGACGGGCGGCGGGCGGCGGATGAGCAGGCCGCCGTATCCGCGGACTCCCCAATCCCCTCCGGGAAGAGGTGTCCGGTCCCCCGGCTTCCCGCGGGCGAGGATCGATGTCAGGCGGCCGACTTCGCCCGCGCCGGGCGAGACGAACCTCCGGGTCTCCCGCGCGATCTGCCGCGAGACGAGCCTTCTCAGGACTGCCTCCGGCGGGCGTTCCCTGAGGAGGCGGACGGCCTTCTCGGCGCCGGCGGGATCGAAAAGAGACAAAACCTCGTCGAAAGCCGTCTCTCCCTCGCGGGCCATGTCCGCCAGACGCGCCAGGGCCGGGACGATCCGGGGATTGTACGAACATAGAAGAGGCAGAAGCTCGCGGCGGATGCGGTTCCGGGCCTGGCGGAGATCGGCGTTCGACGAGTCGATCCGGAAGGGGATCTCCCTGGCGTCCAGGTACGCCGCGAGGGAAGCCCGGCGGACGGAGAGAATGGGGCGGATGATCGTTCCCCGCCGGGGCGGAATGCCGGCGAGTCCCGCCGGGCCGGTCCCCCGGATCAGGCGCATCAGGACCGTCTCGGCCTGGTCGTCCATCGTGTGGGCCGTCGCCACGCAGGACGCGCCGCACCTGGCGCGGGCGGCTTCGAGGGCCTCGTACCGCGCGGCCCGGGCGGCGACGGCGAGGGACGACCGGTCCCGCCGAGCCCGCGTCCGGACGTCGACGCGGAGCGTTTCGCGCGGAAGGCCGAGCTCCGAGGCGGCCTTCTCCACGAAGGCGGCGTCTTCGTCCGCCTCCTTCCCGCGGAGGCCGTGGTGGACGTGGGCGACGTGGAGGGAGATGTTCCGCGCCGGGGAGAGCCGGTGCAGGACGTGAAGGAGGGCGGTCGAGTCGGGCCCGCCGGAGACGGCGACGACGATGCGCTCGCCCGGAGAAAGACAGCGGTACGTTCGGGCGAACGAGATTACGGCTCCCGCGATCTGTTTTTCGAGTTTTGCGGCATGAGGCGCGATCATTGTTTGTCTCATTTGAGAGGTCAGTGTCCTCCGTTCAGCCCGGCGGTGTCAAGTCGGCGCGGAAGGGGAGGGTCGGGCCGGAGCATTTGTCTCTGGAGTCATTCGTCAAATGATTCGTCAAATAAAGACTTGCAATTCCCGCGCCGCCTTTGTACTCTCCATTCGGAATTTGACTCGATTTGGCGCGCAATGAAAGGAGGATCAAATGGCAGGAGGAAAACAGGCGGGGGGCGGGTTCGACATGAGAGGAATGATCGCTGCTCTTGTGAAGAAGGGGATCGGCGATCTCGATAAAAAGATCGAGCCCGTCGTCGAGAGGGTCGTCGAGCGCATCCTCCGGGCGGCGCTCGGGGCCGGGAAAGAGGCGCCGGAGGCCGGAGGGCGGCGGAGGCGTCGGAAGCGAAGTTTCTCGGCCGCGACGAGGGCCAAGATGGCGGCCTCACAAAAAGCGCGCTGGGACAAGGCCAGGGCCGCGGCCGCGAGGAAGGCAGCGAAAGCCGCGAAGTAGCGTTCGAACCGTTTCGGTGGAACGGCGCGCCCGGCCCTCGGACCGGGCGCTTTTTTTTCCGAGCGGCGCAGGGCAGGCGCGGCGTGCAGTCCGACTGGGGCATCTCTCGCAGGGCGGTCCGCCTAACCCGTCCGAACGTGCGGCTTTCTTCAATGTTTCTGGCCGTTTGACAATACCCGACTATCCGGCTAAGATAATCGCGAGTTCGGGCGGGTTTCTTGTTCCAGTTCCCTCCCAGCGTCAGGGGCCGGGTCTTCCATCCTCTGGCGGTCTTTTCCTCTTGGTGTCCTGATCGACATCGATCCGCCCTTCTCGACCGGGGGCGGACTTCCGGAGCTGTCGTGGATTCAAGTTTCGAGCGTATTCGCCGCCTTCCTCCCTACGTGTTCGCCATTGTCAACGCCATGAAGGCGGAGGCGCGGAGGCGGGGCGAGGACATCATCGACCTGGGGATGGGGAACCCGGACGGTCCCACGCCGCCGCACATCGTCGACAAGCTCGTCGAGGCGGCCCGGAACCCCCGGAACCATCGCTACTCCGCGTCCCGCGGGATCACGAAGCTGAGGCACGCCATCGCGTCCTGGTACAAGAGGCGGTTCGACGTCGAGATAGACCCCGAGCGGGAAGCGATCGTGTCGATCGGATCGAAGGAAGGGCTCTCTCACCTGATGCTCGCGACGACGGGGCCGGGCGACGTCGTGCTCGTGCCGACGCCGACGTACCCGATCCACTCGTACAGCGTCGTGATCGCCGGGGGCGAGGTCCGGTCGGTGCCGCTCAGGGACGACGGAGACTTCTTCGAGGACCTCCAGGAGGCGTACAAGCTGTCGTCTCCGCGGCCGAAGTTCCTCATCCTCAACTATCCGCACAACCCGACGACGCGGGTGACCGACCTCGACTTCTTCCGGCGCGTGGTGGAGTTCGCGCGGGAGCACAAGGTCTACGTGGTCCACGACTTCGCCTACGCCGACCTCACGTTCGACGGATACAAGGCGCCTTCGTTCCTCCAGGTCCCCGGCGCGAAGGACGTGGGGGTGGAGCTCTTTTCCCTCACGAAGAGCTACAACATGGCTGGCTGGCGCGTCGGCTTCTGCTGCGGGAACCCGGAGCTTGTGGCCGCGCTGACGCAGATCAAGAGTTACCTCGACTACGGGATCTTCCAGCCGATCCAGATCGCCTCGATCATCGCGCTGAACGGCCCCCAGGACTGCGTGGCGGACATCGTCGGGGCCACGCAGAAGAGGCGGGACACGCTGATCCGGGGTCTCAACCGGATCGGGTGGCAGGTGGAGAAGCCCAAGGCGACGATGTTCGTCTGGGCGAAGATCCCGGACGGCCTCGACAAGACGCTCAAGGCCCGTTTCCGGGCGAAGAAGCGGAAGGGGGAGACGTTCAGCAAGTCGCTGGAGTTCGCCAAGCTCGTCCTCGAAGAGGGAAAGGCGGCCGTCTCGCCGGGGATCGGGTTCGGGGAGTACGGCGACGGGTACGTCCGGTTCGCGCTGGTGGAAAACGAGCACCGGATCCGCCAGGCGGTCCAGGGGATCCGCAAGGTGCTGTCGTGACGGCGCGCCGTCCGGTCCGCGTCGGCCTCATCGGCTTCGGGACGGTGGGGACCGGCGTCGTGAAGATCCTGACCGAGAACGCCGATCTCCTCGAGCGGCGCCTGGGCGGGAAGATCGTCCTGGCGGGAATCGCCGACAAGGACCTCTCGCGGGACCGGGGGGTCAAGGTCGACCGTTCGCTGATGACGGACGACGCCCGGGCCCTGATCGGCCGGCCGGACGTCGACGCGATCGTCGAGCTTGTCGGGGGGCACGAGCCGGCGAAGACGTTCCTTCTCGAGGCGATCGCCAAGGGGAAGCACGTGGCCACGGCGAACAAGGCCCTGCTGGCCGCGTCGGGGCCCGAGATTTTCGCGGCCGCGTCGAAGGCGGGCGTCGAGGTGGGGTTCGAGGCCTCGGTGGCCGGCGGCATCCCGATCATCCAGGTCGTCAAGGAGTCGCTCGTCGCCAACCGGATCGGCGCGATCTATGGGATCATCAACGGGACGTCGAACTACATCCTCTCGCGGATGTCGCACGAGGGATCGACGTTTGAAGCGGCGCTGGCCGAGGCCCAGCGGCTGGGATACGCCGAAGCGGATCCGGCGCTCGACGTGGGCGGGGGAGATTCG
This sequence comes from Nitrospirae bacterium RBG_16_64_22, assembly GCA_001803795.1. GTDB lineage: Bacteria > Nitrospirota > RBG-16-64-22 > RBG-16-64-22 > RBG-16-64-22 > RBG-16-64-22. Next base: position 19,972 of record MHEK01000046.1, read on the forward strand.
GCCCACAAGCTCGCGATCCTCTCCGCGATCGCCTTCGGGACGCCGGTGGACCTGTCCGCCGTGCCGACGGAAGGGATCGCGCACGTGACGCCGCTCGACATCGAGTTCGCGCGGGAGTTCGGGTACGCGATCAAGCTTCTCGCGATCGCGAAGCAGGAAGGAGAGACGTTCGAGGCCCGCGTTCATCCGACGATGGTCCCCGAGACGACGCTCCTGGCCCAGGTGGGGGACGTCTTCAACGCCGTCTACGTCGTGGGCGACCGCGTCGGGCCGACCCTGTACTACGGCCGCGGCGCGGGATCGGAGCCGACGGGAAGCGCCGTCGTGGCCGATCTCGCGGCGATCGCGCGAAACATCTGGACGGGGAGCGCGGGCCGGGTCCCGGTCATGGGGTTCACGGACGAGGGGCGCCGGCCCCTCCGGATGAAGGGGATGGACGAGATCGTCTCCCACTTCTATCTCCGGTTCACGGTACGCGACGAGCCGAGCGTTCTCGCCGCCATCGCCGGGCGGCTGGGCGAGAACCGGATCAGCATCGAGTCGGTGATCCAGAAGGGGCGGGCGGCCGGAGGGTCGGTCCCCGTCGTGATCATGACGCACGCGGCCGTGGAGCGGGACGTCCGGACGGCGCTGGCCGAGATCGACCGGTTGTCCGTCGTGTCGGCGCCCACGGTGCTCATCAGAGTGGAAGGGGGAAGCTAGCGTGACGAGAGTGGAGCGGGCCGCGCCGGCCGCCGCCTGGCGCGGCATCATCGAAGCCTACCGCGAATTTCTCCCCGTGACGGACAAGACGCCCGTCGTGACCCTGCGCGAGGGGAACACGCCGCTTCTCAGGACGGACCGCCTGGCGGCGGCGATCGGGTTTCCCGGCGCCCTCTACCTCAAGTACGACGGCGCCAACCCGACGGGCTCATTCAAGGACCGCGGGATGACGCTCGCCATCTCGAAGGCCGCGGAGGAAGGTTCCGGCGCCGTGATCTGCGCCTCCACGGGGAACACGTCGGCCTCGGCCGCGGCCTACGCCGCCCGCGCGGGCATCAAGGCGTTCGTCGTCATCCCGGAGGGGAAGATCGCTCTCGGCAAGCTCGCCCAGGGGATGATGCACGGGGCGGCGGTGATCCAGCTCAAGGGGAACTTCGACGAGGCCCTCGCCGTCGTCCGCGAGATCGCCGCGGGATATCCGGTGACGCTCGTCAACTCGGTCAACCCCTTCCGGATCGAAGGGCAGAAGTCGGTGGCGTTCGAGGTGTGCGACCAGCTCGGCCGGGCGCCGGACTTCCACGCCCTCCCGGTCGGAAACGCCGGGAACATCACGGCCGCGTGGCGCGGCTACAAGGACTACAAGGGCGCTGGGATCGTCGACTCCCTTCCCCGGATGCTCGGCTTCCAGGCGGCCGGGGCCGCGCCGATCGTCCTGGGGCATCCGGTCAAGAACCCCGAGACGGTGGCGACGGCGATCCGGATCGGGAACCCGGCGTCGTGGACCGGGGCGACGGCCGCCCGCGACGAGTCGCGGGGGCGGATCGACTCCGTCACCGACGAAGAGATTCTCGATGCCTACCGGATGGTCGCATCGCTGGAAGGGATCTTCTGCGAGCCGGCGTCGGCGGCGTCTGTGGCGGGCGTCCGGAAGCTGGCGGGCGAGGGCCTCTTCGGGCCGGGCGACGCGGTCGTCTGCACGCTCACGGGCCACGGTCTCAAGGACCCCGACCGGGCGGTCGCCGTCTCACCGCCGCCGGTCGTGGCCCGCGCGGATGCGAAGGACGTCGTGCGGTTGATGGGGTTTTGAGTCGGAAACGGTGAATGGGTGAATGGGTGAAACGGTGAATGGGTGAATCGGTGAATCGGCAGGTCAGGGGATGGCTTTGATCGTCCAGAAATACGGCGGGACGTCCGTCGGAAGCGTCGAGCGGATTAAGAACGTCGCCCGGCGCGTGATGAGGGCGCGGGAGCGGGGGGACCAGGTCGTGGTCGTCGTTTCGGCCATGAGCGGCGAGACGGACAAGCTCGTCCGGATGGCGAGCGAGATCGCCGGGCGGCCCGACGAGCGCGAGCTCGACATGCTCCTGTCCTCGGGCGAGCGCGTGACGATCGCCCTGCTGGCGATGGCCCTGATCGAAGAGGGATGCCCCGCGGAGTCGCTCACGGGCCGGCAGGTCGGGATCGTGACCGACTCCGCCCACACGAAGGCGCGCATCGAGCGGATCGAGGCGGACCGCGTGAGGCAGGCCCTCGCCGAGGGGAAGGTCCCCATTGTGGCGGGGTTCCAGGGGATCGACGAGAAGTCGGACGTGACGACGCTCGGGCGGGGGGGATCGGACACGACGGCCGTGGCGCTGGCCGCCGCCCTCGGGGCCGATCTGTGCGACATCTACACGGACGTGGACGGCGTCTACACGACCGACCCGAACGTCGCGCCGAACGCCCGGCGGCTTGCGAGGATCTCCTACGACGAGATGCTGGAGATGGCGAGTCTCGGCGCCAAGGTCCTGCAGACGCGGTCGGTCGAGTTCGCCAAGAAGTACGATGTCCCCGTGCGGGTTCTTTCGAGCTTCGATGAGGGAGAGGGAGGGGGGACGCTTGTGACGCGGGAAGACGAGGCGATGGAGCGGGTGGTCGTTTCAGGCGTGACGTACAACAAAAGCGAGGCGAAGATCACGATCGTCGGCGTTCCCGACCGGCCGGGCGTGGCGGCCCGGATCTTCGGGCCGATCGCCGGCGCGAGTATCAACGTGGACATGATCATCCAGAACATCGGGAGCCACGGGTTGACGGACCTCTCGTTCACGATCCCGCGCGCGGACCTTGCCCGGACGCTGGAGATCGCCCGGGGGATCATCGCGGACATCGGGGCGAAGGATCTGAACGTCCAGGAGAGCATCGCGAAGGTCTCCATCGTGGGCGTCGGGATGCGCTCGCACTCGGGCGTCGCGGCGAAGATGTTCGAGACCCTGGCCCGAGAGGGGATCAACATCATCATGATCTCGACGTCCGAGATCAAGGTCTCGTGCGTGATCGACCTCAAGTACGCGGAGTTGGCCGTCCGGGTCCTGCACGACGCGTTCAACCTTGGGGCGGAGCCGGCGGCGGCGGAGGCGTGATGGGTTGATGGGAAGTTCCCAACCACCCAAGAAACGGGAAGCCACAGAGGCACAGAGGCACAGAGAAGAGGGTGTGCTGTGAAATACAATACGTCCGCCGCTCGGCCACCGAGCGGCGCGGTGTTCGGCGGACGTCGGCGTTCATCGGCGGTTCGATGGAGATTTGGGTGGACTGAAAGATGACACTCCGCGTGACTCTCTACGACACGACCCTTCGCGACGGCGCGCAGTCGGAGGACGTTTCCTTTTCCTCCGAGGACAAGCTGAGGATCGCGGAGCGCCTTGACGCGCTCGGCGTCCACTACATCGAGGGCGGCTGGCCGGGATCGAATCCCAAGGACATCGCCTTCTTCAAGGCCGCCCGCTCGCTCTCGCTCAAGCACGCCCGCCTGGCCGCCTTCGGCGCGACGCGCCGCGCCCGCCACCGCGTCTCGGAAGACCCGAGCGTCAAGGCCCTCCTGGCCGCCCGGACGTCCGTCGTCACGATCTTCGGGAAGTCCTGGGACTTCCACGTCCGCGAGGCGCTCCGCGTCCCCCTCAAGCAGAACCTGGAGATGATCGAAGACACCGTCTCCTACATCAAGGGGCGGGGGCGGGAGGTGATCTACGACGCCGAGCACTTCTTCGACGGGTACCGGGCGAACGCCGAGTACGCCCTCGACACGCTCCGCGCGGCGGAGCGCGGAGGCGCGGACTGCATCGTCCTCTGCGACACCAACGGCGGATCCCTTCCGGAAGAGGTTGGGCGCATCTTTCGGGAAGCGGGCCGGGTCCTACGGACGCCTCTGGGCATCCATGCGCACAACGACGCGGAACTCGCCGTGGCCAACACGCTGGCCGCCGTGCGGGCGGGGGCGGTCCAGGTCCACGGGACGATCAACGGGTACGGGGAGCGGTGCGGGAACGCGAACCTCTCCTCGATCATCCCGAACCTGAAGATCAAGATGGGCATCCCGGTCGTGACCGACCGCCAGCTCGCCTCGCTCCGCGACTGCTCGCGCTTCGTGGACGAGATCGCCAACCTCGCCCACAACAAGCGCCTCCCGTACGTGGGGGACGCGGCGTTCGCCCACAAGGGCGGCGTTCACGTGGACGCCGTCCGGAAGAACGCGGCGACCTACGAGCACGTCCGGCCGGACCTCGTCGGGAACCGCCGGCGCATCCTGATCTCCGAGCTGTCCGGACGCGCGAACATCCTTCAGAAGGCCCAGGACCTTGCCATCCCGATCGCGGGGACGCGGAGGGTCGAGAAGATCCTCGACACGATCAAGGACCTGGAGCACCAGGGGTACATGTTCGAGGGAGCGGAGGGATCGCTCGAGCTGATGCTCAAGAAGGCGATGGGCCGGCGGAAGAGGTTCTTCGACCTGATCGGGTTCCGGGTGATCGTCGAGAAACGGCGGGAGGGGGAGGAGCCGCTCTGCGAGGCGACGATCCAGGTGCGCGTCCGCGGACAGGTCTCACACACGGCCGCCGTGGGGAACGGGCCGGTGAACGCTCTGGACAACGCCCTCCGGAAAGCGCTGGAGAAGTTCTATCCGTCCCTCAAGGACGTGCGCCTCGTGGACTACAAGGTGCGGGTGCTCGCGGCGACGGAGGGGACGTGCGCCCGCGTCCGCGTCCTGATCGAGTCGGCCGACGCCCAAAAGTCGTGGGGGACGGTGGGCGTCTCCGAGAACATCATCGAGGCGTCGTACCAGGCGCTCGTCGATTCGATCCAGTACAAGCTGATGAAGGACGGGCATGGGTGAACAAAAGCCGGTGAATCGGTGAATAGGTGAATAGGTGAATAGGTGAATCGGCGAATAGGTGAATCGGCGAATGGAAAAGCACTCAGCCCTCAGCGATCAGCGGTCAGCAAACCAAGGCAAAGAGCCTTCGGCTGAAAGCTGAAAGCCGACCGCTGACAGCTATCGGTGAATCGGTGAACGCGAATGCTTGAGGAGGAAGGGGTCGTCGTCGGGGTAGATGGCGGGATCGCCCGGGTGCGGATCGAGCCGAAGGGGACCTGCGAATCGTGCGCCTCGTCGGGCTCCTGCAAGATGACGCCGGACCCCACGGGGGTTCTCGAAGCCGTGAACACGCCGGGTGCGCGGATCGGCCAGCGGGTCCGCGTAACGATGAAGCCCGGCGTCGTTCTCAAGGCGTCCTTCTTCCTGTACGGGATTCCCCTGACGGATGCGATCATTTTTGCCATCGTCGCGAAGATCATGGCCGTCAAGATGGAGCTCCCGGGCGACCCGGACCTCTGGGCCTTCGGCGCGGGGCTCCTCGGCTTGATAACGACGTATCTCGTCATGAAGCTCGTCTACAGGCTGATCGAGGGGAACCCGGACTTTAAGCCGAGGATTGTGGAAATCATCGGTTAATAGGTGAAAGGGTGAATCGGTGAATCGGTGAATCGGTAAATAGGTGAATCGGTAAATAGTGAATGGGTGCAAAATCCCCCCGTTCCCCCCTTTGAAAAGGGGGGGCAGGGGGGATTGGGGTGAATCGGTGAATCGGTGATTCGGTGAATGGAGAAGCACTCAGCCCTCGGCGGTCGGCAAGCCGAGGCGAGTCGGTTTTCGCTGAAAGCTGATCGCTGACAGCCGACGGCTTTCCGGAGGTTCAGATATGGCGGCATCCATTTCGGCATCTGCGGACAAAGACACCAATCGGATCGTGACCCTCGTCGCCCACGGGGGGGCCGGGAAGACGACCCTGGCGGAGAGCATCCTCTACGCCGCCGGCGCGACGGACCGCGTGGGCCAGGTCGACGCGGGGACGTCGATCCTGGACCACGAGCCGGAAGAAATCGCCCGAAAGATCACGATCAGCGCCGCGCTCGCCGCCTTCGCGTGGAACGGCCATCACGTGGATCTCATCGACACGCCGGGGTACGGCAACTTCATCGAGGAGACGAAGGGGTGCCTCCGCGTCGCGGACGGTGCCGTCGTCCTCGTCTCGGCGATCTCGGGAGTCAAGACGGAGACCGAGCGCCTCTGGAAATTCACCTGCGAGTACGAGGTCCCGCGCATCGCGTTCGTCAACAAGATGGACCGGGATCGGGCGAACTTCTTCCGCGCGATCGGCGACATGGAGAAGGCGTTCGTCCGGGAGGGGCTGGCTGTCCAGATCCCCATCGGCGCCGAGGCCGGTTTCAAGGGGTACGTCGATCTCGTCACGATGAAGGCCTGGACGTCGCCGGC
>MHEK01000046.1:26293-26882 GCA_001803795.1 Nitrospirae bacterium RBG_16_64_22
GGACCGGGAGACGGAAGGGGAGGTTCCGCCCGAGCTCGCGGGCGAGGCGGCGGCCTACCGGAAGAAGCTCGTGGAGAAGGCGGCCGAGACGGACGATGCTTTGCTGGAGAAGTACCTGGACGCGGGAGACCTGACGGAGGACGAGATTCGGGCCGCCCTCCGGCGCGGCACGATCCACGGCGACTTCGTGCCGGTCCTCTGCGGCTCCGCCCTCAAGGGGATCGGAACGCGGGCGCTCATCGACGCGGTGATCTCGTACCTTCCCGGACCGGAGGAGAAGGCGGGAATCACGCCGATCATCGGGACGGACCCCAAGGGAGGAAAGGCGGCGACGCGCCGCCCCGCGAAGGACGAGTCTTTTTCGGGCCTCGTCTTCAAGACGGTGGCCGATCCGTTCGCGGGGAGGCTGTCCCTCGTCCGGGTCTACTCCGGGCGTCTCAAGCCGGACTCGACGGTCTACAACGTGACAAGGGGCGCAAGGGAGCGCGTGGGGACGGTCTTTTCGCTCGTGGGGAAGAAGCAGACGCCCCTGACGGAGGCCGGCCCGGGCCAGGTCGTCGCCCTCCCCAAGCTCAAGGAGACCCTGACG
>MHEK01000047.1 GCA_001803795.1 Nitrospirae bacterium RBG_16_64_22
AAGGCAACGAGCGAGACGGCGAGCGAGAGCCGCCGGACCATTCCCTCGTGCTCCTTCATGAAGAGGAGGTACAGGGCGCCGACCAGCGGGATGTACGTCGTGAGCGACAGGATCGGAAACTTCATCTTTGCCTCACCGTGGGCCTCACCGTGGGCCTCACCACGCCGCCAGCCAGACGGCGACGATTGCGAGGAGCCCCAGGACGAGCGTCATCGCGTAGTCCTGCGTGAAACCCGTCTGGATCCGCCGCCATGAGGAAGCCGCCTGCTGGGTCACGCTCCCGACGCCGTTCACGAAGGCGTCGATGATCCGGACGTCGGCGACCTTCCAGAGGAACGATTCCGAAATCCTCCGGGTCGGCCGGACGATCGCCCAGTCGTATATCTCGTCGAACCACCATTTGTTCAGAAAAAGGGAGTAGAGGCGCGGCCAGGCCGATGCGAGCCGGTCGGGAAGACCCCGGCTCGTCCGGTAGAACTTGTCCGCGATGGCGATCCCCAGGAGCGCGACCAGGACGGAGGACGCGATGATCAACCCCTGCAGAACGAGCGGCCCGTGCACGGCGTGGGGAACGCCCGCGAAGACCGGCTCCAGGAAATGCCCGATCTTGTCGCCGCCGGCGATCAGCGGGATTCCAACCCACCCGGAGAAAACGGCCAGGACGGCCAGTATCCACAAAGGGACCGTCATGACGGGGGGCGATTCGTGGACGTGGTGCGCCGCGTCGGGAAGCAGGCGGGTCTCGCCGTGGAAGACGAGATAGACGAGCCGGAAAGCGTAGAAGGCCGTCATCAGGGCCCCGAGCAGGGCAACGCCCCAGAGGACGAGCCCCAGGTCTCCCGCGAAGAAGGCCCGCGTCAGGATCTCGTCCTTGCTGAAGAAGCCGGCGAAGAGCGGAACGCCCGCCAGCGAGAGCGACCCGATCAGGAACGTGAGGTAGGTCGCCGGGATCTTGTTCCGGAGCCCCCCCATCTTCCGGATGTCCTGCTCGCCCGAGAGGGCGTGGATCACGCTCCCGGCGCCCAGGAAGAGGAGCCCCTTGAAGAACGCGTGCGTCATCAGGTGGAAGACGGCGATGCCGTACGCGCCGATCCCGCAGGCCAAGAACATGTACCCGAGCTGGCTCACCGTGGAATACGCCACGACACGCTTGATGTCGTTCTGGACGAGGCCGATCGTCGCCGCGAAGAGGGCCGTCCCGCCCCCCACGACGGCCACGGTCGCCATCGCCGCGGGCGAGATCTCGAAGACCGGGTGCATCCGCGCCACCATGTAGACGCCGGCCGTCACCATCGTCGCCGCGTGGATGAGGGCCGAGACGGGGGTCGGGCCCTCCATCGCGTCCGGGAGCCAGACGTGGAGCGGAAGCTGGGCGCTCTTCCCCATCGCCCCCGTGAAGAGGAGGAGGGCGATGAGGGTCACGAGCCCGATTTCGAGCTTGCCGCCGAACGGAGCGAGGAGGTCGACCGTCTGGTTCGACGCGGCTTTCGCGCCGAGGAAGACGGCCTGGTAGTCGAGCGTCCCGAGCGTGACGAAGATGAGAAGGAGGCCCAGGCCGAACCCGAAGTCGCCGATCCTGTTCACGACGAACGCCTTGGTCGCCGCGTCGGCGGCGGAGCGCCGGTCGTACCAGTGGCCGATCAGGAGGTAGGAGCAGAGCCCCACCGCCTCCCAGAAGACGAAGAGTTCGAGAAGGTTGTTGGAAAGGACCAGCATCAGCATGGAGAAGGTGAAGAGCGAGAGGTACGCGAAGAAACGCGCGTATCCCCTGTCGCCGCGCATGTAGCCGATCGAATAGATGTGAACGAGGGACGAAACGGACGTCACGACGATCAGCATGACGGCCGCGAGCGGGTCAATCATGACGCCGACGGAAACGTCGAACGCCCCCACGGTGATCCAGCGGTAGAGGGAGGCGTACGTGTTGACGCCGGAGAGAACGTCCTTGAGGACGAGAAGCGACAGGAGGAACGAGAGGACGACGGCCGGGACGGAGACCCAGTGGGCCTTCTCGCGCGTCCACCGGCCGAAGAGGCCGTTCACCAGGAACGCCGCGAGCGGCAGGAGCGGAATCAGGAGGTCCCGGAACAAAACGACCGACCGCGTCATCCCTTCATCTCCCTCACCTCGTCGAGGTTCACGGTCCGGCGGTTGCGGAAGAGGGACAGCAGGATGGCTAGCCCCACGGCCGCCTCGGCCGCCGCGACGGCGATGGTAAAGACGACGATCACGTTCCCCCGCATCGAGTGAAGGTAGTGCGAGAAGGCGACCAGGTTGATGTTGGCCGCGTTCAGGATCAACTCGAGCGACATGAGGAGGATCAGGATGTTGCGCCGCGTGAGGAGGCCGATCACGCCGATCCCGAAGACGACCGCCGAGAGCGCCAGCACCCAGGACAGGGGAATCGTCATCGTCCCTCCTCGCCGCCCTGGGCCGGCGTCCACTTCTTGGTCAGGACGATCGCCCCGATCATCGCCACGAGAAGCACGAGGGAGATCACCTCGAACGGATACAGGAACTCCGTGAAGAGGACCGTCCCGATCGCCTGCGTGGACCCGACCTCCCGGACGACGTCGGGCGGATACGGTCCCGGCCTCTGCGCGAACTTCGACCGCGCCAGGAGAAGGGCGATCTCGACGGCCGCCGCGCCGCCGACGAGGGCGTAGACCGGCCAGCGGCGGTGTACCGCCGCGCCGAGCGCCTCCCGGGGGACGGACAACAGCATCAGGACGAAGAGGTAGAGGACCAGGATCGCGCCCGCGTAAACGACAACCTGAAGCGCGGCGATGAACTCGGCGTTGAGGAGGACGTAGAGTCCCGCCACGTGGAAGAAGACGACCAACAGCGCCATGACGGCGTAGACGGGGTTCTTTCGCGTAATCGTCACGATCGAGAAGACGACGATCATCGCCGCGAAGTAGAGGAAGAACGCCTGATCCAGGTTCACCACCGAACCTACCCCTTCACCAGAATCACGAGGCCCGTGACGAAGATGTTCGCGAGGCCCAGCGGAAGCATGACCTTCCATCCCAGGTGCATCAGTTGATCGTACCGGAGCCTCGGGAACGTCGCCCTCAGCCAGATGTAGACGAACAGGAAGAAACCGATCTTCGAAAGCATCCAGACGATCGGGGGGATGGCCATCAGCGCCCCGTTGACGGCGCGAACGGCCCCGTCCGCGCCGGCCAGCGCGGAACCGATCGCCGGCACGGAGGACGGGATCGGAAGCTGGAGCGGGAGCCACCCGCCCAGATAGAGGATCGACGCCATGGCCGAGATGATCACCATCGCCCCGTACTCGGCCATGAAGAAGAAGGCGAACCGCATGCCGGAATACTCCGTGTGGAACCCGGCCACGATCTCGCTCTCCGCCTCCGGGAGGTCGAAGGGCGCGCGGTTGGTCTCGGCGATCCCGGAGATGAAGAAGATCAGGAACCCGAGCGGCTGGGCCAGGATATACCAGAAGCTCGACTCCTGCGCGCGCACGATGTCCACGAGCGAGAGGGACCCGGCGAGCATCAGGGTGCCCACGATGGCGAGCCCCATGGCGATCTCGTAAGAGATGACTTGGGCGGCCGACCGCAGGCCCCCCAACAGCGCGTACTTGGAGTTCGAACCCCAGCCGGCCAGGATGATCCCGTAGGCCGAGAGCCCCGACATGGCCAGGATGTATAGGACGCCGATGTTGAGGTTGGAGACGACGAGCGTCGCCTTCTCGGGAACGAGCGGGAACGGGTTCCACGCCGGCGGGATATAACCCCAGCCGTCGAACGCGCGCAGCCAGGGGAGGAGCCCCATGATCGTCGTCGGCTCGCCCCAGGGGATCACGGCGTAGGCCATGATGACGGGAACGAGGGAAAAGAACGGCGCGATCACGAATACGAACCGGTCCGCCTGCGCGGGGATGATGTCTTCCTTCGTGAGGAGCTTGATCCCGTCGGCCAGCGGCTGGAGAAGGCCCAGCGGCCCGACCCGGTTCGGCCCCGGACGAAGCTGGATGTGGCCGATGACCTTCCGCTCTACGTACGTGAGGAAGGCGCCGGCGATCAGGACGGCGTTCATCACGATGAACGCCGGAACGAAGGCGTGGATCGCGACCCACGCGGCCGTCTGAAAAATCGGCTGGATGAGCTCGGTCATGCCTTCGCCGCCCCCGCCTCGCGCACAGCGAAGGGGCACCCCCCCTCGCTGATGTGCCGCTCGTATTCGGCCCGGAACTTCTTGACGGATGAGACGACGCAGGAGATCGCGCCGTCGGCCAGCGGACAACAGCTCTTGCCGGAGATGTTGTCGGTTATATCCAGAAGGAGCGCGAGGTCCTCCGGACGGCCGCCGCCCTCCTCGATCCGATGGAGGACGTTGTAGAGCCAGTACGTCCCTTCCCGGCACGGCGTGCACTTTCCGCACGACTCGTGCTTGAAGAAACGCATGATGTTGAGCGTCGCGCTCACGATGCAGTCGTCCTCGTCCAGGACGATCACGCCCCCCGATCCGAACATCGATCCAGCCGCCGCCACCGACTCGAAATCGAGCTTCACATCGAGGTCTTCCGGCCCCAGGAAGGCGGCCGAAACGCCGCCCGGAACGACGGCCTTGATCCGCTTCGCGCCGGGCACGCCGCCGCAGACGTCCTTGATAAGAGAGCGGAGCGGCGTCCCCATCGGGAGTTCATAGACGCCCGGCTTGTTCACCCGGCCGGAGACGCAGAAGAGCTTGGGGCCGGCGGCCTTCTCGGTCCCGATCGACTTGAACCACGCCGCGCCTCTCTCGACGATGAACGGGATGTTGGCGAGCGTTTCGACGTTGTTGATGACCGTCGGCTTGCCGAAGAGCCCCACGCTCGCGGGGAACGGCGGCTTGTTCCGCGGCTGTCCGCGGCGCCCCTCGATCGACTCGAGGAGGGCCGTCTCCTCCCCGCAGATGTAGGCGCCCGCCCCCCGGTGGACGACGCACTCGAAGCGCGTCCCGGAGCCCTTGATGTCCTTCCCCAGAAACCCCTTCGCGTACGCCTGGTCCACGGCCCGGGCGAGGATACGGTACGCGTCCGCGTACTCGCCGCGGATGTAGATGTAGCCGTATTCCGCCCCGATGGCGTGGCCGGAGAGGATCATCGCTTCGAGAAGAAGGTGAGGGTCCCTCTCGAGGATCGGGCGGTCCTTGAACGTGCCCGGCTCCGACTCGTCGGCGTTGCAGACGAGATACCGGGGCGTCTTGGGATCGCCGGCGGCGAAACCCCACTTCGCTCCCGTCGGGAATCCCGCTCCGCCTCTCCCCCGAAGGCCCGAGGCCTTCACCAGATCGAGCAGGTCCGCCGGCGTCATGCCCAGCCCCATCCCAAGGTTGGCGTACGCGCCGTTCGCAACGGCGGTCTCGATCTCCGCCATGCCCGGTATGTCGATTCTCTTAAGAAGGATCGGCTCCATTACTCGCTT
>MHEK01000048.1 GCA_001803795.1 Nitrospirae bacterium RBG_16_64_22
CCTCGCTTCCATTTTTCAAACACTTGCGTGTTCGAAAAATGACGGCACGTCCCGGTGCCGCGCCGCAGGCTGCTGAAAAACTCGTTTTTCATCAGCCCGCTAGGAGATTCTAAGCGACGCGGCGAGCGGAAATCAACCGTCCAGACTGAACCCCAACCCTGCTCATACGCCGATCGAACGGCGTCCTCCCTCACGGAGGCGACGTCAGATCCCATGAGCCGGGCTCATTTTGACAGAAAGATGCATAGATGCTAATATGCAAACGCGGGATAAGGAGGTGAAGGCGCGTGCAGACTGTAAAGAGAACCACCGTCAACCTGAAGCCGGAGATCTATCGGCGCCTGAAGCGAATGGCCGTCGACCGCGACCAGCCGCTCCAGGAGATCGTCAACGAGGCCATCGATCGTCATCTGAGGACCACGGCTGGGAAAAGGACTGCATCGGCCAGGTTCCCTTCGCTCCGAATGGGCAAGGTCAAGGGCCGGCTGACGCGGGAGGATATATATCGGGACCTCTAGAGAAGTCCTGCTGGACACCAACGTCCTGGTCTACGCGCACAACGAAGACGCCCCACAGCACCGTGCCGCCAAGGCGCTCCGGGACGACGCTCTCGACGGCCGGATTCGCGCATGTCTGGCCCACCAGAACTTGCTGGAGTTCTTTGCCGTCGTCACGAATCCCCGGCGCGTGGAGCGTCCGTTGAGTTCGGTCATGGCCCGGGACCTGGCTGATCTCTACCTCGCCCAACCAGCCTTCCGCCTCATCCATCCGACGGAAGAGACAAGCGCGTGGCTTCTTGGGCTCCTCAAGGAGGTCCCTGTTCGAGGCGCGCGGGTGTTCGACCTCTTCCTGGCCGCAACGATGCTTACGAACGGCGTCACGGCAATCGCCACGTTCAACGGCGCCGATTTCTCCCGCGTTCCCGGCATCTCCGTGTTCGAGCCCGGGCACCCGTAGGCGAACTGGGTTCCCGTTTTCACCGAAAACCCTGGATCCCGACTAGAACCTCTGAGGAAAAAAGTCCGGGCGGGAAAATTTATTTCCGGGCGTCCTTGACCGTGCCGAACCGGCTTTGTTACAGTCTGACCATAACGAGCCTGGCTCGAAGCCGGCCCCGGAGGGACCGATGGCAAGCACGATCCGCCTGGAATTGACCGACCACGAAGTCGAGCTGATCAAGATCTTTCTTCACTATTCCATCGAGACGTGCCCCATCGAAGGGGTCGCCCACGAGCACGGCCTCGAGGCCGAGAAAGACGACCTCTGGGACCTGATCGAGAAGATCGAGGACCAGAAAAAGGCACAGTCGGACTAACTGGATGCTGAAAAAGTCCATCCCTGGCTTTTTCAGCCACGACTTGGCCGAAGTGAATTCGTCCAAGTCTCACAAATTGCGAGGCTGAAAGTCTCGCAATTTGGTCGTCCATCCATGGACTCTCTCGCCGGGTGTTTCTCAACACCCTGCGAGTGCTCCCCTTCCATCGGCCACGCCTGAGGAGGGCTCCATGTTCCGTAATTCGCTCCGACCGCTCCTAATCCTCGCCTTGCTCGCCATCCCCGCGTGCAACATCGCCTCGGTCCTGACCGTCACGTACGTCGAGACAGGCAACCAGGAGTTCCCGGTCTATGGAACCGGCATGTCGGCCTCGTACGACTACGACATGACCACTTCCTCCGACTACAACAAGTACAAGGACAACGTAAAGAGCATCCACTTCGCGAGCCTTACCTACGAGGTCAAGGCGAACAGCGGCGCTTCCGGAACGGTCGAGATCTTCATGGGGCCTTATGGATCGAGCGACGTCCGGAAGGTCGCCGAGGCGACGATCCCGGCGGGACCGGAGACGACAGGCGAGCGGAGCGTCACATGGTTCGACCAGAGCTACGCGGAGTCGCTCGCAAGCAACGACCGGAAGTTCCGGACCCAGGCACAGGCCGTCTCCGCGGGCGCGGCCGCCCTCGTCAAGGCCTCCTGGCGCATCGAGATCGTGGCGGGATCGTAGGAAGCCGGTGAATCGGTGCATGGGTGAATCGGTGAATCGGAAAGGCACTCCTCCCCTTTGTAGGGGGCGGAAACACCTGTTTCAGGCTGACAAGATGAACACGCGCGCATCCAGGGCCGTCCAGGCCGCTCTTCTCCTTTCCCTCATTCTTACCGCCTGTGCCTCCGTTCTCCCGCGGGATCTCCTAAGGAGCGCGGACCGCACGACTGCGCTTTCGGCCCTGCAGAAGGATCCGGATCGGTACAAGGAAAAGCTCTTCGTCTTCGGCGGGACGATCGTTGAGACCCGAGTAACGGCGGAGGGCTCGCTGATCGAAGCCCTCCATCGGCCGGTCGACGGCAAGGGGTACATCCTGAGGGCCAGGCGGCCGGACGGAAGGTTCCTCGCCCTTTATCCGAAAAACATGGGCCTGCTCGACCCTCTGATCTACGCCCCGGGGAGGGATGTCACCGTGGCGGCGACCTTCGTCGGCTCGCGCGCCGGAAAAATCGGCGAGATCGAGACCGCCTTCCCGCTCTTCGAGATCAAGAATGTTCATCTATGGGCGGAAATGGAAACCGCCTATCCGCCGCCCTACCCGTACTGGTACTACCCCTACCCGTACTGGTGGGACAGCCCCTGGTGGCCCTACAGATACCCGCCCCCGCCCTACAGGACCCCGCCGCCTCGGAACTAGCGATTGCTCCCCGGAGGCCGCTCCAACCGCACAATCGTCTCGTAGTAGCAGGCGCCTCCGCCGTCCCAGGAGAGAACGGGGGGAGCGAGCGCGTTGACGCAGGCGCCGCGGGCGTGGTGGCCGCCCTGATCGACGCGGACGGCGTCGCGGCGCATCCTGCCGTCCAGCGAAACGCGAACGCGGAGCCTGCCGACGGATGAGACGAGATCGGCCTCCTCGCCGTCACTTAGTCCGGGTGCGGCGTCGGGATGGACGAACGCCTTGGGGACGCCTTGATCCTCCTCGGCGAGGATCTCGGAATTCTGGAACGCCTTCGCCTTGGGCGTGACGAGAAAGAGCGATCCCGGCGGCGGCCCGTCGTCCGGCAAGCGGAGATCGGCGGGAAAGCGATAGCGGCCGGACGTCGTCTTGAACCTGCCCCCCGCGAACGGAACGTCCGGGATGAGAGGCGAGACGACCTGCCCCTTCTCGCGGAGTGTCTCGAACCCGATTCCGCATGCCTCCAGCGGCTTGATGAGCATCCGGATCCAGTCCTCGGGTCCGCCCCGCATCTTCTCGCCGAACCCCAGGCGCTCCGCCAGGGCCTGATATATTTCCAGGTCTGAAAGGACGCCGGGCGGCGGCTCAACGACTCTCGCCATGTACCCAACGGTCCTGTCTCCGTACGACCCGCGGACGTCCTCCCGTTCGAGGAACGTGCTGACGGGCAGGACGATGTCGCACGCCCGCGCCGTGTCTGTCATGTAGATGTCGAGCGCGACCTTGAACGGAACGCGGGCGAGGGCCCGGAGGATGCCCCCCGTGTCCTGGGACTGGGTGACGATGTTGCTCGCGTGGAACCAGGCCGCATGGATGGGAGGATCGGTCAGCCGCGCGATCTCTTCCCCCAGGATCGGCTTGAGGACCGTCCGTTTGCCGATCAGCGAGCCCGGCGCGTCGAAAGCCGACCGGTCGAAAGAAAGAGCGCTCGGATGGTTGAACGAAACGCCTCCGCCGGACACGCCCAGGTTCCCCGTCATCGCGCCGAGCGCGCTGATGGCAAGATGCGCCTCGCGTCCCCAGCGGTAGTGCTGAACGCCCGTTCCCGTCCAGATGGATGCCGGCCTGGTCCGGCCGTAAGCCAGGGCGAACTCTCTCGCCGCCGAAAGACTCACGTCGCATCGGACGCACAGTTCCTCCAGTGAGAACCGGGCAAGGAGAGAGCGGTACGCCTCCCACCCCTCCGTCCTGTTCCTCACGAAAGACTCATCCACGCCCACTTGTTCCAGCAAGATACGCCCGATGGCAAGGGCCAGAAAGATGTCGCTCCCGGGCTTCGGCTGGAGCCAGAGATCGGCCATCCGGGCCGTCGCCGTGGGGAGCGGGTCTACGACAAAGAAGCGCGCGCCCTTTTTTCTGGCCTCCTTGATGAAGGGGAGGAAGTGAAGATGCGTCGTGGCGACGTTCTTGCCCCATCCGACGATGAGCTTGGAATCGAGGACGTCCCGCGGATCGTGCGTGAGACAGGCGCCGAACGCATCCTCCTGAGCCTTCTCGCCGGCGGCGTCGCAGAGACTCCCGGTCGTCGTCGTCGCGCCTCCGAGGAGACCGAAGAAGAACCGTCCGGCAAGACGGACCATGCCGAAGTTGCCCGCGGCGAGCTCGAACAGGATGGAGAGCGGGCCGTGTTTGTCGACAGCCGACCGGAGGCGCTCGGCGCAGAGGTCGAGGGCCGCGTCCCACGAGATCTCTTCCCATCCCGCGCCCTTCTTCCGGATCGGTTTGAGGAGGCGCTCGGGGGAATCCTGCCACCTCGGAAACCTCTGCATCTTTCCGCAGAGAAATCCCTGCGTGTAGGGATTGCCGGGGTCGCCCTCGAGCTTCACGACGCGGCCGTCCCGGACGGTCGCGATCATCCCGCAGGCGTCGTTGCAGTCGTGAAAGCACGTCGTCTTGATCTTCTGGTCGCGCATGCCGGTCGACACCTCGATGGGATGGCGGGGAGAGGTTCTTTTATCAGAATCCCGAGCAATTCGAAAGCACATCAGCCCGGCGCCCAATCTCCCCTTGTCGGGCCGAATCCGCCTGGGCTATAGTCCCTGGGGTGAAAGGCAGGGAGAGAGTCTGGCTGACGCGGCGGGCGGAGTTCTCCGCGGCGCATTACTTGACGGCGCCCGGAGGGCGGGCGGAGGCGGTCCATGGCGATGAGGCCCGACGGCACGGCCATAACTACCTGATCGAGCTGACCGTGGCCGGTCCCGTGGACCCGGCGACGGGCATGGTTGTGAACATGTCGGAGATCAAGCAGGGGATTGCCGCCTTCTCCGATCTCTTTGACCACAAGTCTCTCAACGACGATACCGGGTTCTTCGCCGGGACGCCGCCGACGGTCGAGGCATTCGCGTCGGTCGCGTGGGGCCTGTTTGCCCCCCTG
>MHEK01000049.1:0-7096 GCA_001803795.1 Nitrospirae bacterium RBG_16_64_22
CCTCGATGATGTCGCCTCGGAGGGCCTGCTGGTGACCGACGGGGATTGAGCTCTTCTCGCCGGAGGAGGGGTCCTCCATGTAGCGGACCGAGCAGGTGCGGCCGTAGTGGGTCATCATCGACTCCCAGCCGGCCACGTAGAGAGGACATTCATCGTTGAAGCAGACGTACAGGAAGAGAGAACTCCAGCCGGCGCCGTCGCCCACGTTGAAGCGGGGCGTGCTCCAGCGGCTGGTCGGCTTGCCGCAGTGGGGACAGGAGGGATTCGTTTGTTCGGACATTTTCATCTCCACGCGCCGATGACCGGCAAAGGGGATCTATTAGGCTGCTGAAAAACAGTCCCGCAGGGCGGGACGCGCGGTGCAGGGAGGCACCGCCAAATCGCCAAGATTTGGAGTCTGGCGATTTGAAAGACTTGCGCGAAGTCACTTCGCGCAAGTCGTGGCTGAAAAAGCCATGGATGGACTTTTTCAGCATCCTGCTATGAAGCGAGCCTAACACGCCCGAAGCGCCCCCTTCAACCATCCTTTCGCCGCCGGCTGTCCCGGTCCCCGCCGTCGTTCCCGAGCCGCTTCAGCCATTCGTAGATCGGATCGCGGTAGATGATGACCAGAAGGCCGATGAGAATGGAGATTCCCAGCAGGATGAAGAAGATCGTGTAGTCGTGGCTGTACACGTTCGCCCCTTGGAGGGATAGGATCATCGTTCCGGGCATCCGTCCGATCGCCGTGATGACGAGAAATATCTTGAGCGGCATCGGCGAAAGCCCGAGGATGAAGCAGAGGTAATCCTTGGGGAAGCCGGGGATAAGGAACAGGAGAAACGAGATGATGACGCCGTTCTCCTTCGCGGCGAAGTCGAATTTCTTGAGGACCTCCTTGCTCACGACGGCCTCGACGAAGCTCTCTTCGAGGAGCCGGGCAAGCTGAAAGGCCATGTACGAGCCGGCCGTGAGCCCGGCGGTCGAGTAGAGGAAGCCGGGGACGACCCCGAACAGGTAGCCGCCCAGGAACCCCGTCGCCTCGCCGGGGATCGGCGCGAAGACGACCTGAAACACCTGAACGCCGATGAAGGCCATGGGCGCGAAGTATCCGAAAGACTCGATCAGCGCGGACGTCTTCTCCTTGTCGGCGAGGATCTGAAAAAAGAAGCCGACCCACGGGAAGATCTTCTCGTAGTTGAACGCCACCAGCGCGGCGCCGAAGATGAAAACGAGGGCGCATGTCAGCCGGATCTTCTGCTTCATCCTAAAAACCGCAGTTCATTCACCGCAGAGGACGCGGAGGAACATCTTTTCGGGCGGTTTCGATGCTCACCTGCCTGGTGAGGTCGATGTGTCTTCCCATCCCCGGGACTCCTCTGCGTTCTCTGCGTGCTCCGCGGTTCAATTGCTTTTTCTAGGTTCATTCGGGCCTCGCCCTGCCGGTCATCTCCAGGTATCCCTCTCCTGTCACAACCTTCCCCCTCGATTCGCCGGAAACGTCCACGACCCCTTCCCAGTAGGTCACACGCGTGCTCTCGGCCGTGACAAGCTCCTGTTCCGGGAAGACGGCCCGAGCGTCCAGAACGATCCGCTCGCCCGGGATTTCCACGCGCCAATGGACCGGATAGGCGGCCCCGGACCCCGGGCTCTTCCATGTCCCGCCGGGCGCGAGGCGGATCTCCGCCGCTTCCAGGGACCGCGCCGCGCCGTCCGGCCGCACCAGCGTGCCGCTCACGATTTCCCTCGACCCCTCCCCGCGCGCCCGCAGGCGGTAGATCATCAGGTCGCTCCCATCGGACAGGCGCAGGCCGAGCCAATCCCACCCCGCCAGATTGGGAGAGAGGTCGGCCGACGTGAACTCGTGATCCATCCAGCTCTCCCCCTTGACTGGAATGACGCGCCCGCCCGCCGTGAGAATGCCCGTCGTCTTCATCCGCGTGAGCGAGACGTAGTGCGACGCCTCTCCCGGTCCGTTTCCCTTGCGGCTCACGCCGTCCCGGCCGTGAATGACGGGCGGCCGAAACGGCTCGAGATCGAGCTGGATCTCGTACCCGCCTCCCCGCGCCCGCAATCGGTGGATCCCTTCGGAGATCTCGGCCGACCAGTCTTCGTTCCAGACGTGGAGCCTGTCCGGCCGGGACCCCGCCCAGCCGATCCCCGCCCGGTTCATCTTCTCGAAGAAGACGTGACGGCGCGCCGCAAGGTCGGCCACGGCAAAATGCGCGAGATAGAGATGCCGGACCGTCCAGCGTGAAGGGTTCTTCGAGCCGGGATCGACCCCCGAGCGGAAGAACGTGAGCTGGTACCCGAATCTTTGGCCGTCCGGCCCTGCGATCAGACCGGAATAGTACCACCATTCCGTTCGGAAAGCGTCATGGGAGGCGTGATCGCGCGGGAAGGAAAACGCGTACCCCGGGCGGGCGTCCTGGAACTGAAACGCGACGGCCGGAACGCCGCCGAGGATCGAGAGCGACGCGACCAGGACTGCATTTAGATGCCAAGCCCGCCGCCGGGAGACAGTCCCCCCGGGAGACAATCCCCCCGTTCCCCCCTTTTTCAAAGGGGGGTCAAGGGGGGATTCCGGTTTGAGGAGCGGAGCGTACACGCCAGTACGTGAGCACCGGAGCGACGCAGGAAACGACGCAGATGCCGCCTTTGCCACGGCCGGCTTCATTCCTCGCGAACCTCCGCCGCGGCCCGCACCCCGGCCGCGCGCCACGCGGGGACCAGCCCCGCCAGGGCCGTCGCCAGAAGGATGGCGGCCGCCGCCTGGACGATGAAGGCCGTCGGAACGGACCACTCGATCGTCCATCCGAACGACTGGAGATTGATGACGAAGACGAGAATGAGGGAGAGAATGACCCCGAGGACGACGCCGAGAGCGATCCCCGTCGTCGCAAGGAGGACGGCCTCGACGAGCATCATTCCCCCGACTTGGCGGCGGGAGGCCCCGAGGAACCTGAGAAGCCCGAATTCCCTGCGCCTGTCCAGGACTTGGGCGATCTGCGTGTTGACGATTCCCAGGACGGCGACGATGACGGCGATCGCTTCGAGCGCGTAGGTGATGGCGAACGTCTGATCGAAGACGCGGACGGCCTGCCGGCGGATCTCCGCGTTCGTCACGACGGCGATCCGCCTTCCGCCCGCGGCGGCCCTTTCCAGGATTTCGCCCCGCGCACGCTCGAGATCGGCCCCAGGCGAGAGAAAGAGTCCCGCGGCATTCACGCGCCGGTCGGGAAAGTGCGTGAGGAACGTCGACCGGTCGAAGATGATGCTCCCGCGATCGCTCGCGTAGTCGCGGTAGACGTCCGCGACCGTCACGGCGACAGGGCCGGCGGGACTCGGAACGAGAATGGACGCCCCCCGGCCGACTCCGAAGCGGCGCGAGAAGGGCTCGGAGACGATGACGCGGTCGCGTCCGACGGTCGACTCCAGGACCGGGACGGGATCGGCGCCGGAGAGCAGGGACAGACGGGCGTGGCGGCCCATCACCGAAAGGGCCGCTCCGCCGACGGTCACGGGGACGCCCCGGAAATCGACCGTGTACCCGCGGAAGAGGTCGATCGCCGCGACGCCGGGCGCCCGGCGGAGATCCTCCACGAACGATTCGTCGATCGTGTGGTCGAACCCCCGCCCCCCCTGGGCCTCGGTCGAGACGACGAGGTCGGCCGTCATCATCTGGGAGAGCCAAAGGAGAAACGTCTCGCGAAACGACAGGACCATCACGGCGACGGACACGAACATGGCGACGCCGATCATGAGGGCCGTCACGGCGGCGGACATGGCCGTGATGTTCGCCCGGACGAAGGCTCCGGCCAGGACGCCCGGCGCCCGCAGGCGGGCGAGAGGATGCCGGAGGGCCCGCGCCGTGAGGGCAGTCGCCGCCGGGGCCAGGAACGCGCATCCCGTGATCGCCAGAAAGGCGGAGAAGTACCCGAAGAGAGGAAGCCCGTCGACGGGACCGGCCAGCGCCGCGGGATAGGCCAGCGCGAGAAGAACAAGGCCCGTGACGACGGAGAGCGGGCGTCGTCGTTTCTTCTTCGTCTCGAGCGAGCCGGCGCGGAGGACGCTCGCGGGCGAGATGCCCGCCGCTTCCCGCGCCGGAATGACGGACGACAGAACCGCGACGATCAACCCGAATGCAAGCCCCCCGGCGGCCGTTAGGAGGTCCATCTGCATCTCGGCGCCAGCCGTAGAGGCGAGGGAAGAAACGTAGAAGGACGAGACCGTCCGCGTAACCGACCCGACGACGGCGCGGGCCAGGAGCCACCCGCCCGCGACGCCCAGGACGGCCCCCGCAAGCCCCAGGACGGCCCCCTCGGCGAGGAAAAGGGCCAGGATTCGCCCCCGGCCGACGCCCAGAACGCGGAGCGTCCCGATCTCCGACCGCCGCCGGACGACGGAAACGGAGATCGTGTTGTGGATAAGGAAGACGCCCACGACGAGCGCGACGGCGGATAGGATCGTCATGTTCGCGCGAAAAGCGGCCAGAAGCGTATCGACCTGGGTCCCGCGCCGGGACGGCGTCGTCACGCTCAGAGAGGGGGGCAGGGTCGTCTCCAGCCTCTTCCGGACCGCTTCGAGCGAGGCGCCCTCGCCCAGCGCGATATCGATCCGGTCGAGGAGCAGGAACCGGTCGAAAAGGTCCTGGGCGGCGGCGATGTCCATAAGGGCGAAATCGCCCCCCATCGCGCGGGCGATTCCTTCGTCCGCCAGGACACCCCGGATGACCAGGTCGCGCGCGCGGTCGTTGACAAGGACGGGAAGACGATCGCCCGCGGCCAGGCCATGGCGAGAGGCGAACCCCTCCGTCACGATCGCCGCGTTCGGCTCGGCAAGAAGGCGGAGGAAAGAGACGGCGTCGAACTTCTTCCGCTCCCGCGCGGAAACCAAGGCCCCGTATTCCCGGACTCGGATGTCCTTCAACAGATCGACGCCCAGGATCGTGAGGGTTTCGGCGGGAGCCGGGGCCGCGCCGGCGCGTCGGACCACGCGGACGCGGCCCGTGACGACGGGCGAGACGATCCCCTCGTCGCGGAGCCATTCCATTTCCCGAAGGACCGATTCGTCGAACGGATATCCGCCGCCCGAGACCTCGAGCGCCGTCCGGCCGGCGACGATCGCAATCGATCCCTTCATCGACGCCGTCGCCGCGCGCGTCGCCAGGTGAACGGACACGACCACGGAGATCCCGATCGCGACGCCGGCGATCGTCATCGCGGCCCGCGCGGGATCGGAAAAGAGCGGACGGAGGATCAGGCCGGCGGCGAGGAGGCGGGCGCGGGAGAGCACGGGCTCAGTCAGCCGGCTGGAGGCGGCCGTCCTTGAGATGGAGGATTCGGTCCGCCCGCGAGGCCGCCTCGCGGTCGTGCGTGGCGAGGAGAAGCGTCACGCCGTCGCTCTTCGGAAGGGCCGCCAGAAGGTCCAGGATGCTCCTCCCCGTGGCCGAGTCAAGATTGCCGGTCGGCTCGTCGGCCAGGATGATCGCGGGGCGGGGCGCGAGGGCCCTCCCGATCGCCACGCGCTGTTGCTCTCCCCCCGAGAGCTGATGGGGACGATGCCGCGCCCGGGCCGAGAGCCCCAGCCGCTCGACGAGCTCCCGCGCGCGCGCCCCGCGGTCGTCGGCCGGCCCTCCCGCGAGGAGAAGGGGGAGTGCGATGTTCTCTTCGACCGTGAGCGTCGGGAGGAGGTGAAAGAACTGGAAGACGAAACCGATCCGGCGGCGCCTGAGGCGCGTGAGCTCGGCGTCCCGCATCGCCTCCGTCGGCCGGGAATCGATCAGGACCCGCCCCGAAGTCGGCCGGTCGATCGCGCCCGCCAGGTGAAGGAGCGTGCTTTTGCCGCATCCCGACGGACCCATCACGGCGACCGTCTCGCCCGCCCGCGCCGAGAACGAGACGTCCTCGAGGGCCATGACGGCCGTCTCGGCCCCATCGTAGCGCTTCGTTACGCCCTCAAAAACGAGAATGTCCGCCATTGCTCCCAGCCTGCATCGTCAACGGAATCCGTCTTGGCCTCCTGCCTGGAAAGCTGGACCGGCTTGACTGGCCGCGAGACACGCGGTAGAGTGAGGGCTTCACGCCTGGGGGTCGCAATGCCTGGTGCCGGTCCCAAGCCTCGCGTCGTCATCGTCGAGGACGAGTCGATCATCGTTGACGCCATCCGCGCGGCCTTCTCGGAAGAGTTCATCATGCACACGGCCAACTCGGGTCCCGAAGGCCTCCAGAAAATCCTTGAGTTCGAACCCGAGCTCGTCATCCTGGACGTCATGCTTCCGCATCTCAACGGCATGGAGGTCTGCCGGCATGTTCGGGAGCGGTTCCCCGACGAGCGCATCCGGATTCTCGCGATCACGGGGTACCCCTCGCAGGAAATCGTCCGCCAGATGCAGGAAGCCGGCGCGTCGGACATCCTGGTCAAGCCTTTCGGCGTCGTTGAGCTTCGGCAGAAGGTCCGGGCCCTCCTTCCCCGGGCTTGATCCCCAGAAGGCCGCTCGCCGGGACCGACTCCTTCCTCGTTCCAACCGATGTCCCGCAGGCTTCGCACAGATAGTCGTAGAGAACGCCGTCCGGGAGGAAGAGAAGCAGTTTCTCCTTCACGGGGAGGGCCTGCCGGCATTTCGGGCAGAAGAGCGAGGCTGCCTGGAACCGCTGAAAAGCATCCATCGCCGCACAAGTTAGCAGACTGCCGGACCGTCCGCAAGCCGGGGGCGGCATGCGAGCGGCCGCCGCAGGCGAGAGAGGGCAAGAGCCGTGATTGACGTTGTAACGATGGAGGAGATCCGGGCGGTCTTCGAGATCCTGGACGATCTGGATATCTCGCGCGAGGCCGTAACGATCCCGCTCACGCCCGAGCACCCCGGCAGGGTAACCCGCCTCCCGAACGGGAAGTACGAGATCGCGGTGGAGAGCGAAGAGCCGCTCGCCGCCTGGCTTCCCGTCCTCCGCGCGGAACTCAAGCGCCTGGCGGGCTGAGGGCCGGGTCCTACCGATCCAGCCCCGAAAGGTATCGGTTGACCCCCCTCGCCCGGAAGTGGGCCAGGGGATCGAGCGCTTCCTCGATCGTCAAGATTCCGCCGCCAGGCGTCCGCGTGATGACAAGGGAGAGGTCGACA
>MHEK01000049.1:7121-7225 GCA_001803795.1 Nitrospirae bacterium RBG_16_64_22
GGGTCGCTCGGCTTCCAAACGGGAAGTTCGAGATCGTGATTGAGGGCGAGCAACCGCTCGCGGCCTGGCTTCCCGTCCTCCGCGCGGAACTCAAGCGCCTGGCG
>MHEK01000049.1:7421-7863 GCA_001803795.1 Nitrospirae bacterium RBG_16_64_22
CGGCCCCAGAAGAGCCGTGAGTTTCCGCCGGTTGACCATCGATCCTTCAAGTGCGCACTCTGTCACTCCCCGCAGGCTCACGAGAACGCGGCCAATCCTCTCGGCGGAGTCCGCTCCCCGAACCGGGAGCGCAAACCGAAGATCTGCGTAGCTCCTCGTGCCCGGGGCGAGTCTCTTGTGACTGAACCCCTGCGACACAACGATCTTCACGCAACCTTGTTCGGCTTCGAAGAGCCGGGCTACGCTTCCGTTCGCGAACTTGGCGAGGACAACCAGGGACCGCGCCTTGGAAATATGAGACACGCCATCGCTCGACATTTGAGGAAACTATACCACAGGGCCGGGGCGGAAAACACGACGCCTCAAGTTTCTAAAGGAGAAAGCCGAAAAGTTTGCCATGAGCATGAAGCATGGCCGGCGCCGACGGATGGCGCAAGAGAGG
>MHEK01000050.1:0-4920 GCA_001803795.1 Nitrospirae bacterium RBG_16_64_22
GGTTTCCGCTGGCTGACCGAGTACCAGGGCCACTGGATCATCTCGAAGTCGGCATCGGGGGCGCCGGTCCGCCTGGGCACGGACGCTCAGTACCTCGGGGAAAAGTATCGGCACTTTCAGACGGCCAAGGCAAGCGTTGCCTATGTCATGGGCGAATTCCCCTGGCGCGTGAAGACCGGGGAGACGGCCGTGGTCGAGGATTTCATCAGCCCGCCGCGGGTCCTCTCGTGCGAGCGGATGGAGAACGAGATCAACTGGTCGATCGGAGAGCACGTCGAAGGGAAGGATGTCTGGAAGGCATTCGGGCTCGAGGGCAGTCCGCCCGCCCCGCACGGCGTCGGCGTCGTCCAGCCTTCGCCCTTTGGGCTGCACACGCGGAACGTCGTGATGCTGTTGATCGGCTTCATCGGTATGGCGTTCGCCGTCCAGACGTTTTTCATGTTCTTTTCTCAGAACCGCATCGTGTACGAAAACAGGTTTGCGTACAGCCAGGCTGACCGTGAGAAGACGCGCGTGACCGATTCGTTCGACTTGACGGGCCGGCGGTCGAACGTCCGGATCGACATCGACACGGACGTCGCCAACAACTGGGCCCATTTCAACATGGCTCTGATCAACGAAGGGACAGGGGGCGCCTTGAACTTCGGCCGCGAGGTCTCGTACTACTTCGGCCGGGACAGCGACGGCTCATGGTCCGAGGGAGGGAAGAAGGACAAGGTTTACTTGCCGTCGGTCGAGTCCGGCCGCTACTATCTCCTGATCGAGCCGGAGACCGCCGCGGCCAAGGTCAACTATTCGATCCGGGTCCGGCGGGACGTCCCCCGGGCGAGCTACATGTTGTGGGCGATCGGCCTCCTGGCGGTCCCGCCCATGATCTTCTGCTGGCGGCGTCGGAGTTTCGAGTACAAGCGGTGGCTGGAAAGCGACCATCCGATGATGTCGGTGAAGGACCTGAAGGAGAGCGGCGATGAGGACTAGCGTCTACGGCGCCTTCGGGTCGGTCGTCCTGATGTTCCTGGCCTGGGCCCAGTTCACCGGCTGGTCGCCGTGGGGCGTGGACGAGATCAAGAACGTTCCAAAGTCCGTTCGTGACAACCCGGGATCGTATCGGTCGTCGTACGGGTGGGGGCGAACCTATTCGGGAGGGAAATGACGATGATTCAGGAGATACATTGGCAGCCCGTGTTGGCCGCGCTGATCTACGCCGCGATCGGCCTCGTCGTCTTCGCTCTCGCGTTCATCGTCGTGGACCGTGCCACGCCTTACCACCTCTGGAAAGAGATCATCGACGAGCAGAACACGGCGCTCGCGATCATCGTGGGGGCCGTGGCGATCGGCATCTCGATCATCGTCTCGTCGGCCATCCGCTGAGAGGGCGGTTCCCGTGCCTTACGCCGTCTACGCGACGGTCGTCGTCGTGGCGACGGCCGGGCTCGTCTACGAACTCACGGCCGCCACGGCCGCGTCGTACCTTCTGGGAGACTCCGTCACCCAGTTCTCCACGGTCATCGGTTCCTACCTGTTCGCCATGGGGATCGGCTCGTACCTCTCGCGCTTTATCGGCAAGGGGTTGGCGGACCGGTTCGTTCAGATCGAGGTCCTCGTCGGACTGGTCGGGGGATGGTCGGCGGCCATCCTCTTTCTCGCGTTCGTCGAGACCCGTCACATCTACTTCGTCCTGTACGGTCTCGTCGGCGTCATCGGGATCCTCGTCGGGCTCGAGATCCCTCTTCTCCTCAGGCTCCTCAAGGAGCGCGTTGCCTTCCGGGACCTGGTCGCGGAGGTCCTCTCCCTCGACTACGTCGGCGCGCTCGGGGCGGCGATCCTTTTTCCGCTCCTGCTCGTTCCGAAAGTCGGGCTGGTCAGGACGTCGCTCCTCCTCGGTCTTGCCAACGCGCTCGTCGGTCTCTGGTCGGTCTGGATCTTCCGGGGCAGGATCGCGTCCCCCGGCTTCCTCCGCGCTCTTGCGGGAGGCGCGATCCTCGTTCTCGGGCTGGGGGTGGCGGGGGCCGAACGGATTACGGGGTGGGCGGAGGAGCGGCTCTACGCGGACGAGGTGATCCTGGCGCGGTCGTCGCCGTACCAGAGGATCGTCCTGACGCGATGGGCCGACGACGTCCGCCTCTTCCTGAACGGGCACCTCCAGTTTTCCTCCCGGGACGAGTACCGCTACCACGAAGCCCTCGTCCATCCGGTCCTGTCGGCGCATCCCGCTCCGCGAAGGGTTCTGGTCATGGGAGGAGGGGACGGCCTCGCGGTACGGGAGATACTCAGGTATCCGAACGTCTCTTCCGTGACGCTCGTCGATCTCGATCCGGAGATGACCCGTCTGTTTTCGGCCAACCCCCTTCTGGTCCAGATCAACGGAAACGCCCTCAACGATCCGCGTGTCCGCGTCGTGAACGGCGATGCGTTCCAGTGGCTGGACGGGAACCCGGACCGTTTCGACGTTGTGATCGCCGACTTCCCCGACCCCCACAACTTCTCGCTGGGAAAGCTCTATTCGAGGTCGTTCTACCGCCTTGTGAGATCACGTCTCGCGCCCGGCGGCATGGCTGTCGTCCAGGCGACCTCTCCAATGTTCGCCCGCCGCTCGTTCTGGTGCGTCGTCGAGACGCTCCGGAGCGCCGGGTTCGAGCCGCATCCCTACCATGTGTATGTTCCCTCATTCGGCGAATGGGGATTCGTCCTTGCGGCCGCGGGCGGTTACAAGCATCCGGGAACGTACCCTCCGGGCTTGAAGTTCCTGACGCCGGAAGGAACGCCGGCCTTTTTTTCGTTCCCGCCCGACATGGCGCCCGTCCCTGTGGAAGCGAACCGCCTCGACAACCAGATTCTCGTCCAGTATTACGCCTCCGAGTGGCGGCGGATCGCCCCGTCGGGATGAGCCGCCGGGCCTTCACCCGGCGGGAAATCCTGGCCGGCGGCGCGGCGGTCGCGGGGAGCATCCTCCTGGGGTGCCGGGGACCGGACTCGCCGGATCCGGGAAATGGAATCGACGGCGGGATCGTCGGCTCGTCCCACAAGACCGGACACCGGCTGAGGAACGGACACGAGTTTCCGCGCCCCGCGAGAACCGAGCGCGCGGACGTCGTCATCGTCGGCGGGGGCGTGGCCGGCCTGGCGGCGGCGCGGCGGATGAATCGGGGCGGCCTCCGCGATTTCGTCATCCTGGAGCTTGAAGACGCGATCGGCGGAAATTCCCGTTCGGGCGCGTCGGCCGTCACGCCGTATCCCTGGGGCGCGCATTATCTTCCCCTTCCGGGAACCGAGGCGAAGGAGGTTCGGCGGTTCCTTGCCGAGGTGGGTGCGATCGAGGGATTCGACCGCAAGGGACGCCCTCTCTACAACGAAAGGCACCTTTGTCACGCGCCGCAGGAGCGGCTTTTCATCCATGGGCGCTGGCAGGAGGGGATTTTCCCCCATACGGGCGCGAGAGAGGAGGACTTTGCCCAACTCGCCTCTTTCCGGGAGGAGATGGACCGTTGCCGTAAGTGGCGCGACGGCGCGGGACGCAGGGCATTCGCCATTCCGCGGTCGGCCGGGTCCCCCGGAGCGTTTCGAGACCTGGACCGGCTCTCGATGGCTCAGTTCCTCGCGTCGCGCGGGTGGAACTCCCGCCGCCTCCGCTGGTACGTCGAGTACGCCTGCCGGGACGATTTCGGCGCGGGCCTTGAAGAGACGTCGGCGTGGGCCGGGGTTCACTACTTCGCGGGGCGCGAGACCGATCCGCAATACGGCGACAACGTCCTGACTTGGCCGGAAGGAAACGGCTGGCTCATCGCCCGGATGGCCGAGGGTCTGCGGGACCGGGTCCGTCCGGGCCAGCTTGTCTTCAATGTCGAGCCGGTGGGCGGCGGTGTCCGGGCGGACGTCTACGACGCTGACGCGGGAACCGCGTACAGCGTTGAGGCCCGAGAGGCGATCCTGGCGTGTCCCGTCTTCGTCGCCGCGCGGATATGGCGTCCGTGGCGGGAACGCCCGCCGGCTTTCGTTGGAGTATTTCGGTACGCGCCGTGGCTCGTCGCCAATCTTCATCTGGACGGGCCGCCGGAGGATGGAGCTGGAGCGCCGCTCTCCTGGGACAACGTGATCTACGAGAGCGATTCGCTCGGGTATACGGCGGCCACGCACCAGTCGCTCTCCACCGGCGTCGGGGCGACCGTGCTCACGTACTACCGCTCGTTTCCTGGATTGGATCCATCGGCCGTCCGCCGGGAGATGCTCGGAGCGCCGTGGCCGGCTCACAAGGACCGCGTCCTCGCTGACCTGGCGCGTGCGCATCCGCGGATCTCGTCGCAGGTCAGGCGGTTGGATGTGATGCTCTACGGCCACGCCATGGTCCGTCCGGAGGTCGGGTTCGTCTGGGGACGCGCCCTCCGGGATGCGATGAGGACGCTCTCCGGTCCGGTCCATCTCGCCCACTCGGATCTCTCAGGGTTCTCCCTGTTCGAGGAGGCGTTCGATTGGGGAACGAAGACCGCGGATGTCGCGCTGGCTCGTCTTGGTAAATCGAGTTGATAGGCGTCCATGCGTCATTTGCCTCAGGGGTGCGCGATTCCGCGTCGCCGGCTGAGGTGTTGATCGGGAGTAGGACCGGCCTGTCTCCGAATGGCCGTTGAACAGGGGGAGTCCAGGAAAAGAGTTCTTGGGCCGAAAGGGCACCGAGATTGCAAATGTAGATTCGTTTTACGGTGATGGGGAGGAGGGAGTATTGGTTCGAACGGCTGAGGCGCAAGGTTTGAGAGAGAGACGATCGCCGGCGGTCGCGTGGATCGTCGGCGTCGCCTGGCTCGTGATGGCGATTGGGATGGCCGCGGCGGCCGAAGGGGCGGAGCCGACCCCCGCCTCTTGCGTCACGGCGAAGTGTCACGAGAAAATGGGAAAGGCATCCTTCGTTCACGTGCCTGTGGCGGCGGG